>CAZZWE010000106.1:0-17201 GCA_964657675.1 uncultured Steroidobacteraceae bacterium
TTGATGGGCAGTCGGATGAAGGAAATGACGCCGGCGAAAAACAGCATCACGAACAGTACGATGGGCGTCACGGGATGACGGATGGCCCATGCTGAGATGTTTTTCACGACTGGCCCGGGAGCATGACGGGTTTGACCACGTCCCCCTCTTGCAGGAAGGCGCCGGCCGTGGCCACGACCTTATCTCGGCCTGCCACGCCTTCGGCGATGGTGACGCCTGACTGAATCATGCCCGAGACCCGCACCGCGCGCCGTTCGACCTTGTTCTGCGCATTGACCACCAGCACGTAGCTGCCTCGATCATCGGACAATACCGCGGTCTGCGGCAACACCGCGCGCTGTGCATTGCTCACGGTCACTTCCGCCCGCGCAAAGGCGCCAGGCCTCAAGTTCGGATCCGGCGTCAGCGCGATTCGCGCCATGCCTAAACGCGTGGCGGGATCGATGATGGCGCCGAGCAGGCGGATCTTTCCAGGATAGTTGATCGAGGTGCCGGTTAGTTTGACGTTGACGTCCTGTCCGACCTTGAGCAGCGGTAAATCCTGCTCGGCGACCTGGCCACGCATTTCCACCTCGCCGCCCTTCGATAGCCGAAACATGGCTTCAGCGGCGGAGGCCGTCTGCCCCACCTCGACATTGCGCGTCAGAATAATCCCGTCATCCGGCGCGCGAATATCGGCGCGCGCTAAGCGAGCCTTGGCCTCAGCCAGCTGTGCTTCGGCGAACTTCACTTTGGCGGCCGCCGTGACGGTGGCCGACTTTCGCCGCTCGGTTTCCTCAGCGGACAGCGCCCCCGAAGCACCGACCGCCTGCGCGCGGTGATATTCGGCCAGTGCCAATTCTGCTTCGGCTTTACTTTGCTCTAAGGCCGCCGCCAGGTTGGCCACCTGCGGCTCTAACACCGACACATTCAAGTGGGCAAGAATCTGCCCGCGCTTCACATGATCGCCGGCCTCAACGTAGATTGCGGAGACGCGCCCACCGTCGCCTTCCACGCCGATGGGCATGTCGTAGCGCGCGCCAATGGTGCCGATGATGCTCACCGTGGTGGGCATGGTGCTGACGCCGACTTCGGTCACGCTCACGGTCGGGATCGCGCGATGGCTGGTCAGGTCGGGCTTCACCACCAGAACGGTCTTCAAGCGCCAGGCGATCACGCCCACCAGTACGATCACGGCAAAGGCCACCAGCCACACGATGGGCTTGCGTCGGTCGATCAACGGCGGCAGCGTCTGCTCATGCTCGGTTGAGGTTATGCTCATAAAATCACGTCCCAGGGATAACTTCCCTTATCCAAGATGAAACCGGCTAACCCGTCCATCTCCTCATCCTCGTTGCGCTCGATGCGGCGAATGTTATTCGCCATACGGCGCTTGGCCTGCTGCGCAAACACTCCCGCGATGACGCTGGCCTGCTCTGCCTGCGGCCCGCCCACCTTGGCCAGCGACGCCGCACGCGACAGCACACACAAGCCAACGAACAAATCCATCGAGATGTCCGCCACCCGCTTCAGTGCATGCTGCTGATCAGCGATCGACTTGCCGAATTTGCGCAGCAAGAAGTCGCAGGCTTTCGAGTGTTCCACCGTGTAGCGTTCGTAGATCACCGCTGCCTCGCGCAATGAGGCCGGCAGCGGCGTAGTGATTTTATCGCGGCCCACGCCGGTTGCGTGCGTGATGCGCCGCTCGGCATAGTCGGACATCACCCCGAACCCCTTGATGGGGTTGTTGAAAATATCGTCGACCGCGGCCTTCAACTCGCCAAATGATTTGCCTAAATCCTTCAGGGCGGACAACGCGATATACAACCGCAGTACTTCGTTGGTGCCTTCGAAGATCGTCAAGATGCGGCAGTCGCGGGTGATCTGCTCGTAGGGATACTCGCGCATGAAGCCGCTGCCGGCTGCGATCTGCAAGGCCTCATAGGCACTGCGCTGCAACGCTTCGCTGGCGAAGACTTTGCTGATCGCCGCCTCGACCGAGTAATCCTCCACCCCGGAGTCGATATAATGCGCCACCATCCACACCACGCTCTCTGCGGCAAAGCAGTCGAGCGTCATCTGCGAAAGCTTTTCGCGAATCAGACCGAACTGTGCGATCGGCGTGTTGAACTGTTTGCGCTCTTGAGCCTGGGCGACGGACATGGCGAGCAGCACCTTCATGCCGCCCACGGCGCCGCCACCCAGACCGGTGCGTCCATTATTCAGAATGGCCATGGCCACCTTGAAGCCCTTGCCTTCGGCATCCAGCACATTCTCGGCGGGTACCCGCACATCGGCAAAATTGACCGTCGTAGTGGATGAGGCACGGATGCCCATTTTGTCTTCGTGCTGGCCGTGACTCACGCCCGGCCACTTGGCTTCGACTATGAATGCGGTGATCTTGCCGCTGGATGAAGCGGTACGCGCAAACACGGTGTACAGGTCAGCGATCCCACCGTTGGTGATCCATATCTTCTCCCCGCTCAATGTCCAACTGCCGTCCGAGTTTTGCATCGCCTGGGTGCGGATCGAGGCCGCGTCCGATCCGGCGCCGGACTCGGTCAGGCAAAACGCCGCGATCATTTCGCCGCTGGCCAGCTTCGGCAAGTAGCGTGCCTTTTGCTCCTCGGTGCCAAACAGCAAAATGCCCTTCATGCCGATCGAGCTGTGGGCACCGATGGTCAGCGTGACGGAGCTATCGTGCGAACTGCTTTGCGCGAGCACGCGTGCGTACCCGGCATTGGATAAGCCAAGGCCGCCGTGCTCCTCGGGAATGATCAATCCGAACAGTCCGAGGTCGCGCAAACCTTGGATGAATTCCGCGGGCTGCTGCGCCTCGCGATCCCATTGTTTGAAAGCCTGCTGTTGAGGCGATAGGAATTCATCGATGGCATCGACCATGGCGCCTAAGACCTCTCGATCCTTCTCGCGCATGCGCGGATAAGGAAACAATTGATCCTCCAAGATGCGGCCCGCGGCGAGATTTTTTGCAACGCTCATTGGTTCGCCCTATTCGACGGTGTGGTCGATCACCAAATCGAGTACTCCGTCGCGACCCACTTCATACGCCACCTCGCCGTACAGGTCTCCGGCCACTGGCAGCGGTTGACCCTTGAATGAAACTCGCGCCGTCACCATCACCTTCATCCCGGCGGACAGTGCATGTCCTGCCATCATTGAGTCAGCGGATGTTAATTTGACCTGGCTGCCGACTGAGGCACCTGTCAACCGCTTAACGGCCAGCGGCGGACCGGCTTGACCGGGTTCGCGCGCGAAAAGAAACAAAGGCGTATCCGCCTGAACTTTGGACTTCAGCGCGGGCGCGACGGTGATGTTGACAGTCGCCTGCGCTGCTGCAGAGGGCGGCGCGCTCGTGTTCGTCCCGCCCGGCGACGCATTCGTCCCTTGAGCTTGCGGCGGCAACCCCAGCTGAGCAATCCGCGCATCCAGCATCTCGGCGATTTGCGGTGGAGGATCTAAATCTTTCAACGCCTGCCAGCGGCTGCGCGCCAGCTCACGATCGCCGCGCGCCGCGGCGCCAAAGCCGCCGTACAGAAGACCCTTCGGGTTTCCCGGCTGCAGTGTCAACGCCTCCTCAAACAGGGCTGCCGCCTCGGGCGGTATCTGACCGCCATCCTTCAAGGTAATGGCCTCGCCCAGGCCCAAAGCGGCATCGGCGCTCTTTCCAAGCTTGTGAGCATGATCGAAGGCCGTGATGGCGTCATCCAGGCGCTCCATTGCCATGTAGGAGCGTCCCAACATCAGCCAACCGGGCATGTCATCGGGCTGCTCCTGCAGGTGCTTCTCCAGTTTCGCCACCATGGCCGCGACATCCGGTCCCGCCGCGGCTGGTGCGGCGGCTGTGGACGGCGCGTGCCAATTGAAATTGGACCACAATGGATACAGGCCGGCCGCACTGCCGGCGACGAGGATGGCGGCCAGCAGCGCGACCAGCCGACTCTGATGATTGCGAAGCAGTGGTACGGCCACGACCGCGGCTGCCACCAACGCCATGGCCGCAGCAATGATGATAAAAGTGTTCATTCGTCCAACGGCATGCGTGATCGCTGACGCACGATGCGCACGATGACGGCGATGCCGATCAACAACGCGATGAAGGGAGCGCCCCAGATCAAATAGGTTTTCGGACCGAGCGGCGGCGCGAAGCGGACGAAGTCGCCATAGCGGTCGGTCATGTAGGTGAAAATGTCGTCATCGCTTTTGCCGGCTTCCAACATTTCACGCACCTGCCTGCGCAAATCCACAGCAAGCTCGGCATTGGAATCCGCGATCGATTCGTTCTGGCAGACCAGGCAGCGCAATTCTTTGGCAATGCTCTCGAAGCGTGACTGCAAGGCCGGATTTTCCAACTGGCCGTTCACATCGACGGCGTGGGCCGGGACTGCGGCCAGTAGACTGAAACCCAGCAAAATTACGGCGACCATGTTCACGGCGACCGCCCTCACGCGCCACTTCCTTTGGCCGCCGCAATGCGCGGCGCGAATTCCTGATCCCACACCTCCTGGGTGATGGGTGAGATGAACTTGAACAGTACCTTGCCGTCCTTACCTACCAGGTAAGTTTCGGGCGCGCCATACACGCCCCAATCGATGGCGGCTCGGCCATCGCCGTCAAAGGCAACCGCTTGATAGGGATTGCCCAGTTGCTCCAACCACAACTTGGCACGATCGCGATTATCCTTCCAATTCAAGCCAATGATGGGCACTTGACCGGTATGCGCGATGGACAGTAGGGAGGGATGTTCCTCGCGGCATGGCACGCACCACGTGGCCCAAACATTGAGCACGTACACCTGGCCTTTCAGAGTGCTATTACTGACCACCCGATTGGCGTCGAGTACGTCGGTCAGCGCAAATTCGGGCGCCGCCTTACCGATCAACGGCGATGGCAGCGCGTGGATATCTCGCTTCGGATTGAGCCCAAACGCAAACAACACGGCGAGTGCGACGAATGCCGCTGCCGGAAGCAGGAACTTCCACATTAGACCGTGCCCAACTCAGGCCGCCCTGGTGGCGGAGTCTTGGCGGGCAACGGTGCGGCTTCCGGCACCTTGACACGGTAGCGCCGATCGGTGGCCGCCAATAGGCCGCCCAACGCCATGATGATGGCGCCTAACCAGATATAGCGCACCAAGGGCTTGTATTGAATGCGCATGCTCCAGGCATCTTCCCCGAGCGGGTTGCCCATGGCGACAAACAAGTCGCGGGCCCAATTGACCGAGATGGCCGCTGCGCTGTTGTCCGTCTGCTGCACCCAGAAGTGGCGCTTTTGAGGTTTCAACACCGTCACCGGTTGACCGTTGTGCGTCACCGCTACGGTGGCTTCCACGGCATCGTAGTTCGGGCCGCGAACCTTGACGGCATTGATGAACTTAAACTCGTAGCCGCCAATGGCGAAGCTTCCGCCCTGTTTCAACGCCACATCTTTCTCGACCTTGTAGCTCTCCACACCGCTCGCGCCAATGGCAAACACGCCCACCCCCAAATGCGCCAGACACATTCCGATCAGTGCCGCAGTAATGGTCTGTTTCTCGCGGAAGCGTCGCAGCGGCTCGAGCACGGAGGAGAAAATCACCCAAAAGCCGAAACTGAAGCCGATCAATCCCACGACATGGAATTCGCGAAACACGATGCCTTGAATGGCAACGGACAACAGCACTGCCGCGCCGCCCAGCCACCACAAGGGCTTGGCAGTCACCGTGAGCTTGCCGCGCCGCCAGGCCGAGTGCATGCCGATGCTTAAGAAAATCATCAGCGGGAAAATTGGCACGAGGAACATCACGGCGAACACCGGCGGTCCTACCGAGATCTTGCCGATGTTCAACATTTCATACACCAGCGGTGAGAGCGTGCCCCATAAGACCAGTGCAGCCACGGCGACCAAGATGACGTTGTTGACCAGTAGAAAAAATTCTCGCGAGAAGAGTTCAAATCCGCCGGGCGCATACAACTTCGGTGCACGCCAGGCATACAGCGTGAGCGAGCCGCCGATGGTCAGCACCAGGAAGGCCAGAATATACAAACCGCGCGTCGGGTCAGAGGCGAAGGAATGCACCGACACCAGTACGCCGGAGCGCACCAAGAAGGTACCGACCAAACTCAAGGAAAACGCAAAAATGGCGAGCAGCAGTGTCCAGCTCTTAAAAATGCCGCGCTTCTCGGTGACGCTGAGCGAATGGATCAACGCAGTGCCCACCAGCCAGGGCATGAACGAGGCATTTTCCACCGGATCCCAGAACCACCAACCACCCCAGCCCAGTTCGTAGTAAGCCCACCAACTGCCCAAGGCAATGCCGATGGTTTGAAACATCCACGCAAAAATGGTCCACGGCCGCGTCCAACGCGCCCAGGTTTGATCCAAGCGTCCTTCCAACATGGCAGCACAGGCGAAGGCGAAAGCCACCGAGAATCCGACATAGCCGGTATAGAGCATGGGCGGATGGATGGCGAGCGCGAAATCCTGCAGCACCGGATTGAGGTCCGCGCCATCCTGTGCGGCCGGAATCAGGCGCGTGAAAGGGTTGGAAGTCCACAGCGTGAATAGCATGAAGCCGGAGCTGATCAGCCCCATGACACCCAGTACACGGCTGGAGAAGGACAGGGGTAGACCGCGGCTGAAGGCAGCCACCGCCACGCTCCAAATTGCGAGGATCAAAATCCACAGCAGCAAGGAACCCTCGTGCGCGCCCCAAACAGCCGCCACCTGGTAGAACAGCGGCAGGTGACTATTGGAATTGCGTGCCACATACAGCACCGAGAAGTCGTTATGCGTGAATGCATACACCAGGCAGGCGAAGGCCAGCACGACGAAGACGAATTGTCCGGTGACTGCCGGACGGGCTACGGCCATCCAGGTCGCGTTACTGCGCCAAGCACCGGTCAGGCCGAAAAATGCCTGCGAGACGCTGAGCACAAAGGCCAATATCAGCGCAAACATTCCTAATTCAGGTGCCATGGATTCAAGCCTTCAAGTGATGGGCTGCCCCGCCGCTGCATGCGCCGCGGTTTTGTTTTTCAAGGACGCCGCAACTTCCGGCGGCATGTATTTCTCGTCATGCTTCGCCAGGACTTCATCGGCGACAAAGGTGCCGTGAGAGTCCAGTGTGCCGTGGGCAATGATGCCTTGGCCTTCACGGAATAAGTCGGGCAGCACGCCGCTGTATTCCACCGGAACTTCATGGGCAAAATCGGACAGCACGAAACTGACTTTTAAATCGCCCGGGTTGCGTGCCACGCTACCCTTGACCACCATGCCGCCGATCCGAAAGCGCTTGCTCGCCGGCGCCTTGCCTTCGGCCACCTGGCTGGGATCGAAATAAAACATGATGTTCTCGCGCGAGGCCATCACCGCGAGAGACACGGATGCGCCGACGCCGACCAATATGCCAAGTACGACCAACAAACGTTTTCTACGCGGTGTCATTGTGCCTCAGTGTCCGCCATCGCCAAGGCCCGCGAGGCGCGCTTGAGGGCGGCAGCGCGAAGGCGACGAGCGGACCAAATGTTCCAAACGAAAATCACGATCCCAACGGCAAAACAGGGCCACACGTACTGTGCATACCCACCCATGGACCAGAAGTTCGCATTCATGATTTTACCGCGTCTCGCACCCAAGCGGCTTGGCGTTCGCGATTAAGGATTTCCCCTTGCAGGCGCAAGCACAGCATGGCGCCAAAGAACAGCATAAATCCCAAAAACATCGATAAAAGCGGCCACAGCATGCTGGACTCGATTTGCGGCTTGCCGAATCTGGCCACGGTTGCAGCCTGATGCAGCGAGTTCCACCACACCACTGAATAATGAATGATGGGGATATTGACCACACCGACGATGGATAACAGGGCGGCGGCCCGATCCCCGCGCGGCCCATCCTCGTAAGCGGTGCGCAACGACATGACGCCGAAATACAGGAATAACAGGATCAACTCGGAGGTCAGACGCGGATCCCACGCCCAGTAAGTCCCCCACATCGGCCGGCCCCACAAAGAGCCCGTAACCAGGGCTAATACCGTGAACGAAGCCCCGATGGGCGCGGTCGCCGCCGCCACCGCGTAGCCGATTTTGATGCGCCAGATCAGTGCAATGGCACCGGCCACGGCCATGAGGCTGTACGAGAATTCAGACATCCAAGCGCTCGGCACATGCACATAGATGATGCGAAAGGCGTCGCCCTGCTGATAGTCAGGGGGCGCAAACACCAAGCCGCCCACCAATCCGTACCCCAAGGCGAGTGCGGCCAGTGCCCCCAGCCATGGTAATAGCGCCGCTGCCGTGCGATACACGGAAGGTGGCGATGCAAGTTTGTAAAACCAAGTCCACATAGTCAGATCGTTACTCGAGCGTGATACGTAATGCCGCGCTGGTCGCAAACGGCGCCAATGTACTCGTGAAAACACACAGTGCCGCCAAAAAATACAGCGCACCCATGGCGCTCAACTCCGCGATGGCGCGGTCGGTTGCGCCCGCGCCGAAAATCAATAGCGGCATGGCCAAGGGCAACACAACCAAGGACAGCAGCACATTGCCGCGCCGCAGACCGATGGTCAGCCCAGCGCCGATCGCCCCCAACCAACTCAACGTTAGCGTGCCCAAACACAAGCTCAGCATCATCACCGCAAACGCCTCAGTGGGAATATTCAAAGCAACCGCCACCAGCGGCGACACCACCACCAGCGGCACTCCCGTAACCAGCCAATGAGCGCAGGTTTTCGCCGCGACGATGACCGTGAGTCCTTGACCGCTCAATGCCAATTGTTCCAACGTACCGTCATCCGCGTCGCTTTTGAATAATGAGTCTAGCGACAACAATGACGATAGCAGCGCCGCCACCCAAAGCACACCGGGCGCCATGTCTCGCAGCAGCGACAATTGCACACTCAATCCCAGAGGAAACAACGTGGTCACAATCAGAAAAAACATCAAAGGCTGAATCAGTTGCTCCGGCCGCCGGAAACTGAGACTCAGCTCACGGCGAACCACCAGCAAAAACGCATCCCAGCCTCCCACGGTCATGCGTTCAACTCCAGCCGCCGCACCGCACAGTCCAGGGTCAATTCGTGATGCGCCACTACCAGGGCCAATCCGCCTGCCCGCACATGAGATTGCAACAGCTCCGAAATCAGTACGCTCCCTTGGGCATCTAAATTCGCAAAGGGTTCATCCAGCAGCCACAAACGCGCCTGCATGGCGAGAATTCGTGCCATGGTGACGCGACGGCGCTGACCCGCGGATAAGACTCGCGTAGGCAGGTCGGCGCATTCGGCCACCCCGGTGAGCTGCAGTGCCGCCGTCAACTCAGCTTGGCTAACCTTGCGTTTCAATCCGACCGAGAAACGCAGATTTTCCAAGGCGGTGAGATCCGCTTTGAGTGCGGGTTCGTGAGCTCCATAAGCAAGTTCAGCCTGGTATTCGCTGCGGCGGTCTTGGATGGGCCGCCCACGCCAGGTGACGACGCCCTGTTCAGGACGCAACAAGCCCGTAATGACTCTCAGTAGCGTGGTCTTGCCGGTGCCGTTCGGCCCCGAGACATGCATGAGCTCGCCGGGGTTAAGTTGCAAACTCACGCCGCGAAGCACATGACGCTCACCCCGCCACACGTGCACTTTATTAACTCCCAAGGCCTGATTGGTGGTGTTCATCGCAGCGAGAGTTTAACTAAATCAAAGAGTTAAAGTCAGTAATTAATGTGTGACCGATTGCTTGAACCGACGCCTGGCGCTGTGCAGCTGATGGACGGCCGTGCGATTAGCCTGACCCGTATCACACCCTCGTCCGGTGGCTTACGCTCACAATGGCAAGAACGCGGGAATGAGCCCGTTGCCAGAGGCTTCCTGACGTGAGGGCCACCACAATTTGTCTCGCTGCCGCCCTGTTGGTGGTCAACCCTCACAGGGCGCAGGCGGCCGTGAGCTTTACCTGCACCGTGGCCGCCACGGGCATTGCCTTTGGCACCTATAACCCATTGAGCGCAACGGGTGATTCGGCGGTGGGTTCGTGGACCGTGACCTGCAATGCCATCGGCAGCGGCAGCGCCACCGTGGCAGGAACATTGACGCTAAGCACGGGCTCGAGCGGCACCTACGCCAACCGCACCCTGAAATCCGGCACCAACTCGCTTCGCTACAACATCTATCTAACGCCAAGCTATGCGCAAGTGATCGGCGATGGCAGTGCTGGGACTTACGCGCCTTCAGATTCAGGAACCGTCACGGCCGGTCAGGTTTACCAGGTAGCGGGCAACATGTACGGATATATGCCGCCGTTGCAAGACGTAGCGCCAGGCAGTTATGTGGACTCAATCATCGTGACCGTGACTTACTAGCCACTCATCATAGAGCCGGCCGCGACGAAAACGGATCGGACCCCCGCCAAAATCCGACGCGTTCAATACTTCAGTTCCACGAGTGACCAACACTTTACCTGCGTCGCTCAAATCGCCGAGGACTTGGCGAATCTTTGGCATCAATGCACGCCATTCATCGCCATTCGTAAGCTTGCGAGCGATTTCGGACGGACAGGCCGAGGCACTTTTGTCACGCTGGCTGAGCAGCGACAATATTTCCGCGTGTACTAGATCGACGTGGAGATTTTTCAAGGTCAGCCGCGCGGCTTGTAAACCCGCTGCGTCGATGCGGGGAAGCTCGCCAACTTCTCCGCCGGGCGCCGCGGGCGAGCCAGCAGTTCGCCGCCGCAATTGGGACATCGGCCTTGCAGGATGTCTGCGGCACACTGGGCGCAGAATGTGCATTCGAATGAACAGATGCATGCATCCGTGGCATCCGGTCCCAGCAGCTTGTCACAGCGTTCGCACGACGGCCTTAGCTCTAGCACCGGTAGACCTCTAGATAACGTCCTTCAATTCTACGGTGCGCGCCTGGATTGTAGAACCGCGGATGATCATTTCACCGATTGAAATGGGCAGATTGAATCGCCGGGGCCCGCAGCTACCAGGATTAAGGTACGACACGCCGTCGCGCTCAAAAATTTTTGGCTTGTGCGAATGGCCGGTAATGACGGCCTGCACACCCGCCGATGCAGGCTCGATATCGAGCTGGTTCAGATCATGCAAAACGTAGACATACGCGTCGCCCAGCCTCACTAAGTCGGTTTCGGGCAGATATGCTGCCCAAGGCTGCCTATCATTGTTGCCTTTGACCGCGATCAACGGCGCTAGTGAAGCCAACTCCTCGAGAATGTCGGCGGAACCGATATCGCCGCCGTGGATGATCGTGTCGCAGCCCACCAGGAATGCTCGGGCATCGTCACGAAGCAGCCCATGGGTATCCGATAAAACGCCAATTCGCAGCTCTTTCATGTCTCAATTGAAAACTGCGGCGCGTGGCAGTCCGCGCCGCAGTTCGCCCATGTGCGCCTTTAGCGCTCCCAGTGACCGGGCTCATGATGCCAATGCGGGCCTCGTTGATCCCAGTGTGCCGGCACCCAGTGATAGCCACGGCGTTCGTGAATCATGGTGCCCGGAACCCAGACATGTTCGTGGCCACGCCACTCCCAGTAACCCGGAGACCATACATAACCGACACGTGGCGGTGGCACCGTCTCGATCCGTACCGGCGGCGGCGCCACGTCGATGTCGACTGCCACTCCGGCCGATGCGATCGTCGGCGCGGCGATCGCGCTGGCGGCCATGCAAAGACCCAAAATTAGCGCCTTGCGAGAAGCTTTCATTATCGAACTCCTTCTTGATGTTTCATCCGGTATTCAAGTTCACCGAACTTAAGTGCTGAACGGCACGCAGGCATGCTCCGTTGACTGTCAAATCCTGTCTGTAGGACGTCGCCTGCTTTCAATGCGCCCGTGATGCAGTTCAAGTTATTGAAGAATCAGCAGAAAAAGGCGACACCGCTTCCGCCTTAAGTGTTGGTAACGTTCGTACGTTGCGGATCACGGGGAGCCGCCATGCAACAAGCCCAGTCAGAATGGTGGTGCCCCCGGCGAAACCTAACGCGGCGCGCAAGCCAATGTGCTCTCCCAATAAGCCGCCGATCAATGCCCCAGGTCCCGCAGGCAATAAGATCAGCCAGCGCATCGTGCTGGTCATGCGTCCCAACATCGAGGGCGGCGTGACCGACTGGCGCAATCCTAGGAAGTTAATGAAGATGAATATGGCCCCTGCGCCAAACATCAATAACATCACAGGATAGGCCAGAAAGCCCCAGGGAGTTCGGGGTGCCAACGACAGCGCCAACCAGCCGCAACCGGAAATGATGAATCCAACGACCATCATGGGACCGGGGCCCAGGCGGCTGGCAATTTTATGACCATTGGCGCTGGCGAAAATGGTACCCACGCCCAACGCCACGTAGCTCAATCCGATACCGCGCTCGGTCAGCCCCAACTCGTGCACCGCAAATAGAATTTGCACGACCGTGGCGGCCGAGCTGCACATTTGCCACACCCCCACGCAGGCAGCCATGGATACTAATAAGCGGTGTCCGCGCACAAAATCCAACCCTTCGCGCATTGCAGGCCAAAAAGGCGTGCGCTCTTTGCTCGGAGTCTCTTTGACCGGTACGCCGCGCAGAATGGACGCCGAGGCAAACAGCAGCCCGGCAGTGGCCAACAAGGCCAGTGGCGCACCTGTAAGCTTGATCAATGCGCCGGCAGCGGCCGGACCTGTCACTTCCGCCGCAGAGGAGGCCAACGCATTCTTGGCGTGCGCTTCTACCAACCGCTCGCGCGGCACAATCTGCGTCAGTACGATTTGCGCCGCGCTGCCGGCAGTCGTGTTTACGGATCCGATCAGAAAGCCGACTACGTACAACCACAGCATTGAAAGCCACCCCGACCACCAAGCCAACGGTATGCTCGCCACCGCCACACAGATGCTGAGTTCGCCAACGACATACACCGGCAACTTTCGCACACGATCCAGCACCACCCCCGTCGGCAACGAAAACAGCGCAAACGGCACCACTTCCATCGCCGTCAACAATCCCATTTGTGTGGGCGAGGCATGCAGCAACACCGCAGCGGTCAACGGCAGCGCAAGAAGCGTCACTTGGCCGCCGAACGAAGAAATCAGAATGGAAGTCCACAGCCGCCGGTAGGTCCTGTCGCGTAGCAAATCGGTCGGCGACAGCGCGAATTTTTCTAGCAGGGTCATGCGTAACGGCTCCGAGGTACATTGTATCCGCAGAAGCTATCGGCACTTTTAAAAATCGTAGGAAAGTTCTGACCTGTGATTCGGAACGCGGCCGGGTTGCGGCGCGTGCGCACGGCAACAACACTCACACAAGAGGTTCCATGCGCGCACAGGTTGAAACTGCTTACGTCCGGCGAATCTTGTGCGTTTTTCCCGCCTATGCGCCCGCGTTTGGTACGTTCTCACACGCGTTCCGCTTGGTGGGTGCGAAAGCTTTCATGCCACCCCAGGGACTCTTGCTCATCGCCAACTATTTGCCGGAGTCGTGGCCGGTACGCTTCATCGATGAAAACATGACACGCGCGACCGAGGCGGATTTTGAATGGGCCGACGCCGTGCTGGTCACCGGTATGCACATTCAGGCGGCGGAAATCCACGATGTTTGTGCACGGGCCAAGGCGCGCGGCAAAGTAACCGCGCTGGGGGGTCCCTCAGTATCGGCCGCGCCGGAGATGTACCCGGATTTTGATTATTTGCATATTGGCGAGTTGGGCCGTGCGACCGATGAATTGATCAAAACAATCGACGCTACCGTGGCGCCGCCACCGCAGCAAGTTCGCTACACCAGCGCGCAGCGGCTGCCCCTCAGCGACTTCCCGCGCCCGGCCTACCATCTGCTCAGATTCGATCGCTACCTGCTGGGAACTTTGCAGTATTCATCGGGGTGTCCTTATCAATGTGAGTTCTGCGACATACCCAATCTCTACGGCCGACAACCGCGAATGAAAACCCCGCAACAATTGCTGGCGGAGCTGGATTTCATCCTGGCGCAACAACCGGCACCGGCCAGTCTGTATTTTGTCGACGATAACTTCATCGGCAACCGTAAAGCGGCGCGGGAAATGCTGCCGCATTTGGTTGGGTGGCAGAAGAAAAACGGTTATCCCTTCTCCTTCTCGTGCGAAGCGACGCTCAACATCGCCAAACAACCGGACATCCTCGCCTTGATGCGCGAGGCGCGCTTCGATGCCGTATTCGTGGGGATCGAAACGCCGGAACTCGGTGCGTTGAAGGCCATGCACAAAGACCACAACGCGGCGCTGCCCATGCTCGAAGCCATCGCAACCTTAAACAGCTTCGGCTTGGAAGTGGTGTCGGGCATCATCCTGGGGTTGGATTCCGACACGGCCGAAACCGAAAGCCGTATCAAGTCCTTCATCGACCAGTCCCACGTACCCATGCTCACCATCAATTTGCTGCAGGCCTTGCCGCGGACGGCGCTGTGGGATCGTCTGGCTCGCGATGGACGTCTGGTGGAGGACAGCAAACGTGAAAGTAATGTGCGCTTCCTTCGGCCCTACGATGAGGTGGTGGCGATGTGGCGCCGCTGTGTGGCGTATGCCTATGACCCCGACCGGTTGTATGCGCGCTTCGCCCATCAGGTCACCGCCACCTACGCCAACCGTCTGGTCACGCCACCCAAAGCGCGGTTGACCCGCGCTAATTTGAAACGCGGTCTCACCCTGTTCAGTAACCTGCTCGTGAGAGTCGGTCTGCTCGCCGATTATCGGCGGCCGTTTCGCAAGATGGCGTGGCAGGCCATCAAGCGGGGCCAGATCGACGCGTTATTCGGAGTTGGTTTTATTTCCTATCACCTGATCGAATTCTCGCGCGAAGCATTGCTCGGCAACCAAAACGCATCGTTCTATTCAGCCCGCGCGCGCGCCGCAAAGATGTCATCCAATCGTGCCGGGATCGCATTGTCACGCTCCAGCCGTGGATAGCGTAAGCCGCCGTGGTAATCCACGGTCACGACCCGGTAGCGATCGGCGTTTTTCACAATGAGTTCTATCGGCGCAGAGTTTGTCTTTGCGCTCCGAACGGCATCTTTCAGGACTTCCGCACTGTAGGCAGCACCGTTGACCGCCAATATCTGCGAGCCTTCCGTTAGCTTCGCTTTGTAGGCGGGGCTATCCCAGATGACCGTGGAAATCGTGGCTTCCTTGGAATCCATATCGAAGCCCAGAGAAAACGTCAGACTGACCCGTTTGCGCGCTTCGTCGGCCTTCTTTTGAAAATCGCTCGGGGTGTCGACGAACACCACCTTGTAGCCGCCCCGCTTCACGCCATCCTCAATCGGTGGTTGACCCACTCCATTGAGGCGCGAGTGCAGAAAGCCGGCCCAGTCATACGGTTGCACCGCATTCAATGCCTTCACCACATCATCGAATGTGTAGGTTACCGGCACAACACTGCCGTCATTGATGCCGAAAAATGCTCTTGCAAAATCATCCAAGGAGCGCGTGCCGCCAGATTTTTCGCGGATCAGCGTATCGGCGTCGAGCCAAATCATGGCCCCTTCAGGATAGTAATCCTCGAAACGCTGCCAATCGCGCCATGGCATTGGCCTGCGGGGATTGATGATGGGATCCTTGGTGGTGTCTTCCAGCGCGCGCCAACGGCGGCCTCCCTGGATTTCGAAGTATGCCGCCGTCAAAGCGAGCTGATCCAACGCTTGTTGCCGAGTCCACAGCCCCGACCGGGCTGCGAGCACCTCACCCCAATACTGCGTTTGTCCTTCATACACCCAAAGCAAACTATCCTGCATCGGGACGTTGTAATTAGGCGTCCAAAGATCCGCGGGGCGACGAAATTTGCCATTCCACGAGTGGGTGTACTCATGCGATAGCAAATCGCGACCCCCGGCATACTTCTCCCATTCCGTGAATGCTTCGGGATTAGCGCCGTCTTCACTGGATTGGTGATGCTCGAGGCCGTTCATCTCCACTTGGTCGCTGAGGGAGTATAGAAAATCGTAGTGCGCGTAGTGATGCGAGCCGAACAGCGAATAGGCCTGCTTAACCAACGAGCGATAGGCCCCGAGTTGCTCCGGCTTGATTGCCAGCAATTCTGGACGGTCGGCAAACACATTGAGGCTGACGGGGATAGTCGCATCAGGATCCAGATCCAGCCGCTGCGAATAACGCCCGGCGTAAATCGGGCTATCGACCAACGTTTCCAGCGGCGTCACCTTAAATTGCGTACGTGCACCGCTTGCTGAGGCCACTTCGAGCGCCGTACCTAATTTCCAATCGGCGGGTAATGTGACGCTGGCTTCCACCGGAATCTGCCGAGTGAAGAAGCCCGCCGGATAGAGAACGACCTCGTTCCACTCAAGGATCAGTACATCGCGGCTCAGCTCCGGCCGCCCGACTTTCATGCTGGTCGGCGACAAATATTGAAAGTCGACATCGATGGCGCCGACGCCGGGCGGCACATGCACATGAAAGGCGTATACATTGACTGGATCGCGCGTCCAAGAGATCGATTTCCCGGCGGCCTTGATCTCGATACCGGCGATTCGATCGATGGGGCCGCTCGGGGAATGATGGCCTGGCAGCCATTCGGGATAGAACAACACCGTTTCCCCACTGATGCCGGTCAAGTGTTCATGAACGCTCACAATCTTGCGCTCAAGATCGGTAACGTCCACCGCCAGCTGCAACTGACCCGGATAGGGACGATCTTTGGGTAGGGCGATCTTCGCGTCCGGCATGATGGCGGTCGGGCCGGTGCTCGACTGTGCAGCGCCTCCGATGAGCAGCATTGCGCAGATCGCGATCGAAAACAGTGGCTTCATGAGGCTCCCTTCTCCTGGGGGATGCGAATAGCCTAATGTTACTAGGATATGACTCCGACGACATGAGCGACCGCCTTGCGAAACGAAGCCTCGTCCCAGGCGTCCGCCTCCTCGCAGGCCAGCGTAATCAATTCGGCTTGGTCAATCGTGATGTTGTCGACTGTGAAACAGGTAACGTCCGCCCCATCGCTGATGACAAAGCGCGCGACTTGCGCGTCATCGTCAAAGGCACGAGTGTTTTGTGGAGTTAGAGTCAACAGCAACCGGGCCAGGCCTTCGCTGTTGGGAACCGTGGTTAGAAACTTCGACAGTGCTTGGCGATCGGCAAGGTGCACGGTGGAAACGTGTAGGTCAGTCAAGTGATGGTGCCCTCGCCCGGAATTGAACCGGGATGACATTTTAAGTCGACGGATTTTAAGTCCGTTGCGTCTACCAATTCCGCCACGAGGGCTTCGAGGCG
>CAZZWE010000107.1:0-17081 GCA_964657675.1 uncultured Steroidobacteraceae bacterium
CCAGTCCCTGGTTCCATCCTTTGTAATATTTGGGCATGCCGATGACGTCAGTTCCACCGGTAAGTGCGGAAGCGATGATTTTTCCGCTTTCATCGCCGTCCGCGGGTAACGGAGCCCAGACCCACCGTGGCAAGTTGTACCAATGCGGTGCAAAAGTTGGATTTTCCTTGCGACTTAATCGAGCGTCAGCGACTTCGATGTCGTAGGCCTGGACGAGTTGCAACAAATCTTCGGAAAAAGCGTAGTACATTGGCCGCCCATTCCAAAGAGAGACTGATCCATAACCAAGCGCGATGAGTTGAATTGCCGCGATTGCCGCGATGTCTCGCCCGAGTGTGCGCAATGGTTTGCGTGGACTGGCGATCACCATTGTTAACAAGGGGCCAACCACCAGGTCCACTCCAATCAACATTCTGGTGACCTGAGTCGCATCAGCAAGGTACCAGCCCGGCCAACGATACCAACCTAGATATAAGCCCCCCACTACGATTCCGAGCACTAACGCGCTGCCCAGCAAATGCAGGCCGAAAGCTTTAGCTCGAAAGAAGACTTGCGATCTCATCATGTTTTTCGTCTCGGATTTTAGCTGACTTGCGTCAGCGATTCAGTGTGCGAGCCGTCGCAAATCGATTGTTCTCAAAAAAGTATTACTTGCTGAATGATTGCGGTTTGGTGCTCGACGGACCCTTTCGATCCGATTCCGGACGCTCCGGAATCTTTGAAAGGTCCAGAAGGTCAGGCGTGAGGGGGTGGCCGCATGGTTATTTGCTCACGTTAAGAAACGGAATGGGCGCACCGGCATAGATATTCTGCGGCAGCTGACCATTCCATCGCTCAGCCTTGGTCTGTTCAACCTCGATTCGGCGTAGCTCCAACACATCTTTGTTTTGGGCCAGGGCGCTGTTCTGTATTTTGAGCGCTTCGGCTTGGGCCGTTGCGATTTTGAGGTTGGCGTAGGCATTGCCGTCCGCGGTAGCTTTGACCGCCGAGGCTTCGGCTTCAGCGATAGCCACCTTTTGCTTCTGCTCGGCCTCAACCGTGCGCAGTTTGTTTTCAGCGGCCAGTCGCAATTGTTCCTGCTCGACCTTACTGTTGATCGCTCGCATGTAAGATTCTTGGAAAGCAAAATTGCGCATGTCGATGTTGATGACTTGAGCGCCGTAGACAGCGAGCTTGCTGCCTAATGCTGCGTTGATGTCGGCGGAAACTTTCGCGCGCTCTGCAATGAGGTCGGGCGCTGAATATTTGGCAGTCACTGCCTTGAAGATTTCATGAGTCGCGGTCTGTACGTAGCTCGACAGATCGCCGTTATGGCTGTACTTCTCGTACACCTCAGACACCTTGTCAGGGCTGATGCTGTATCTCACCGTGAGACTGACGCTGACCGGTTGGGTATCAGAGGTAGAGCCGGAGGCATTGTCGATATTCGCTTCTTCAGCCCGGATCGAAAACAAGGTGAGATTCTGCCAAGGGGGTAGAACTGCCAGACCCTCTTGTTCGATCCCGACTATTTTTCCGAACTGGGTGACCACGCCACGGCTTCCCGTGGGTACTGAGTAGAAAGGCCAAACCTTCAAAGCCAGGATCAGGATGGCGATGGCGATGACAAAGTCCCGAATGGCGGCTGCGTAACGCGGCTGACCGCCGCTCGTTAGATACCTATCCCTAAAACTGGCCATCGCTTGACTCCCTGTTTAGATCCGCTGTCTGTCCGCCGTTGTTTGCGGACACTGTCCGCGGACACTTTCAAACCTTTCCGGTCCGGGAAACGTCTAACAATCAACAAGTTACGAGGCGGCGCGCTTTGGCACGCCGCTTGCTTAATCTGCTCATACGATAATAATGGGGTTCATTCGGGTCATGTTGCGAAGTCTGTCAGCTTTTCTTGTTCTGGCTCTAGCCGCGAATGCGGCCTCTGCCAATGACTTGAAGCAGTTCTACGAACTGGCCCAGACCCGTGATACCACGCTGCAGGCGGCCCGCTTTCAGCACGATGCTTTGATTGAAGCGCGACCTCAAGCAATCGCCAATTGGTTGCCGCAAATCGCCGCTGACGCCTCGATCACCCGCGAGCGCGTCGGCTTCAACACCGGACCGTCGCTGGGGACCGAGGCGGCGGATTGTGCCATCAGTGCGGCGGCCGGCAATCAGCATTGCTACGGCACCTCGCGCTCGTTGGGCGTCAACATGACGCAGACGCTGTGGAGTTTTCAGTCCTTCAGCCTGCTCAAGGAAGCCAACTTTCAAGTCGCGGCCGCCGAAGCGAGCTATCAAGGCGCGCAGCAGAGTTTACTGTTACGGGTCGCTCAAGCCTACTTCGGTATCTTGTCGGCAGCCGACCAGCTGTCCACCAATCGCGGCGAGCGCGACGCCTTTGCCACCTTATTGAATCAGGCCAAAGCGCGTGAGAAGACCGGCGTCGGACCGCGCAGTGACGTCGATCAAGCCCAAGCCTTTTACGACTCGACTGAACAAAGCGTAATCGACGCGCAAAATGCGCTCGACGATGCGAACTTGGCGATGGGCGAAATCATCGGACAACCCGTCGCCAGCGTGGCGCCGCTGCGAGAAGAAATACCCCTGGTACCACCGAACCCGAGCTCGGCGGATGATTGGGTCAGTTCGGCGCGAGAAGACAACTTCGACGTTCGCAGCGCGCAATTGAAAATGGAGGCGGCGTCCAAGGACATTTCGGTACAGCGCGGCCGGGGTTTGCCCACGCTTGCATTGACGGGTTCGAGCTCGAAGCTGAACCAAAGCGCGGTGTTGGGCGGCAATCAAACCCTGGACACCGTCGGCGTGGGATTCAATTGGCCCTTGTTCCAAGGCGGTGCAATTGCATCGGCGGTACGCCAATCCCGGGCGCTGTACCACGAAGCGCAGGCCACCTACGACTCCATACAGCGCGATACGGAACGGCTGACCCGCGCCGCCTTCCGTGGCATCGTGACCGGCATATCGCGCATTGCCGCGGCACGGCGCGCGGTCGAGTCCAATCAAAAGGCGGTCGATGCCATGCGCCGGGGCGTGGAATTTGGCACCGGCACCGAATTCGAACTGCTGGACGCGCAAACCAATTTCTTCGTGGCCCGCAGCGCCTACAACCAGGCTCGCTATGATTACCTCACCAGCGTGTTGACACTCAAGCAGCAGGCCGGCCGCTTGACTGAAATGGATTTGATCGCGATCGATGACCTGTTGATCGACACGACCCCATGAGCATCCGTTTACTACCCAAGGAACCCGTCATGCTTCGCGATACCTCCGGACAAGATCGCGTGATCGAGCCGAAGAAGATCTGGCAACGTCATCCCAAACTTTTGATCATTGGCGCGATCGCCGTGGTGCTGTTGGGGCTGCTGGTCACTTATCTTTGGCGCTACTCGGGTGCAGGGGTATCCGTGGACCGAGCCCGCGTCTCCATTGCCACGGTGGAGCGCGGCAGCTTCGTGCGCGATATCGCCGCCGACGGCCAAGTGGTCGCCGCGGTCAGCCCAACGCTGTACGCCAATGCACTGGGCACGGTGAATTTGAAAGTCCACGCCGGCGACACCGTGAGCAAAGGTCAGGTGCTGGCCGTCATCGACAGTCCCGATCTAACCGCCAAGTTTTCGCAAGAGGACGCAACGCTGGCCAGCCTGCGACTGGATTGGCAGCGTGCGACCTTGGATGCCGGCACGAAACTCGGGCAGTTGCGAGATGCCTACAACCAAGCCGAGGTCGATCAGAAGACCGCACAGCGAGAGCGTGACCGCAGCCGCAAGGCGTATGAATTGGGCGCCTACTCGGAGTTGCAGGCGTTGAAGGCGGAAGACTCGCTGGAAAAAGCGCAGTTTGCCTTCAGCCAAGCCAAGGCCAACTACGATGCCCAGCCGAAGCAAAATCATTTCGACGTCGACAGCAAGAAGGCTTTGCTCGACCGCCAGCAATTCATGGTCGATGACCTGAAGCGCCAAGTCGATGGCCTGAATGTGAGATCCCCCGTGGACGGGCAGGTAGGCCAAGTGCAAGTGGCCGACCGCGCCAGTGTCGCCAAGGACGCGCCCCTGCTGACCGTAGTGGATTTGTCGGCCTTGGAAGTCGAGATCAAAGTGACCGAAAGCCTGGCGCGCGATTTGCGCTCCGGCATGAGTGCCGATTTGGAAGGCGGGGGCCATCACTGGAAGGGTGTGGTGAGCGGTGTGTCACCGGAAGTCGTCGCCGGTCAAGTGACCGCGCGGCTGCGCTTCGGCGATGAGAAGCCGGCGGGCCTGCGTCAGAGCCAGCGCTTGGCCGTGCGCATATTCATCGACCGCCGCGACAACGTCTTGATGGTCGACCGCGGCTCTTTCGTGGATCAGGAGGGCGGCGGCTTCGCCTACCTCGTCAATGGCAACGTGGCCGAACGCCACGCCGTGCAACTCGGCGCCTCCAGTATCTCCAAAGTCGAGATCCTCGATGGCCTGAACGTCGGCGATCAAATCGTGATCGCCGGCACCGATTCCTTCAATGGCGCGCAGCGCGTCATCCTCAGTCACTAACTGCGTCGAGGCTCCCAATGCTTAAAATGACTCATCTCGCGAAAGCCTACCGAACCGAAGTGGTCGAGACCTTCGCGCTGCGCGATTTCTCCATCCACGTCAAAGAGGGTGAGTTCGTCGCAGTGACCGGGCCGTCTGGCTCCGGCAAGACCACCTTCCTCACCATCGCGGGATTGCTGGAGGAATTCAGCGGCGGCGAGTATCAGTTGGACGGCGCCAATGTGCGTGGGCTCAATGACAATCAGCGCTCGAAGCTGCGCAATGAAAAGATCGGCTTCATTTTTCAGGCTTTCAATTTGATTTCTGACTTGAACGTGCAGGACAACATCGATGTGCCCCTGCGCTATCGGGGCTTTAACGCCGCCGAGCGGCGCCGCCGCATCCAGGAGGCCTTGGGCCGCGTCGGACTGTCTGCGCGCGGTCGTCACTACCCCGCCGAGCTGTCGGGCGGCCAGCAGCAGCGGGTGGCCATTGCACGGGCATTGGCCGGCTCGCCGCGGCTTTTGCTGGCGGATGAGCCCACCGGCAATTTGGACACCCAGATGGCCCGAGGCGTCATGGACTTGCTCGAGGAGTTGCATCGGGATGGCGCCACCATCGTCATGGTGACCCATGATCCGGAGCTCGCCATCCGCGCGCAGCGCGAGGTGCACATTGTCGATGGGCAAGTGGTCGATCTGGCGGCAGGTCCCCGGCTGGTGGCCGCCGCCAACTTGGCCAACGGCACGGTCTAAGAGGTCATCATGTTCAGCTACTACTTCGCCCTCGCGATCCGCAGTCTCAAGGGCAACCTGGTGCTCACGCTGCTGATGATCGCCGCGGTGGGCGTGGGCATCGGCGCGTCCATGACCACCCTCACGGTGTTCCGCGCCATGGCCAAGGATCCTCTCCCGGGTAAATCCCACCAGGTGTTCGCGGTGCAGATCGACAATTGGGGTCCGCAGCCTGGCCGCAACAACAGCGTCGACCATTTACAGCCGCAAATCAGCTATCCCGATTCGCAAGGATTCATGAACGCCCACGCGGCTTTACGACAGGCCGCCATGTTCGGTACAGGCTTTGCTGTGACTCCAGCGAATCCAGATCAACATCCGTTTCAGGTGAGCGGCCGCGCGACCTATGCCGACTTCTTCCCGATGTTCAATGTGCCATTTCGATTCGGGCGGCCGTGGAATGCGGCGGACGATGCCGATAAGGCCGACGTGGTGGTGATTGCCGGCTCGTTGAACGATAAATTGTTCGGAGGCGCCAACTCCGTTGGCAAGACGATCGACTTGGACAGCCACATCTACCGCATCGTCGGCGTGCTACAGGATTGGCAGCCCGAACCGCGGTTCTACGACGTCAATACCGATAAGTTTGCCGAGGCCGAAAAGGCTTTCATTCCTTTCACGACCGCGATCAAGTTCGAGCAGGCAAACTGGGGCAACAACAGCTGTAACGGCGACAGCCCCCAAGAAGGTTATCAGGGGCATTTGCGATCGGAGTGCATTTGGATTCAATACTGGGCCGAGCTGCCCACCGCCGCGGATGTCGACAAGTATCGGCGTTGGCTCGACAATTATTCGGCGGAACAAAAGCGCATCGGACGCTTTCACTGGCCGACGCACACCAACGTGCGTGATGTGCGCGATTGGATGGCCTATCAGCATGTCGTGGACGACAACGTAAGAATCCTGGTGCTGGTGTCGTTCAGCTTCCTGTTGGTGTGTCTGCTCAATGCCATGGGCCTGATGTTGGCCAAAATCATGGGCCGGTCGGCCGACATCGGCGTGCGCCGCGCTCTGGGCGCGAATCGAGCCGCAATCTTCAGTCAGTGCTTGATCGAAGCGGGGGTTGTGGGACTTGCCGGCGGCCTGTTGGGCTTGGGTCTCACCGCGTTGGGTTTGATAGGACTGCGCTCGCTGCTGTCGGAATCCGTCGGCCGTCTGACCTACTTCAGCTTGAGCGATGTGATCATTGCCGTGGTGCTCGCCGTGGTCGCGACGACCTTGGCGGGACTGTATCCGACCTGGCGCGCGGCCCAGGTCCAACCCGCTTGGCAACTCAAAGCTCAATAGAGGCACCCCATGGAAATTAGACCCATTATTTCCGCGATGCGCCGCAATAAGGTCGGCGCCATTGTTATCGGCATCCAGATGGCCATTACCTTGGCCATCTTGTGTAATGCGTTATTCATCATCCAACAGCGGCTGGCGTTCAGTCATCGCCCGAGCGGTGCCGATGAGGAGAATGCGTTCGCGATGTTGAACCAATGGGTGGGAACACCGCCGGACCTCAGGGCCCGAACCGCCGGCGATCTCGCGGCCTTGCGGGCATTGCCGGGGGTCGTCGATGCGACGGCGACGAACTCCTACGTGTTCGGGGACAGCGGATCCAGCGAAGGCGTTTCGTTGACGCCTGATCAAAAAGAGTCGACCGCGCAGGCCGCCGAATACTATGGCGATGAGCATTTTCTGCAATCGATGGGCTTGAAACTCAGCAGCGGCCGCAATTTCAACTTCGATGAAATCAAAGACAAGGCCGAGTACAACGATGGCGTCACCGGTGCGCAGGCGCTGATCACCCGCGCACTGGCGGATAAGCTCTTTCCGGGCAAGAACTCGTTGGGCCAAGTGCTCTACTTGCCGCCGGATAAAGAACCCAAGCTCGTCGTGGGCGTGGTCGACCGCCTGCAGGTACCCTGGGTGGGGGGGTTCGCCAACTCGTTCAACGATAACTCTGTGATCATGCCGTATCGCTATGCCAGCGGTTATTCGAGCTACATCGTGCGCGTCAAGCCGGGACAGCTGCGCGGCGTCATGAAAGCGGCGGAAAAAGCCCTGCTGGACTTGAACCGTTCACGGATTTTGACCAAGATAATTTCGCTGAGCGATGCGCGCGCCGAGGCCTACAAAGACGACCACGGCCTGGCGGTCATTCTTGGGGTCGTATGCGCCGCGCTGGTGGCCGTCACCGCCTTCGGCATCGTCGGTCTCACCAGCTATTGGGTGGCGCAGCGGCGACGGCAGATCGGCATTCGCCGCGCGCTGGGAGCGACCAAGCAGGCCATCGTGAGCTATTTCCAGACTGAGAATCTTCTCATCGCCGCGGGCGCGGTGATATTAGGAGTGGCCCTGGCGGTGTCGCTGAATCTATGGATGGTGACGGCGTTTCAAATGCAGCGTCTGAACATTGGTTACGCGTTGGCGGGAGCGGTGGCCGTGCTGCTGCTCGGGCAGGCTTCGGTACTCTGGCCCGCCATGCGGGCGGCCTCCATTCCCCCGGCCTTGGCAACTAAAGCGGGCTGATGCGCGCTCGGCTACCATTCATCCATGCGAACTGTACTGGTCATTGATGACAATCCTGCCGTTTCGCAGGCCTTGAGTCTGCTGTTCGGTCTGCACGATATCCGCACGGTGACGGCAGCATCTCCGCAAAAGGGTTTGGCGCTGGTCGCTAAAGAACGCGTCGACCTGGTGATCGCCGATATGAATTTCAGTGCTGACACCACCTCAGGCGAGGAGGGCGAAGCCCTGTTCAAGGCGCTTCGCGCCCAACAGCCGGATCTGCCGGTGATTTTGTTGACGGCCTGGACTCACTTGGAAGCCGCGGTGCAGCTGATCAAGGCGGGGGCGGCCGATTATATCGGTAAACCCTGGGACAACGACAAGCTGTTGGCGACGGTGGAGAACTTGCTGGAACTGGCCGAGGCCACGCGCGAGCGGCAGCGTCTGCAAGATGAGCAGCGACGGCGGCGCGAAAAGCTCGCCGAGCAATATGACCTGTGCGACATCGTGTTCGCCTCCGACGCCATGGAGCGCGTGGTCGAGCTGGCGTGTCGGGTGGCCCGCGCCGATGTGCGCGTGCTCATCACCGGACCCAATGGTGCCGGCAAGGAGCGCATCGCGCAGATCGTGCATGCCAATTCGGCGGTGCGCACCGGTCCCTTCGTGGCCATCAATTGCGGCGCGATTCCCGCAGATCTGATCGAGGCCGAATTATTCGGCGCCGAAGCGGGTGCCTTTACCGGCGCGGGCAAAGCGCGGGTCGGCCGCTTCGAATTGGCCGATGGCGGCACGTTGTTTTTGGATGAGATCGGCAACCTGCCACTGGCGGGGCAGGTGAAGCTGCTGCGCGTGCTCGAGACCGGGCAGTTCGAGATGCTGGGTTCGAGTAAAACGCGAACCTCGCGGGCACGGATCTTAAGCGCGACCAACGCCGATCTGCCGCAACTGATCCGCGAAGGTCGATTCCGCGAAGACTTGTACTATCGCCTGAACGTCATCGACATCGCGATTCCGCCCTTGGCCGAGCGCACGGCGGATATCCTGCCGCTAGCGCGGCATTACTTGGGGACTGAGTTGCAATTCAGCGAAGAAGCCACCGCCGCCATGCTGGCGCATGAATGGCTGGGCAATGTGCGCGAGCTGCGTAATTCCATCGAGCGCGCCCGCCTATTGGCCCGCGATAAGGTCGTCACTGCGGCGGACCTCAATCTACCGCCGGCGCACAAGGCCGCCGCACCGCGCGAGACCGAACAGTTCAGTCGCGAGGTACTGGAGACCACGGTGCGGGAGGCCGGCGGTAATATCAGTCGTGCTGCGCAAAGCTTGGGGTTGTCGCGTCAGGCGCTGTACCGCCGACTGGAGCGTTTTAATCGTTCATGAGCCTGAAGGGCAAACTCGCGCTACTGCTGCTCTTCGTGGTTGGCATCACGGCGTGGCTGACGATTGTGGTGGCTCGGGGCATCGATGATGCGCTGCTCAGCTGGCTGATTATCGTTGGCGTGGCATTGTTGCCGCTGTTGTGGCTGGCGTCGCGCGTATTGCGTCCGATTGAACAACTGCTGCGCGCCTTGACGAATACCGTGGCCAGTTACCGTGAAGGCGACTTCAGTCTGTCGCTGGTGGCCGATCGGGACGATGAGTTGGGCGAATTGATGACGGCACACAATGCTCTGGCCGCGGCGTTGCGCCAGCAGCGCGCGCACCTGGTTCAGCGCGAGTTGCTGCTGGATACGGTGATGCAGAACTCGCCCGTGGCCTTGGTGCTGGTCGATGCGCACGAGCGTATTGCCTACGCCAATATCGCTGCCCGACATCTGCTCAGCGAAGGGCGCAGCTTGCAGGGAATGCGCTTCGGCGATGCACTCAAGACGGCGCCAAGCGCTTTACGGACTGCGGCGAGCACACCCGGCGACAAGCTATTTTCGACCGAGATCGACGCGGTGGAGGAGACGTTTCACTTATCGACGCGGTCTTTCATTTTGCAAGGTCAGACCTTCCAGCTGTATCTGTTGAAGCATTTGACGCGGGAGTTGTCACGCCAGGAAGTCGCCACGTGGAAAAAGCTGATCCGCGTCCTGAGTCATGAACTCAATAATTCCTTGGGACCGCTATCCTCCTTGGCGCACTCGGGCGCAGAGATTGCGCGGCGCGGGGACTTGGCCAGCTTGCCGAACGTGTTTTCCGCCATCGGCGAGCGCGCGTCGCACCTGCAGGATTTCGTCGGCGGCTATGCGACTTTTGCCAAGCTGCCGGCACCGCGCCAGGAATGGGTGCCCTGGGAGCCGTTTATCGCGGACTTGCGCACCCAGCACGCGTTCAGGGTCGCAACGCCTGTGCCGGCGAGAGCCGGTTGGTTCGATCGCGTGCAGGTGGAACAAGCCCTGATCAATCTATTGAAAAACGCGCATGAGTCCGGCGGGGTCGACGGCGAAGTCGAGCTGAGAATTGCCAGCGGCAACGAACAGCGCATCGAGGTGTTGGATCGCGGGTCCGGCATGAGTCAGACGGTGTTGGCGCAGGCGCTGCTGCCGTTCTACTCGACCAAGCGCAGCGGTACCGGCATCGGGCTGGCGCTGGCGCGCGAAATAGCCGAGGCGCATGGCGGCCGCATTCAACTGTCCAACCGTGAAGGCGGCGGCTTGAGCGTGGCTTTGGAATTGCCGGCAGGTCCTCTAGAATGACGCATGGGAGTCATCTATGTGGTGCGTCATGGGCAAGCGGCATTCGGCACTGATCATTATGATCGGCTGACGGAGATCGGTTTCAATCAGGCCCGCCTGCTGGGGGAGCATTTCAGCCGCCGCAAGCTCAAGTTTGACGCGGTATACACCGGCACGCTGCGACGGCAGATAGAAACCGCCGATGCCATTCTCGAGAGTCATCCGCAGCTTGAGACTTCCGCGCGCGAGATCATTCCGGGTCTCGATGAATATAAACCCGAAGCAATTTTAACGGCGTTTACCGGGCAGCCGTTCGAGTCGACCGCGACGGCTGGCGCGGCACGCCGCGATCCTGTGGTGATCCGCGAGCATTTTCGATTATTGCGTGAGGCGCTGCTCGCCTGGGCGGAGGATCGGACGCAGCCGACAGACATGATGCCCTTTGTGCAATTTCAAGACGGCGCGGTGGCCGCCTTGGTGCAAGCGCGTCAGCGCCATCCCGACGGCAATGTGCTCGTGGTCTCCTCGGGCGGCGCTATCGGCGCCATGGTCACTCAAGTCTTGAATGCGCCACCCGCCACAGCGGTGGAATTGAATCTGCGCATCCGCAACAGCTCGCTGACGGAATTTGCATCGACGCCGCGCCGTCATCACCTGGTGAGTTTCAATGGATTGCCGCATCTTGAAATCGGCGACCCGGCGCTGATCACCTACGCTTGAAATTCGGCTCAATCAAAATCAGCGGGCGTCATAGGATGTTCGACATGATGAAACATCCGCAGGATCTGCGCCTGTGTCGCGCGGCCCATCGATAACGGCGGCAGCGCCTCGGGCGCAAAGAATGCCACTTCGCTGGTTTCATCGCTGACCGTGGCGGTGCCGCCGATGATCTCGCAGAGGAAGAACATTTTATAAATCGAGTCGATATGACCGGGCCGATTGCTTTTCTGATAGTCGTACACGGCCGCCAGTTTCGAGGCGCGCGCCTTGAAGCCGGACTCCTCGAAGATCTCGCGCTCCACGCATTCGCGCGGCGATTGATTGACGTCGGCCCAGCCGCCTGGCAACGTCCAAAAGCCATCGCTGATTTCCCGCACCATCAATATGCGCCCCTCCTGGATGATGGCGCCGCGCACATCGACCTTCGGCGTCGCGTAGCCCTTTTCCTGGCGCAGCAGGGTGATGAGCGTGTCGAACTCGGCATCCGAGCCCTGCGCCATCAGCAAGGCCGCGAGCTCCTGCAGCCTTGAGTATCGTTGACGGTCGAAATTGTCGGTGGTGAAGGTCAGGCCGGTTTGAGCGATCGCCCGCATCTCGCGGGCAATGCTCAACCAGCGTGGCTCAGAGTCAGCGGGGGGCAAAGAATTCGGTGTACTTGACGATGCCGCGATCGCCGATGTCCACCACATCGACCAATTCGGTCGGTACCGTCACGCCCGTCACCTTGGAATAGATATCGGCGCGCCAGTGGGCGACGATTCGCGGCGATTCCACCGTGAAGCTCAACAGCTCGTAATTGGTAAGGCGAAACACCTTCACCATCATGGCAAGCCACGGACGAAATTCCGCCAGATCCTTGGCGCGGATGGCGATGGATTTATCGGCGCTGGCGCCGAGAATTTCATACTCTCCGTCGGCTGAGAACACTTTCAGCATGCCAGCCAGGTCGCCCGCGACGCGTGCCGCGTGCAGGGCTTCAATGGTTCGTTGGGCGATGGCGCGCTCAGCCATGGGAGCGTCCCTTAAGGGCTGGCCAGCGCGGCGCGGACTTCAGCGCCAATCTGTTTGAATGCGGTGCGCGCATAGGGGATCACGCCTCCCAAACCGTAGAAAAGATGAATCATACCCGGATGGCAAGTGTAGGCCACCTCAATGTTGGCCTGCGAGAGGCGCTCAAAGTAATCATGGCCTTCATCTTGCAGCGGATCGAATTCGGCCGTATGGATTATGGTGGGTGGCATTCCGGCCAGGTCCGGCGCCAACAGCGGCGACACCCGCGGATCATCGGGTTGCACGGCGGCGGGCAGATAGTGCAGCAGGTCGTGATCCAAGGTGGCCTCATCGACCAGATAGCCGCTGGAGAGCCGTTGGCGGGAGGGGCTGCGGCGGCTGTAATCCAAGATCGGGCAGAGCAGCAGTTGCAGCGCCAACGCCGTGCCGCCGTTTCGCAGCAGGGCTTGGCAGGTGACCGCCACCAAGGTGGCGCCGGCGGAATCACCGCAAATCCCTAAGCGGGCCGGATCGATGCCAAAGTCGATGCAGTGATGGCCGATATATTCAACCGCGGCGCGGGCATCCTCGAGCGCTGCCGGAAAACGCGCCTCAGGCGCGAGGCGATATTCAATGGAGATGACCCGCACTGCGCCCGACTCGGCCAGGGCACGCGCGATGGCGTCGTGCGTGTCGATGGAGCCGGCGACCAAGCCGCCGCCGTGAAAATAAATCAATCCGGGTGCGGGCGCCGCAACCCCCTGCGGCGAGTAGACGCGGGCCGTCAATGAGGCATGCGGCAGCGGCAGCACGATGTCTTCGACACTGGCCAGGGTGATTGTGGGTCCCGACAATTGCATCAGTGCCGCCAAGCCTTGTCGACGGGCGTCGACCGAGGTCGTGCGGGGATCCGGCGGATTGCCGGCGGCCAAAATATCCAGGAAGCGCTTGACGCGCGGTTCAAGCGGCATGGGCGCTTAAGGTAACGCCTTTACAGTGCCAATGCCCGCCGGGTGCGTGCCGGCCATTTGCCAAGGTCGAGGCCATGATTGGCAAACATCGCCACCGCGAGTCGATCGATACCAAAAGCCACGCAGCTGGTGTGGGCCAGTTCGCCCTTGTCATCGCGAATGCCCCACACCTGCCCGAAGTGTTCGCGGTGGTAGTTGAAGCTCATGCAGGCCGTGGGTGAAGCGCCGGCATAGTAGGGGATCAGCAATTCGAACTTCAGCGCCTGCTGTCGTTGGCTCACCGCCATCACCTGCCCAACTCGTCCGAAGAACGGGTCGTTGGCGACATCCAAGGTGTGCGGCAGCCCTAAGTCATTGGCCAATTCAGGCGCCCGCGCCATCCACTTCTCGCGAAAATCCACGATCTCTTCCGGCGAGCCGATCCGGACGAATTCGCGCATGCGAAACGATTGCATACGGTCCAGATTCAGCGAGGGTTCGTGGCGGAATACGTCGGCTTCGATATCGAATATCAACCCGCCGGAGGGCAGTGCACCGCGCTCGGCGACCATGGGATAAACGGGATAACACGCGGCCGGCGATAACACCAAGTCCGAGGAGGTCACCGAGGTGGTCCAGTCGCCGCCGGTCTCGTAACGATCGGCAGCCGCTCGAATCGAGGCCTCCGATCCGTGCAAGGCGCAGACGCAGCCCAACAGGTTTGGGAAGCTTTTCAGGTAACCGGATTTTTCCAGCTGGCTGCGGCTCATCACCGGCGGAAAACGCATGATCTCCGCCTTCGGGTCGCGCAGGCCGGTGATGTAGTTTTCGAGGCGATCGACCAGTTGCACATAGGTGGCCGTGCGCGCCCAGACGCCCTCGACGCCCATGGATTTGAACAGGCCTGCCGCGATGTGGGCCAGCGGCGCGGTATCAACCACTGATCGAACTCGGCAGCGGCGTCATCAAGGAGGTCGTGGCCAGATTGGCCAGGATTCGGTCATTGCTGATCATGATGGGCGATGACAACACATCGCGCAGTAAGCGGCCGATGCTGAACTCCGTGTCGTTGCGGTAGCCCGATAATCCGCAGGCTCGCAGCGAACTGAACACGGTGGTGACCGCGAGTTCCGAGGCCTGCACCTTCGTCAAGGTGATCAAGGCCTGAAACTCCATCGAGGCGATGGCTTTCTCATCCGACATGATGTTCTCGTAGGCGCGTAAGTTGGCCGAGAGCACACCGCGCAGCGTGCGCAGGCTCGAGACGGCTTGCGTGAAGTGGGCGGCGCCGGGGGGCATGGTGCCCCCGGATTGGCGCGCGACATGGCGCACGAAGGCTTGTGCTCGGCCGGCGGCCGCCGCGGCGATGCCGGCCCACACCGAGCCCCACAGCAGATGCGCGAACGGCACCATGGTTTGCGAATGAATTCTTTCGTACGGCTCCGGCATCACTTGGCCGGCACTGGCGCGGGCGCGCAAGGTGAAGCCTTCGCTATGTGTACCGCGCATGCCGAGGGTGTCCCACATCTGCAGGCGTTCCAAGGTGTAATCGGACTTCAGCAGCACCACCAAAACTTGATCGTTGCCCGGCGCGTCAGGCGCACGGCGCGCGGTGGTGACGATGCCATCGGCTTCCGCCGCATAGGAAATGACGGTGGCCTTGCGTTCCAAGGTAATGGTGTCGCCGTCGCGTTCCACCGGCGCCTCGCTGGAGCGGACATTGCCGCCGGCCTGGCCTTCGGTGGTCGATGAGGCCATCAGCAGTTGATCGGCGGCAATCCGGCGCAGCACCCGCTCGACGGCCGGGGCGTTTTTGTAATGACGTACCAAACAGCCCATCTTGATCTGGTGCATGGCGTAGATCAGGGCGGTCGACGAACAGGACTGTCCGAGGATGTAACAGACATCGGCGATTTCGGCGAGCGTGGCGCCTTCGCCGTCCAGCGAGGTGGGCACCTGCACGCCGAGTAATCGTTGTTTGCGCAGTTCGGCAAACGACTCGACCGGGAAGCGCGCTTCCGCGTCGACGGCGATTGCATTGGCCTTGGCGACTTCGGCGGCGGCGCGAGCCCGCGCGACGAGGTCCGATTGCCGTAAATTCACTACCCGCGGTGTCCCCGCGGCGGATTGAGTTTCAGTTGCCATATTCGAGAGATTATGTGGGTATCGGGTGACTTGAGACAATGATGCAATCGTAAATTCGTCGCCGTTAGTGACATCGGACTCATCTTTGTGAAAATTATGTGAAAGAGAGGCTGTATTCCGTATTCTTGGCTACGCGGTATGATTGGCCCTGTTTTGTGTGGGAGCGAGATCGAGTGGACGTGCAGAAACCGGGGGTCAGCCAGCAGTTGGTCATGCTCGTCAAGCAGGTCTTGGGGCCGGGCAGCAGTATTCCGGACCCATTACCCATCGATGCTCAGCTCAGTGATTTGGGCATTAGCTCGCTGAAAATGGTCAATTTGATGTTGGCGGTCGAGCTGGAATTCGACATCGCCATTCCCCAATCGGACATCACGCCGGAAAATTTCCATTCCCTGGCATCGATTGAGGCCCTCGTGGCGCGCACCTTGGGCCAGCGCCGGTCTACTTAGGCGGGCTCGTTGAGCGCCGCAACCAGGGCATCCACGTCGCGAATCGAGGTTTCGCCGTTGGTGACGCAGATTCGCACCACGTCTTGACCTTCGAACACGGTGGGCGCAACCCATGCGCGTCCCGAGAGCACCACTCGGCGCACCAAGGCACGAACCTCGCCGAGCTGCGCCGGCGGTACGGCATCGAGCACCGCCAGCGGTGAATCGTTCACGATGGTCCAGCCCTGCTTGAGCAGCCGCTCCTTGAGGTGCGCGATGATCTCCACGCCGCGTTCGACATGTGCGCCCAATCCTTCCCAGCCTGCTGCCGCGAGGGCCAGAAACAAGCGCAAACCCATGAAGCGCCGCGACCACTGCACGCTGTTCAGGTAAGGATCGAGTCCCGAGACGCTCGAGGGCATGAAGCTGGTGGAGGCGTGGAAGGCTTCCGACAGCAAGGATCCGCGTGTGGTCATGAAAATGGCACAGCCCATGGTGGTCGCCAGCCATTTGTGCGCATCGATGGTGATGGAGTCGGAACGCTCGATGCCCGACAACAGCCCCCGCAGCCGGTTGGACGCCAATGCAGCGCCGCCCCAGGCGGCATCGGTGTGCAACCACAGGGAATGTTCTTTGGCGATGTCGGCGCAGGCGTGCAGCGGATCGATCATGCCGCCGCCGGTGGTGCCGGCCGTGGCCACGATCATCACCGGAACGGCGCCTGCCGCTTTGTCCGCGGCAATCGCGGCACGCAACGCCGCGGCATCCATGCGCCCTTGACCATCGGTGTCGATGAGCCGCAGCGCGGCGCGCCCCACACCGGCCTGGTGCGCGATCTTCAGCCATGCAATATGACAATCGCTCGAGGTGTAGAAGCGTACCGGCCCGGGATACGCCTGCACACCGTCCGCGCTAAATCCGGGATGCGCTTGAGTCAGGGCACAGATCAGTGCGGTGTAGTTGGCTTCGGAGCCGCCGGTCGCAAAATGGCCGCTGATCGGTACTGTGAAAGCCGCGCGCCGCGCCAGCGCTTGGATGACGTGCGCTTCCAGCGCGACCGGAACGGGCGATGAGGCGGAGCTCGCCAGTTGCGGGTTGAACAGACTCACGATGCGGTCGGCGCATTGCGCGGGAAAGGTGGCGCCGGGATTGAACAACCCAAAATAGCGCGGATTCGCCATCTGCACGATGCCCTGTTCCATTTGCGCAATGGACCAGCGCAGTGCCTGTTCGAGCGGCTGCGGCGTGTTGAAGTCGAAGGACGCCAACTCGGCACGAAAGGCTTCCATGTCCACCGTGGGGGTCACGGGACCCAATTGAACGCGCTGGAGCGCGCCTTCCAATTCGCAATTCAGCCACTCGCCGATGCGCGCCCTATCCTCGGCAGGCGGGAATAGCG
>CAZZWE010000108.1:0-16993 GCA_964657675.1 uncultured Steroidobacteraceae bacterium
GTCCTCCCGCTCTACACCCTGTCGCACGAGCCGGGCGTGGGGTTCGCGGCCGACCCCGGTGAATGCGAAAACTGCTACGTTCGCGTCAACTGCTTGGACATGCTGAATGTGGGTAACGGTCGTATGACCAGCCCTATCCTTCCCCCCGCCACCGCGCCAAACGCACACCGTTAGTGCATGTGGCACTTGGGAAAAGACGTTTATACACTGACTCGCGATTCGGTGATGGCATGGGTGGAGCATAACGCCTCCAGTTTGGGCGCGGCGTTAGCGTTCTATACCTTGTTCTCGATCGCGCCGATTTTGGTCATCGCAGTCGCGATCGCGGGCTATGTGTTCGGACCCAGCGTGGCCGAAACTCATTTGTTGCAGCAGATGCAAGGACTGTTGGGCCAAGCGGGTGCGACCGCCGTCCAGGGACTGCTCGCCAGTGCGCACCACAGCAACCAAAAGGGCATCGCTGCGGCCCTTGGGATTGGGACGTTGTTGGTGGGGGCCAGCAGTGTATTCGGCGAATTGCAAAGCACCCTGGACACCATCTGGAAAACGCCGCCACGGAAAAATGCGGTGGTGTGGTGGCGGATGTTGCGCTCCCGCATTCTGTCGTTCGGGCTGATCCTGGGCGTGGGCTTTTTGCTCCTGGTTTCGCTAGTGGCGAGTGCGGCGCTCGCGGCCTTGGGAAGCTGGCTGGGATCCTACTTGGTGCAGTGGCAAATCATTCTTCCTGCCCTCGATCTTTTGTTGAGTGTGGGACTGAGCACCATCTTGTTTGCCATGATTTATAAATATGTCCCGAAGGAAGAAATCGATTGGGGCGATGTGTGGGTTGGCGGGTTTGTGACCGCCTGCTTATTCACCATCGGCAAACTGCTGATTGGCCTTTACCTAGGACGCAGTTCTTTCAGCTCGGCGTACGGCGCCGCGGGGTCCATCATGGTGCTGCTGCTGTGGATTTATTATTCGGCGCAGATATTTCTGTTGGGCGCCGAGTTCACCCACGTGTACACCTACTCGCATGGTTCGCGCTCACAGGAAGCGCAGCCGGGCACGCGCAATGTGCCAGCCCGAGCGAGCATTGCGGCGAAACCCGCAGAGACTGCGCGCGCCTGAACAGGTAGCTTGGGCGGCGATGCTATAGACTTGAAATATCTATAGTGACGTAGTTGAGACCGCTCATGAAGACCGAGGATGAAATCAAGGCAGCCTTAAAGAAGGCGGCGCTCGACTACCACGAATTTCCCACGCCTGGAAAATTGTCGATCACGGCCACCAAGCAGTTGCTCAATCAGAGCGACCTGGCATTGGCGTATTCGCCCGGAGTGGCGGCGGCCTGCGAAGCCATTGTCGAGGACCCTTTAAATGTCTATCGCTACACCGCGCGCGGCAACTTGGTGGGTGTCATCACCAACGGCACGGCGGTACTGGGTCTAGGGGCGATTGGACCCCTGGCGGCCAAACCGGTGATGGAAGGCAAGGCGGTGCTGTTCAAGAAATTTGCCGGCATCGATGTTTTCGATATCGAGATCGAGGAACGCGACCCGCACAAATTGATCGACATCGTTGCGGCGTTGGAACCGACGTTCGGGGCGATCAATCTCGAGGATATCAAGGCGCCGGAATGTTTTATCGTCGAACGCGAACTGCGCCGGCGTATGAAAATCCCGGTGTTCCACGATGATCAACACGGCACAGCCATTATCGTGGGCGCGGCGTGCCTGAACGGCATCAAGGTGGTGGAAAAAGATATTGCCACGGTGAAGATGGTGGTGAGCGGGGCGGGCGCGGCGGCGCTCGCCTGTGTGGATTTGTTGCTGGATCTGGGGCTGAAGCGGGAGAACGTCTGGCTCACCGACCTCGCAGGCGTGGTGTACCAAGGCCGCAAGGAGTTGATGGATCCGGAGAAGGAACGATTCGCTCAACCCACCGATGCACGCAAATTGGCTGAGATCATCGGCGGCGCGGACATTTTCTTGGGATTGAGCGCGGGCGGTGTGCTCACCCAGCCCATGGTCAAGCTCATGGGGCCGCGTCCGTTGATCTTGGCGTTGGCCAATCCGACGCCGGAGATCCTGCCCGACGAGGTGCGGGCGGTGCGCGACGACGCCGTGATTGCCACGGGGCGCAGCGACTTTCCCAATCAAGTCAACAATGTGTTGTGTTTCCCATTCATCTTTCGCGGCGCTCTGGATGTGGGCGCGACCACCATCACGCGGCCGATGGAGATCGCCACCGTTCATGCCATCGCGGATCTGGCCCGCCAAGAGCAAAGTGACATCGTGGCAGCCGCGTACGGCGGCATCGAGAATTTGGCATTCGGTCCGGAATACTTGATCCCCAAACCCTTTGATCCGCGGTTGATCGTCAAAGTCGCGCCGGCCGTCGCAAAGGCCGCCATGGAGTCAGGCGTGGCCACTCGGCCCATCGCGGACCTCGATGCGTACGCACAGCGTTTGCAACAGTTCGTGTATCACAGCGGCACCTTGATGCAGCCCATATTCTCCGCGGCCCGCAAGCTGCCGGCGGCGCGCAGCCGTATCGTTTATGCGGAAGGCGAGGGGGAGCGGATCTTGCGCGCGGTGCAAATCGCCGTCGATGAGCGGCTGGCGACGCCCATCCTGGTCGGCAGACCTGCAGTCATCGAGCGCGGGATCAAGCGTTACGGTCTGCGGATTCGTGCGGGCGAGCATTTCACCATCGTCAATCCCGAGCACGATGAGCGCTATCGGGAATATTGGCAGGCCTACCATGCACTCACCGAGCGCAACGGCGTGACCGCGCAATACGCCAAGCTCGAGATGCGGCGGCGCACCACCTTGATTGCGGCCATGCTGCTCAAGAAGGGGGAAGCCGATGGGCTTATTTGCGGCACCATCAGCACCACGGCGCGGCATTTGCACTACATCGATCGAGTGCTCGGCAAGCGCCCTGGGGTGAATGTATATGGCGCGCTGACCGGCGTTATTTTGCCGGGCCGTCAAATTTTCATCGTGGACACCCATGTCAATCTGGACCCGACGGCCGAACAGCTGGCAGAGATCACCCTGTTAGCCGCCGAACAGTTGTATGCCTTCGGTTTGGTTCCCAAGGTCGCGTTGTTGTCACACTCGAACTTCGGCACCAGCGACGCACCGTCCGCCGTGAAGATGCGAACCACATTGGCACTGTTGCGGCAGCGAAGCCCAAATCTCGAGGTGGATGGCGAGATGCATGGCGATTGCGCGCTCGATGAAATGGCGCGGCAGGCAGTGCTTCCCGGCAGCACGTTGCATGGCAGCGCCAATTTGCTGGTATGCCCGAATTTGGACAGTGCCAGCATTGCATACAACCTGCTTAAATCAGCGGCGGGTCATAATGTAGCCATCGGCCCCATGTTGCTGGGCTGCGCGGCGCCGGCGCAAATCTTAACGCCGGCCGCCACTGTCAGGCGCATCGTCAATATGACGGCGCTCGCGGTGGTAGAGGCAAACCGACGATAAACCCGTTGACCGCTAGGGCGATCGAGGCGCGTCGCTGGTGGCGGGCGGTTGCTCGGAGGGGGTCTTGAGGCGCTTGAGTTCATCCTTACAAATGCGCTTCATTTGTGACTTAGACATGGTCACGTCGGCAGTCTTTTGTTTCTCGATGCAGTCCTTCATCGTTTGATGATCGGTGGGGGTGACCCGCGTCATCGAGTCGTCGGCGACAGCCGTGCCGCACAGCACAATCGCGCTTAGGGACAAGGAAATCAGGTACTTCATGGCGAATCTCCGGTGTAATGACCGCAGTGTGGCACGCAGGGCATCCGGCACAATGTTTCGCTGCCGCCTTCCGGTGTAAGCTCTGGCCTACCTACCGAGCTCGATCATTGGAGGATACGGTCATGAAGCAAACCCGCACGCTTTTACTAGGTCTACTCGCATTCGCGCTTCCTGGTTTGGCTGCTGAATCCGCGCCGCAACCGGTAGCGGCCACCTGGGTGCAGCACGAAGACTCCTTTGATTATTTTGGCCTGACTTCCCTGTTCTCGTGTTCATCGATTGAGGATCACGTGAAGGCCATTTTGCTGCATATGGGGGCACGGAAGGACGCACACGTGCTTGCCACCGGCTGTCCTGGCGGTGATTTACGGCCGGGACGCAGCGCGCATGTGAGCGCCAAATTTTATACGCTGGCCCCGGCCGACAGCGCCGGCGGCTCGGGTACCGTGAACGCGCAGTGGACGGCGCTCGACTTGAGTGCCAACCATCCCTACTTTGTCAGCGAGGGCGATTGCGAGCTGTTCATGGCGATGAAGGATTTCCTGCCCAGAAATTTTTCGATGCGCGACGTGACCTATATCACCCGCTGCGTGCCGCATGACGTGAGCATTAACAGCTTTTCGGTGAACGCGGAGGTGTTGAGTCCCGTGCCCGCCGCCAAAGTCAGTCGCTTGGCGCGCTAGCGTCGACGCGGGCTTTCAAGGATAGGCGCGATTCTTCCAGGTCGCGCCCTTACCCCGCCAGTGATCCAGCGCCGATGCCACAGTGGCGGCCATGTAGAACGATGCAATCACTGGCAAGGCGAGCGCCCATGCGGGATTGCGTCGGTAACGCTTCAGGGTCGGTTGATAAGACACGAACCCGAGCAGCGCGGCGGCCAGCCCGCAACCCGCGCGCCAACCGTGGTCGAACAAGGCTTCAAGGACCGGCACCCACCAGACGAGCGTCAAGCCGGCGAGGGTGAGCAGCAACAAGACGGCAGAGTAGCGCAGTTGCGTGAAGGCAGTTCTGGAGACCATCTGCCAAAGGTCGGAGAAATGCGGGTAAGGCCGAATCGATTCAGCCAAGCCCGAGTGGCCTAAATAGATCCCTCCCAACTGCTTGGCTGACCGTGCCAAGGTAACGTCGTCGATCAGTGCACCGCGGATACTTTCGATGCCTCCCATCTGCTGCAAGGTGACGCGTCGGATCAACACCGTTCCACCGGCCGCCGCGGCGACGGAGGAGCTTGGATCGTTGACGCGTGCAAAGGGATACAACATTTGGAAAAAATAGACAAAGGCGGGGACCAGCGCGCGCTCTGCGAGGCTTGAGCAATTGAGCCGCACCATTTCGCTCACCATGTTTACCCGTGTGCGCCGCAGGTGCGCTTCGAGGGCCGCCAGATGGCGTGAGTCGTGAATGATGTCCGCGTCGGTAAACAGGAGTAATGGCGCGTCCCCGGCGGCCACCCCTTGGTTCAAGGCCCACAGCTTGCCCGACCAGCCCGCGGGTTTATCGGTAAGGCTTAATATCGTGAGTCTCGAGGCCTGGCCGGCACGGGCGGCTGTGTCATCCGATGAATTGTCATCCACCAGGATGACTCGAAATTTTCCAGCATAGTCCTGGGCCAGCAGTGACTCGATGACCGGAGCAATCGTGGCCGCCTCATCGCGCGCGGGGACCACGATATCGATGGCGGGCAAATCTGTCAGTGCGGTGGCTGCGTCGGCCGCCGGCAGTTGCGGCCCCGATCGCCAAAAGATTCCATGCGCCAAAAACAGATACAACCATACCAGCAGACAAAGAATCGCGAGCATGAGTCAGACGGGTTGGTCGAGCGACTGGGCGAACGGCGTGAATAGCACGGGCCCTGCATCCGTCATATGCCAGCAGTCTTCCAAGCGAATTCCGAATTCACCCGGAATATAAATGCCGGGCTCATCGGAGAAACACATGCCGGGCTGCAAAGGCGTCTCATCCCCATGCACCAAGTAGGGCGGTTCGTGCCCATCAAGTCCAATGCCGTGACCCGTGCGGTGCGACAGTCCCGGCAAGTGGTAGCCAGGACCCCATCCCTCGCTCTCATAATAAGCGCGTACCGCGTCATCGATGCGGCCTACCGGCGCCCCGATCTTGGCCGTCCCTACCGCGATTTCTTGACCGTGTTTGACAGTATTCCAAACCTTTCGCTGTCGCGGCGTGGCATGGCCAAAAACCCAAGTTCTGGTGATGTCCGATTGATAACCATGGACGCTGCAGCCGCAGTCCATCAGGATCGTAGAACCCTCATGAAGCGACTGTGGCCGTTGCGAACCATGCGGATAAGCCGAGGCTTCGTTGAGCAGCACCAGGGAAAATTCTGGAGCGCCGCCAAGTGCCAGGGTTGTCTGATCCATCAGCAACGCGATATCGGAGGAGTTCATGCCCACGGTCAGTTGCCCATGCACGTAGCGCAGCGCCTCCAGAGTGATGTGGTTGGCTAATTGCATGAGCCCAAGTTCTGTCGGGGATTTGATCAGTCGACAGGCGCGCACCAGCGCATCGGCGGGCACAATGTCATAGCTGGGTGCGATTTGCCGCACTCCGGCGATGATGAAGAAACGCACAGTCGACTCGGCGGCAATAGCGCCCGCATTCACGCCGCGAGACTTCAGGGCCTGCACGATCCGCTCGTACGGGCTCTCGTGTTCGTCCCAGGGGAGGACATCCCCATCCACGCCCAGTGTTTCGCGCACGGACGGCTCCTCGAAAGCGGGAGTTACCACCGCCAGATTGCCGCTCGCGGGCAAGATGGCCAGCGTGACTCGCTCGGAACGGTGCCAACGGATGCCCGTGAAATACTCGAGGCTGGCGCCGGGCTCAATCAACACAGCGGCTATCTTCTGCTGCTGCATCAAGCCCTGAATCTTGGCCACCCGCTGGACTCGTTCGGCCGAGGAAATCGGGGAGGCACCCCCGCTCAAAGACTTCAAAGCGGGAGCGTTGCGCGCCCTGGCAAGTCCGGTGCCGCTGGCGAGCAAGGCTGCGGATGCAGCACGGAGGAAACGGCGTCGGGAAAGCATTATCCGCAGGATACCTGATGTTAATATGATGGCAATGAATGAAGTCTTCGCGAGACGGGATGTCATCGAGCAAGCCAAGCTGCGCGAGCTGTGTGCGCCATCCAATTGGGCCGGCGTTCGCCAAGCGTCTTCGCATATCGGCGCGCTGCTGCTCACGGGCAGTATGTTGTGGTGGCTGCGCTCAACGATGTGGGCCGTACCCTTGTTCATGGCGCACGGCATCCTGTTGAATTTTTTGTACGCCGGTCAGCATGAACTCAGCCACTGGACCGTGTTTCGCACGGCATGGCCCAACGAATGGTTGGGACGCGTGTTTGGATTCGTGGTGTTTTACCCGCGCACTTTTGATCAGATCCAGCATATTGCGCACCACCGCTTCACCCAGGATTGGGAGAAGGACGGTGAACTGAACCGTGCGGGCTACACGCGAGCCTCCTTCCTGCTGTGGATTTCCAGCATCACCTATTGGTACACCCGCTGGCGGCGCATCGTGCGCTTCTGCGCAGGTATCGTGACCGAACCTTATTTGCCGGCCTCGCGCCATCCAGAATTAATCCGCGAGGCACGCATTCATCTCGCCGGCTACATCGCCATCGCAGTGCTCTCACTGGCCTTGCATAGTTGGGCCGCCGTGCTGCTGTGGTTGGCACCGATGCTGGCCATGAAATGCGTCCATCAGCTGCAAAATACCATTGAGCATCTTGGGCTACCCCATGAGGCGAATGTGCTGCTCAACACCCGCAGCACAAGGACCAACGCCGTCATGCGCTGGATGGCCTGGCAGATGCAGTACCACACGGCTCATCATGCGTTCCCCGGCGTGCCGTTTCACCGGTTAAAGGAATTGCATCACCAGATCTTCACGGCGCGCGGTGCTGCGCCGCCCTCGATGACTTACTGGGGTTTCATGCGGGCCGCCTTGCGTGCGTTTTCTCACGGCCGCATCGAGGCTGATTACTCCGACCACTCGACCTGGATTGCCGATCCGCCGCATGCATGAACGCTTATTGGTTTACCAGGCTTTGTGGGCGATGGAGCAACTGCCGGGTCCGCAGGCCAGCCTGTCGGAAAAATTCGATCGAGTGAAGCAGGCCGGCTTTGACGGCATGACTATCGATCTGGGTGCGCTCAGCCTGCAAGAGGCACGCGCGACGATCCCTGAGTTCCGACGCACCGGCTTGCGGGGCGGGCTTACGGTATTTCCGAAATCAGTTGAGGAATTGCGACCTGCACTCGCGCTGGCCAAGGAAATCTCCGCGCCCTTCGTGGTGGTGATTGGCCAGGAGATGCCGCTGGATTTTGCGGCCATGACCTCCAGCATTCGCGGTTGGTTGTCGGTGGCGGCAGACGAGGGCATGCCGATTCAATTCGAGACCCACCGCAATTGCATCACCAATGATCTGTACACCACGGTACAACTGCTCGAGGCGGTGCCGGAGATGCGTCTATCGGCGGACTTGTCGCACTACGTGGTGGACCGAGAAATGCCTTGTCCGCCGACCGGCTTTTTGCAAGAGCTCGTGAGGCAGGTGCTGGAGCGTTCGGAATCCTTTCAAGGGCGAGTTGCCAGCCGTAGTCAAATCCAGATTCCGCTGGATTTTGCGCAGAACCAAAAATGGGTGGAACTTTTCAAGGCCTGGTGGCGGCAGGGCTTCGCTGCCTGGCGAAATCGCCATCACGGGGACGCGTTGCCCTTGGTGTTTCTATGTGAATTGGGTCCGCCGGACTACGCCATCACGGACCAATACGGCCGGGAGCTTTCCGATCGCTGGCGAGAGGCCGCGCAGCTGGCTGAATGGGCCCGTTCACTATGGAAGAACTCCCACAGCGCTTAATCTGCCACTCCTACAGCCGTCAACCGGGCCTCGGGTAGCATGGGGTCCTCGCAACTTAGGAGATACCTTATGAGCATTAACAAAGATCAGATCGAAGGCCGCGTTAAAGAAGCTGCTGGCAAGATCCAGGAAGCAGCGGGCAAGGCCGTGAATAGCACTTCTCAGCAGGTGAAGGGCACTGTCAACAAGGTCGCGGGCGCAGCCCAGGCGAAGTATGGCGACGTCAAAGCCGACCTGAAAGACAGCGCGAAAGACAATCGCGACGCGCAGCGCGACGCCGATCGTATCGCGAACCGCTGATTTGCTTTGATTGAGTTGACATGGCCGCGCGTTACGTCAGTGACGCGCGGCTTTTTCATGCCTCACTTATACGCCGGCAGCGGCCAGCAACTTCTCGGCTTGCAGGAATAGTTGCGGATCAACGCTGGCGTCCGACGCGGCGATGTTTTCGTCGATCTGTGCCGGACGCGAGGCGCCGACGATGGCGGCGGCCACGTTCGGCTCGCGAAGTACCCAAGCGAGGCAAAACTGCGGCAGGGTTAACCCGGCCTGTGCAGCCAGCGGACCTAGGTCTTGAACGGCCTTCAGCACGTTAGCTTTCATCCACGCCTGATTCAGAAACCCATTCATGGTTTTGTCGGCCGCCCGGCTGTCCGCCGGCAGTTGGCTACCGGGTGCATATTTGCCCGTCAGCACGCCTTGAGCCAGAGGTGACCAAACGATCTGCGAAATACCCGATGTCGCGCAGAGCGGAATCACCGCTTTCTCAGGATCGCGGTGCAGGAGTGAATATTGTGGTTGGCTGGACACGAATTTCTCGACTCCCGCCAACGCCAGTGCCTGTTTGATCTTATCGACCGGCCATTCAGAAAAACCGAGGTAACGCACCTTGCCGGATTGGACGGCGTCGGTGAGCGCCCGCATGGTTTCCTCCAGCGGCGTTTCGCTGTCATAGCGATGGCATTGATACAGGTCAATGGTGTCGACGCGTAGTCTGTCGAGCGAATCATGCAATTGTTTCGTAATCTGCGCCCGTGAAAGGCCCTTGTCGGCATCACTCATCGGAAAGTACAGCTTGGTGGCGAGTACGTAGCTGTCTCGCTTGACCCCGGTCAGCGCGTCGCCCAACACGCGCTCTGCCGCTCCTCGGCCGTACACATTGGCGGTGTCGAGCAACGTAATGCCGCATTCCAAGGCGCGGCGTACGCACTGTATCGCCATTTGTTTTCGGGAGGCGTCGGTAAAGGTCAGCCAGGATCCGAAGGCGATTTCGGAAACCACCAATTCACTGCTACCCAGCTTGCGATACTTCATCGGTGGACAGTCGGCGGAATTTCCGAATATTTCATGTCTTCGTGGCTGCCGAATCGCGACCACTCGCAACGCAGCGTATAGCCGTCGGCCGCGTACACCTCTGACCAGCCTTGCACATCCGGCGCGGTTTCCTCTGCCCGGGAGTCGCGAGTACCTTTGCCCCCATGTCTCAAGAGAAAATCTTCAATTCTCTCGGCATGGTCCGGTGATACGTCTACTTGATCGGCTGGCATTCAATGCAAGTTAAAGCTCATGCGTTCATAACGCAAGTCGGACTCGTCCTTCATTCGTTTCAGACTGGGACGTTTTACATTTCATACCGGGCGCATCATTGTTCAAACGGTATTGGAATGATCAAACGAGGAGTCAGGCATGAACGCGTCGATGGCATACGTCAATGGAGCGGGAGCGGAGCGTCCGGATGGCAGCGATCGCGCGCTCACCGATAAAGTGGCATTGATGAACACGCTGCTTGCCACCCCGAGCGCCGAGTCGCCGGCCTTGGATAAGCGTAAGCCGAAGGATGAGCAGCAGGCAGAGGAGGAGAACCAGGAGCCAACGATTTCTCAACCGGGCGGTTTTGAGAACGATCCGCCGGATCCGAAGAACCCTAACGAAGTCCGCGAGCGTCACCAACGCAAGGTTCGGCCGTAAGTTACGTTTAGCGGCGGGCCTGCAGCAGCTGAGCGGCTGCGCGAAGGCCGCTGTTCAGGGCCGCGTGGACGGTTCCCCAGTGTCCCTCTAAATCGGTATGCTCGCCCGCGTGAAATAGCGTCTCATTATTAAGTTGGCTCATTTTCTCCGGTGCATCGATCGCACCGGCCGGCACGTAGCTATAAGCGCCTTGCGAATACCGATCTCGCTGCCAGTTGTGACAATGCGCGCCCACCAGCTGCGTCCGCAGCTCAGCCTCACGAATTTCAAAGATTCGAGCAGCGTCTAGGATTGCACGATCCGTGAGGCCAACGGGCTTTAGGACAGTCGCTTTGGGCCCCGCAACCCACCCGGTCAGCACCGGTGCAAGGTCGGGCGAGGAGGTCCACCAGGTGGGCCAAACCGTGTCTTTCGCGAATAGGAAGCTTAAGTCCTGAAGCTCCGTGGCAATCGAGGGGTGTTTCGATAGCTGTGCAGGATCGCGCCAAAATTGGGTTTTGAAAACCAACGATACGCGAAGCACAGCGCCCATTCGCATTCGCGCGGCCTGCGCGGCCAATGCCGGCAGCTCAGGTTCAAACGCCACGGCACCGGACTGCAGCACGCCGAGCGGCAGTGTGGAGATCAGTTGCTTGGCCGTCAGCGCAAATTCACCCCCGGAGGGGTCATGCCCAAGCACACTGACGGCCGTTGAACTCCACTCAACCTTCACGACTGGATGATTCAACAACAGGGTGCCCCCTTGCGCCGTAAACTCTCTGCATAAAAACTGCGGCAGCGCTTCATAGCCGCCTCGAATGTAGAAAATTCGGTCGCCCTGAATCAGGTCCTCGGCAACCTGTTGGCGGGCAAGACCGGCGATGCCCACGAGACGACGGTCCGCGGCATTGAATCCCTCGACGTAGCCCGCTGCACCGTCAGCCACGTTCGAAGCCAGCTGCCTCGCCCGCGCGTAGTCGTCGAAAGTGAGGTCGGTAGCCGCGGGTTGTGTCTGTAGCCAGCGCTGCATGTCACTCAGAACCTGGAACGTTTGCCCCTGTTCCTGACTGCAATCTTGCAACTGCGACTGCTCGAAGCAAAGATGCGAGCCGCCGCGCTCGTACGTGTCAAGCCGCGCCTCGCGCACTAAATTCCACGTGGTGGTGGGCAGGCCATGAATAAATTCAGCCCCGACCTCCACGGCGACATCGCCGACGCCCGGCACGGTTTCATGGTGGGTGAATATTCGCCCGCCAATCCGATTGCGCGCTTCGACGATGGCAACGCGCAACCCTGCTGCTGTCAGCGTGCGGCCCGCAGCGAGACCCGCAGCGCCGGCGCCGATGACCAAGACGTCGTAGCGATTCAAGTGACTTCGGAGGCCGGCGACATCAAACGCTCCAATGCGCCAGGATCGATGGGTTTGGTCAGATGGTGATCAAAACCCGCTTCCTTGGCCTTGCGCTTGTCATCTTCTTGTCCCCAGCCGGTGACCGCAATCAACATCATGCCGCCGCCCCAAGGTTGGCTGCGGATGCGGCGCGCCACATCGTAGCCACTCATGCCCGGCATGCCGATGTCGAGAATGGCCACATCCGGCCGCTGTTGCGCGGCGACATCCACGGCATCCGGCCCCGTATGCGCCAATTGCACGTCATAACCGGAATGCGTCAGCAGCATGGCCATGATTTCCGCGCCGTCGCGATTGTCGTCTGCGATCAATACCCGCCGGGCGGTATTCACCGTCGTGGCTGGCGTCGTCGCGGCTGCGACCGGCGGCTCGGTGCGCAAGGCGATGGGCAGATGAACCACGAACTCGCTTCCCTGGTTCATTCCGGCGCTGTGCACCTCCACACTACCTCCGTGCAGCTCTACAAATCCCTTAACCAAGGCGAGGCCAATGCCAATGCCGCCCTCGGAATGTTCATGACTGGTGTCGATTTGCGAAAACATGTCGAAGACACGAGGCTGCATCTCTTTGGCAATTCCAATGCCATCATCGCGGACGAAGATCTCGATCCCCGACGCATCGAGACGAGCGCCCAAGGTAATATGGCCGCCCGGATCGGTGTATTTCGCTGCGTTGGTCAACAGGTTGGCGATTACCTGAGTCAGTCTCAACGGGTCGGCAGTCAGCCCGATGCGTTCGCCCGGCCATTGCACTTCGAAAGTATGCCCCTTTGCGGCGATGGCGGGCTGCGCAGTTTCGATGGCCGCTTCCATCAGGGCTTTGAGCTCCACCGTCTCGGTTTTCAGCGTGAGAACGCCGCGCGTGATGCGCGAAATATCGAGCAAGTCATCCAGTAACGATGCCATGTGGCGAACTTGGCGCGCGATGATGGAACGGCTGCGCTCAAGGTCCGCCGCGCTCAAATTCGGCGTTTCCAAAACACGCGTGGCCGTGCGTATCGGCGCCAATGGATTGCGCAGTTCGTGCGACAGCGTGGCCAAGAAAATATCCTTACGGTTGTCCGCCTCACGCAGCGCATCACGGCTCTCGACCAGGGCGCGCCGTGCCGCGCGGTCCGTGGTTGCATCGCGAAACACCAACACGGCACCTGTGATCTCACCGGACGGGTCCAGAATCGGCGCGCCCGAATCTTCGATCGGCCGTTCGGTGCCGTCTCTGGCTCTAAGCACCGTGTGATTCGCCAGCGCGACGATCTTTTTTTCGCGAAGCACCTGTGCAACGGGGGCTTCTACCGGCGCGCGGGTCTGTTCATTGATGACGTCGAAAACATCCTCGAGTGGCCGGCCGCGCGCGGTGGCATTGGTCCAACCGGTCAGTTGTTCGGCGACCGCATTCATGAAGCGCACGACGCCGGCGGCATCGGTGGAAATCACGGCATCGCCCACGCTTCGCAGGGTGGTGGCCAGTTCCTCTTGCACCAGACGCAGCCGTTCGGCATCTCGCAACGTCAGCACCGTAATGGAAATCAACAATCCAATGGCCAGGGCCGCTGCGACCCAAATGGCAATGGCCACTGCTTTGTAGGCTGAATGGGTGGCCTTGGTATGAAAATCCAACAGGTGACGTTCTTCGGCCTGCATCTGGGCAATGACGGCGCGCACTGCGTCCATCTGGCGCTTGGCTTCGCCGCTGGAAATTTCCGCTTGTACGCCGGCGACGTCGCGATGCAAGGCGCGTTCGCGCTGAGCCTCGGTTTGCAGCTGGCGTTGGTGCGTAAGCTCGACGAGTTGCGCGAAGAGTGGCTGCTGTGCGGCATCGTCCGCCAATAGCGACTGCAGATCGTTCAGCTCCACCGGAATCAGGGACTCGGCGGTTTTAGCGGGCTCGAACAATGATTCGTCGTGCGTGATCTCGTAACCCGCCACGCCATTGCCCAGATCGCTGCACGACTGAAGAATTCGCGCCAGCTGAAAACGCACGCGCTCGGTGTGGGCCACCCAAGCCGCGCCCTCATTCAAAGTCTCGAGGCTGCGCGACAGGAACGCACTCATGATGATGAGCAACACCACCGACAGCGACAGGATTACCCAGACGCGCAGGTACTTAGGAAGGTAGCTGCTTATCGCCGAGCTCGATTGCATTTTTTACTCGAATTGCGCTACACCTGAATTGAATCGATAATACCGAATTGCTGCACCACACGCTCTCAATTCCACTTGACAGTTCCCCACACCTATCGCGCGAAGCTGACCTGATGAGTCAAGGCGTCGCAGAGAGTCTTGCGCATGCCCCTTGCCATTGAAAACTATGCGCTGATTGGTGACTGTCATACCGCCGCTCTGGTCGGTAATGATGGGTCGATCGATTGGCTATGCTTTCCGCGTTTCGATTCGCCGGCCTGTTTCGCCGCGCTGCTCGGTGGCCCTGAACATGGGCGCTGGTTGCTGGCGCCGTCGGGGGAGCTCCGCCGCGTGCAACGCAGTTATCTCGACGACTCGCTTATCTTGCAAACCGACTTTGAGACCGCACAGGGCAGCGTACGCATCACTGACTTCATGCCGGTCTCGGATGAGCGCTGGGATGTGGTGCGAGTTGTCACTGGTCTTACGGGTGTAGTCGACATGCGCATGGAGTTGGTGGTGCGGTTCGACTACGGGTCCATCGTGCCCTGGGCGCGGCGTGTCGATGATGTGCTGACGATTACCGGCGGTCCGGACACCTTGGAATTATTTGCCACCGTCCCCTTTGAAGGGGAGAACATGAAGACCGTGGCGGATTTTTCGGTGCAAGCCGGAGCCACGGAATCCTTTGTACTCAATTACAGGCCTTCGCATCGGCCAATGCAGGGTTCAGTCGATGCCCAGGAAGCGCTCACGCGCACGGCTGCCAAGTGGCATGAATGGTCGAGCCGCACGGCCTATAAGGGCCGTTGGCACGCGCAGGTGCAAAGATCGCTGATCACTCTGAAGGCGCTCACCTATCACCCGACAGGCGGTATGGTCGCAGCGCCGACCACCTCGTTGCCGGAGAAGATTGGCAGCGTGCGCAATTGGGACTATCGCTATTGTTGGTTGCGCGATGCCACCTTTACCCTCAACGCCATGCTTTTGGCTGGCTACACCGACGAAGCCACCGCGTGGCGAGAATGGTTGCTGCGCGCCATTGCCGGTTCGCCGGACGATCTGCAGATTCTATACAGCGTCACGGGCGCCCGCCGGCTGGAGGAACTCGAGTTGCCGTGGCTTCCCGGATACGAATCTTCTGCCCCGGTGCGTATTGGCAATGCGGCTGCCACCCAGTTTCAGCTCGACGTCTATGGCGAAGTGATGGATTCGCTGCATTTGGCGCGAAAGTCCGATATGCAGCCGCATCCCGTGGCGTGGCAGCTGCAGGTGGCGATTTTGAAATTTTTAGAGTCGCACTGGGAAAGGCCTGATGAGGGATTGTGGGAAGTGCGCGGACCGCCGCAACATTTCACCCATTCCAAAGTGATGGTGTGGGTGGCATTTGACCGGGCCATCAAGGATGCCGAGGCGGGCGGTTTGGAAGGTCCCATCGAGCAGTGGCGAGCACTACGGGATCGCATCCACGCTCAGATCTGCGAGCAAGGATTCGATCGACGTGCCAACAGCTTTGTGCAGTCCTACGGCTCGAATCACTTGGACGCGAGTCTGCTGCTCATCCCTCAAGTGGGTTTTCTACCTGCCGATGATCCGCGAGTGCTGGGCACCATCGCCGCCATCGAGGCAAAACTCTTGGTAGGGGGCTTGGTGCTGCGGTACTCCACGCAGACCAATGATGTGGATGCATTGCCGCCCGGGGAGGGCGCGTTTTTGCCGTGTTCTTTTTGGCTGGTCGACAGCTATGTTTTGACGGGGCAGCGTGACAAGGCGGAAGCTTTGTTCGAGCGTTTGTTGAGCCTCGGCAACGACCTCGGCCTCTATGCTGAGGAATACGAGCCGGTGTCTCAGCGTCTACTGGGTAACTTTCCTCAAGCCCTGACTCACATGGCGTTGATCAACAGTGCCCGCCTGTTATCGATTTCCGAACATGCGGTCGCTGAAGCCAGCGCCTCGGGAGAGCGGCCGGGCATTCACACGCCTGCAACGAATAACCCGCCGTGAACCAGCCAATCGGCACGTGCGATATGGCCGTCAGGCTCGAGTTTAAAGCAGGAACGCTTCGAAGGAACTCAACAGCGGATCCGCTTTACCACCGCTGGTCCGCTGTGAGTTGAAACACTGCAAGGCATACGCCTTGGCGCGGCGCGCTTCCACGTCCAGTGGAAAACGGCCCCACTTAACGGCCTCACGGTTTGCACAGTCAGGAGTGCTCAAAGGCATTACGTACTGCACCATGGGTACTTGGTTGGCCAGCGCTGCTTCCCGGCAAACCTTCCCCACCGCTTGGTGATCCGGATGGCCCCCATGCTCAAACGGCGCGACCAACGTCATATGAGGTTCGAGCAACGCATCGATGGCATGACGCAAGCGGTTTTGCGACTCACGCACGGAGCCATCGGGCAAACCCATTCGAACCACGGAGACGTGCGTGGCGCAGAGCTTTCGAAGCGCGGCCCGCAGCTCATCTCTGCGCAGCAGATCTAAATTTCGGGCATCTACCTTGTCCGCTTCGCCATCGGTCACGCTGAGCACGGTCACCTCATGTCCCCAGCTAATCCACGTGTGGATCAGCCCACCGGCGCCAACAATTTCGTCGCGCGGGTGTGGGCCGACGACTAAAAGCGGGCCGGGTTGCGGTTGCCAGCGGGTGCCGGGCAAGGATTGCTGATCGACGGCCTGATGCTTCGCCGCTGCGCGGTCGGGATTCAGCTCAAAGCGCGCATCATTGTATGCATGAGAGGTTTGTTGCATAGCCCGATGATCCGATGAATAAAACTCTCCCCCTATCAGTGCTTAGACTGATGTCGTGTAAGAATTCCGAACGCGCACGCGTGGAGTAGGACTTCTCCTACTTGGCTTTAAGTTAAATTCTGTCCTCTGCCTCGATGGTCATTGG
>CAZZWE010000109.1:0-16902 GCA_964657675.1 uncultured Steroidobacteraceae bacterium
TCTCGCGCGCGTTTCTGCCAGCTCCTGTGCAGCGATCGAATCCGCCACGATGCCGGCGCCGGCGCGAAAGCTTAAACGCGCGCCGCTCGCGGTGATGGTTCGGATCAAGATGTTCAGATCGCAGTTTCCGTCGCGATTTAAATATCCGATTGACCCGGTGTAGGCGCCCCGCCCGCAGCCTTCCAGTTCAGCGATGATCTGCATGCAGCGTACTTTGGGACAGCCCGTGATCGTACCGCCGGGAAACAATGCACGGATCACATCGATGGGCGAGGCGTCGGGCCGTAACTTTCCGGAAATGTTCGAGACGATGTGGTGAACATGCGCATAGGTTTCCACCGACATATATTCATCAACCCGAACCGAGCCCGCAACGCTGACGCGCCCCAGATCATTGCGTTCCAGATCAATCAACATGATGTGTTCGGCACGCTCCTTCTCATTTTCCAACAGCGAGCGCACCAAGAGGGCATCATCGGCCGGCGTGGCGCCACGGGGCCGGGTGCCGGCAATCGGACGCGTGCAGACGACATCCCCGCGAATGGATACCAGACGCTCCGGCGAGGAACTCAGCAGCGCGAACTCGTTGTTGCGCAAAATCGCCGCAAAGGGACTGGGATTGGTCTGCCGCAGACGCTGATAGACAGCCACCGGATCCACCGGAGCCGCGGCCTCGACGCTCCAGCGGCGCGATAGATTGGTCTGATACACATCGCCCGCCGCCGTGTATTTGAGCGCCACACCGACGGCCTGCAAAAATAGTGCGGGATCTTCTTCTGTGACGGTCAGCGGCGCCAGGTAGCGCGGCTCGGCGGGACGCAAACTCGCCACGTGTTGCGCGAATTCGTCCAGCAGCCGCTCACTGCCGGGCTCTGCGATCAGCCAGGCCGAGCCGTCGGTGCGATTGCGTATCCAAGCGGCCGGCGCGCGCAACGCCAACGCCACCCAGGGATCGGGGCTTCGCGGCAGTCGCAACGTGGGTTCGATTTCGGCGGCCAGCTCATAGCCTAGGTACAGCACCCATCCGCCGGTAAACGGCAATTCGCCGACGGCGGCCGTGCGCAGCGTGGTCCACCAGGCCTCCAACGCCGCCAGAAATCCTTCCTCGCCTGCCTGAGGCCCGGACAGCCGGCCGGCGCGGTCAAGCGACAAGGACTCGCCGTTGGCGAAAGGCAGGATGTCAAAACGGGCTCCGCCGTCAGCGGCGCTGACCGCGCCGCTTTCGAGCAGTGCCGGATAGCGATCCGGGTACTGCTCGATCAGATTCAGCGGTTCAAACTCGGCGGAAAACGAGCGAACCGTTGGTGCCACCGAATCCAAAGGAATTCGACAAGGTGTATTCGAGGGCCATCTGGCGTGCGGTGTTCGGCACATAGTCCAAGTCGCAGCCTTCACCGGCTTGATGGAAGTTAATGGTGGGCGGCGCCACCTGATCGCGCAAAGCCAGCACGGAGAAAATGGCTTCGACCGCACCAGCGGCGCCAAGCAAATGTCCCGTCATGGATTTGGTGGAGCTGACCGCGAGTTTGGCCGAGGCAGGACCAAAGGCCCGTTTGATGGCCAGTGTCTCGGCCCGATCGCCAAGTTCCGTCGAAGTCGCATGCGCGTTGACGTACTGCACCTGCTCGGGATTCAACTGGGCATCCTGCAAAGCCTTGGACATGGCCTTACGCGCGCCTTCGCCATCTTCGGGCGGCGCCGTCACGTGGTAGGCATCCCCGCTCATACCGAAGCCGACCACTTCTGCATAAATCTTCGCGCCACGCGCTTTGGCGTGCTCATACTCTTCGAGCACCATGGCGCCGGCGCCATCGCCCATGACGAAACCGTCGCGGTCTTTATCCCAAGGACGGCTGGCAGCCTGCGGATCATCATTGCGCTGAGATAAGGCTTTCGCCTGGGCGAAGCCGCTCATGCCGGTGACGCAGGTGGCCATTTCCGAACCGCCGGCGATCATGGCGTCCACCTCGCCGTACTGAATCAGGCGCATCGCCAAGCCCAGCGCATGGGTCGAGGTGGTGCAGGCGGTGGCCACTGCGAGATTCGGCCCCGTGATCTTGAAGTTGATGGACAGATGGCCGCCCACCAGATTGATGATGCTGCCCGGGATAAAGAATGGCGACACCCGCTTGGGCGAGTCGGTGTCTTTGAAGCGATCGTAGGCTTCTTCGATCGACTCAAGGCCACCCATGCCCGATCCCATCATGATGCCAATTCGCTCGGAATTCGCTTCCGTGACTTCAAGCCCCGAATCACGCATGGCCTGGATTCCGGCGACGACCCCGTACTGCATGAATGCATCCATGCGGCGCGCTTCCTTGGCGCTCATATAGGGTTCTAAATCCAACTGGCGGATCTCTCCGCCGAACTTGGTGGGAAAGTTGGTGGTGTCGAAACGCTCGACCTTGGCGATCCCGCTTTTGCCGGCCAACACGGACGCCCACGCGGTGGCAACGTCGTTGCCCACCGGCGAGACAATGCCGAGGCCTGTGATTACAACGCGTCGTTTGCTCATCGCGAGCGTCGCCTGTCCGGCATCAAGATTCGCCGCCCGCGGCCTTAGGCCTTGCCTTTATGCGAATTGATGTAATCAATCGCTTGCTGAACGGTGGTGATTTTTTCAGCGTCTTCGTCGGGAATTTCGGTTTCGAACTCTTCCTCCAACGCCATCACCAATTCCACTGTGTCTAGCGAGTCGGCGCCCAGATCATCGACGAACGACGCGTCATTGGTGACTTCTTCTTCCTTGACGCCCAACTGTTCGGCCACAATCTTTTTTACCTGCTGCTCAACCGTACTCATCGTTATGGTGTCCTTTGAAGAATTACTAGCTTAGAGATTTATCAACAGGCCGGCGGCCAGCCGGATATCAACCGGGCGCGTATTTTATGTGAACCGAACGACGACGGCTACCTAGAACGCAAATTTGATGTTGAACTGGTGAATTGAGGGTTGACAAACCCGCCCCAATAGGAGCTAAGGCATGTACATTCCGCCGTTCACATTGAGGGTTTCGCCGGTAATGTAAGCGCCGCCTTCGGAGCTTAAAAACGCCACCGCCGCCGCAATATCCGCAGGCTTGCCCAAGCGGCCGAGCGGAATCTGCCCGTTTACCGCTTCGCGCTGCGCATCATTCAAGCTGCGGGTCATATCCGTGTCGATGAATCCGGGTGCCACGCAATTGACCGTGATGCCCCGCGACCCCACTTCCCGCGCCAGAGACTTGCTGAAGCCGATGATGCCGGCCTTGGCAGCCGCGTAATTGCCCTGGCCCGGATTTCCCGTCAGGGCAACCACCGAAGTAATGCTGATGATGCGCCCTTCCCGCGCCTTCATCATGCCGCGCAATACGCCCTTAGATAAGCGAAACACCGAGGCCAGATTGGTCTGCAGCACCGCATCCCAATCCTCTGGTTTCATGCGCAGCAACAAGGTGTCGCGGGTAATGCCGGCGTTGTTGCAAAGAATGCCTATCGGGCCTTCCCGCGCCTCGATATCCGCCAGCAACGCGTCAATGGACTGCTGGCTGGCAACGTCGAGTACGGCGCCGCGGCCGCCCCGCGCTGCCAGTTGCGCGCTGATCCGCTCAGCCCCTTCCGCGGTGGTGGCCGTGCCGATGACGCGTGCGCCGTCAGCCGCGAGTTTGTCGGCAATCGCCGCGCCAATGCCTCGGGAGGCACCGGTCACCAACGCTATTTTACCGTTCAGCATCAGATCCTCGTCAGCGCCAACGCTTCATCGAGGGACGCGGGATCCTCGAGCGCCAGCATTTTAAGTTCGCGATTTTTATCGACGCGGCGATTCAAAGACGTCAACACTTTGCCCGGACCACATTCGATGATTTGCGTGGCCCCGGCGGCAATCATGGTGCGCACGGTCGCAGCCCAATACACGGGCGTGGACAACTGGCGCACCAGTCCCGCACGCACATCCTTCGCATCGGTGTGCAGCTTCACGTCCACACCATACACTTGCGTCTCGGCGCGATCGGCAATCGTCATGGCTTCGAGTTGGCTGCGGAGTTTTTCGGCCGCCGGCTGCATCAATGAACTGTGCGCCGGCACGCTCATCGGCAATGTCATGGCGCGGCGCGCGCCTTTGGCGGTCGCGACTTCAATGGCCCGACCGACCGCGGCGTTCAAGCCCGCAATGACCACCTGGCCCGGCGCATTGAAGTTCACCGCCTCGACGACTTCGCCCTGCGCGGCCTCTTCACAGGCCGCCTCCACATCGGCGTCTTCCAATCCGAGGATGGCCGCCATCGCACCTTGGCCCTGGGGAACCGCAGTCTGCATGGCTTCGCCGCGCAATCGAACCAGGCCCACCGCCTCTTTAAAATCCATATAACCGGCGGCCACCAAGGCGCTGAATTCACCCAAACTATGCCCTGCCATCATTGCGGGCACCGGACCGCCGCGCTCCCGCCAGAGTCGATAGGTGGCCACGCCCGCAGTCAACATGGCCGGTTGGGTGCATTCGGTGGCGTTTAATAATTCCGCCGGTCCTTCCTGGCAGCGCTGCCACAGGTCATAGCCGAGAACACCGCTGGCTTCGGCAAAGGTTGCAACGATGACCGGCGAGATTTTGGCCAACTCGCTCATCATGCCGACGGACTGAGAAGCCTGACCTGGAAATACGAAAGCGAGCGACATGATGAATCGTCCTTTAGGCGCCGGCGTTGCGGCGCGCAAATTGGCGGATTATAGCCATGCGCCACGACAACGCGGCACCTAACGCAAATCCCCACAAGGCGCCGTACAGATGCGCATCAACGATGACCAGGGGTGCAGAGTGCCCTCCCCACTGCTCCCAGGCCAGCTTCAAACTCAGCCCTACACCTAAGATCCAACGATCCCATTGATGTTCGGCCCAGTGCTTCACCGCGCCTGCCGCCATCACCGAATGCAGCACCCCGGAAGCCCCGACATACCAAACCACGTGCGGACTGCGCCACCACAGACCGGCGCCGATGGCAAGCGCACCCCCCAGAACGATGGCGCACCACTCATCGGCGTCGTAGTCCTGCGCAAACAGCGACCACACCAGAATCAGCCCCAAACTATTCAGCAACAGATGATGCGCATCGAGGTGCACGATGTGGGCCGTGAGCAGCCGCCACCAGCCGCCGGCAGCGATTGCACTGCGGTCGTAGCGCAACAGTGCCCCGACGGTGTCGCCAAGACCCAACACTGCCGCAAGAATTAGCAAGATCAAAAGCAACCAAATCCATCGGCCGCGATCCCATTGGAGTGCCGCTGCAATTTGCGCGAAACGATTTGCGGCGCTGAGGGTCATCAATAGCCTATTTTGGTATCATTCAAGGAATTTTCGAGGTCACTATGCGTCAACGCCAAAGCGGATTTACCCTAATCGAGATCATGGTCGTCGTGGTCATTCTGGCAGTGCTGGGTGCGCTCGTGGTGCCAAATATTCTAGATAAGGTGGATCAGGCCCGCGTGACGCGCGCGCAAGCCGACATTCGTGCCATCGGCACGGCACTCGATTTGTACCGTTTGGATAACTTCAAGTACCCGACTACGGAGCAGGGATTGATGGCCTTGGTGAAACAACCCAATGATCCGAGCATCACGAACTATCCCTCTCATGGCTACCTGCAGACCATCCCCAAAGACCCTTGGAACCAGCCCTACCTGTACGCCAGTCCCGGCGCGGATGGACGCGACTATGATGTCCTCACTTACGGTCGCGACGGCAAGCCAGGCGGCAACGGCCCCGACGCCGACATCAGCAACACGACGATCGAGCAGAAATAGCCGCCGAAGGGCCGGCGCCGCGATGCGCAGCAAGGGCTTCACGCTGGTCGAGATCCTGGTCGTGGTCGTTATCATGGCCGTGGTGATATCTCTGACCGTGCTGACGGTGAACTCCACCGGCCGCGACAGTCAACTCGATGATGAGAGCCGGCGCATCGAAGGCTTGGTGGGCTTACTGCACGAACGCGCCTTGCTCGAAGGCCGCGATTTCGGTCTGCGTATCGAGCCCACCTCCTATGAGTTCGTGATGTATGACACCCGCATCGATCGCTGGATGCCTTTCGATCAGGAGCATGAATTTCGCAGGCGCGAACTGCCGAAGGGCGTGAGCTTTCAATTGATGCTCGATTCGCAAGTGGTGGTGATCAAGCCGGTCGATCACAATCTGGCCAGCGACCAGGCGCCCACGCCGCCGCAGGTGGCGATCGCGGCGAGCGGCGAAGGCACGCCGTTTCGCCTGACCTTGGTTCGCGACGCGACGCGCGCCCAGGCGACCGTCAACGGCGACGCGCTCGGCAAGGTCAGTCACTTGAGCACCGATAGCGTAGCGAAACGCACATGAACCGGGCGCGCGGCTTTACGCTGGTGGAAGTACTGGTGGCGCTGATGATCGTGGCGCTGGGGTTGGCGGCACTGATGGTTGCAGTGAGTGGTGCGGCACGGACCAGCGGCTATCTACGCGATAAAACGATGGCGCAGTGGATCGCGATGAACCGCATCACCGAAGTGCGTTTGAATATCACTCAGTTTGCGCAAAACACCGACACGGGGGAAGTTGATTTTGGCAACCGCAAGTGGCACTACGACACGCGCTATTTCGACACCAGCGTCGCCAGCATGAAGCGCGTGGTGGTGCGCGTGTATGCGGGCGATGCCAAGACCAAGGGCAATCCCATCGTCGAGTCGGTGGGTTTCACCGGCTCCGCATTGAGCATTCGGGGCACCTCGAACAACACTGACTGGACCACGGGAACCAGCGCGCTTTCGACGGCAACCGCCGCCACCGTCCCAACAGGAGGGGCGGCGCCGGTGGCCACGCCGACACCAACGGTCACACCGCCTGTCACGCCCACCACCAACTAATGCGCAGCGTACACCTCACAATGCGCCGCAGCGCCGGCTTCACACTGATCGAAATCCTGGTCGCCATGGTCATCCTCGCCATCATGGCGGGCCTGGGTTATTCGACCTATCGTTCGGCCCGTATCTCGGCGCAGCGCACCGAGGAGTCATTGAAGCGCTCGCGGGAAATTGAATTCGGCATGCGCATGCTGGTGGCGGACTTCGCGCAGATGGCGCCGCATCCGGTGCGCGACGTGCTGGGCCAGAGCCGCGTCGGCGCGCTACGCGGCACGCCGGGCGCGGGCACGGTGACCGCCACCTCGTCGGGCCTGGGCGCGAACTCGAGTTCCAGTTCCATTGGAAGCTCTGCAAGCTCCGGCATGCAATTCAATTCCAGTCCCGGCTTCAAATCCGACCCGGGCTTCGGCTCGAGTTCGGGCTTGGGTTCATCGACGGACGCGAACGCGCAATCCATGGTGGATTTGACCCGCGCCGGCTGGTCCAACACCGCGGGCCAGCAACGCGGGACGCTGCAGCGGGTGTCCTATGCCTTGGTGGGCGATGTGCTGAAGCGCAGTTATCAAACGTCCTTAGACACCGTGCTTGGCAACAAGCCGCAAATTCAGGATTTGCTGACCGGGGTCAAAGGCGTGCAGTTGCGCTACATGGACAGCAACCAGACCTGGCAGAACATCTGGCCGGCCGGCTCTATGGGCATCGATCCAAATCAGGCCCGGCCCGTGGCCGTCGAGGTCATCGTGCAATTCAATGACTGGGGTCCGATCCGCCGCCTGATTGAGGTGGCCGGATGAAGCCATTCAAAGGCGGGCAACGGCAACGCGGCGTCGCATTGATTATCGCCATGGTATTGGTGGCGCTCGCGACCATCTTGGCGACCAAGTTGACCTTCGATGGCTTCCTCGAGCAGCGCCGGACCGTGAGCGTGCTGGCGGCTGAACAAGCCCTGCAATTTGGCTTTGGCGCGGAAGCCTTGGCCGCGGACGTCCTGGTGCAGGATGCACAGACCGGTGGGCCCACGACCTTGGCGGGAGCATGGGCTCAGCCGACCCCACCCCTGCCGATCACGCCGCAGAGCGATGCCGAGGGCGAGCCCATCGGCACGTTGCAGGGGACGTTGGAGGACATGGAAGGCCGCTTCAATTTGAACAATCTGGGCCACATGATTGCGCCAACCACCGCTGCCAACTCGGCCGGTGGCGCGGTGAATAGCCTGGCAGCCTCCACGACCCCGGCACCCGTCCCGGGCACAGCGGCGGCCGCCATGGTTCCGGATGACCAACCGCTGGCGCAGTTTCGTCGTCTGCTGGTCTCGGTGGGCCTTGAGCCGAAGTGGGCCGCCATGGCGCGCGACTGGATCGATGCCGACAGCAACGTCACCGAGCCCGACGGGGCGGAAGACTCGGTCTACACCTCGCAAAATCCACCCTATCGCGCCAGCAACTGGCCAATGACTTCGCCCAGCGAATTGATGAACTTGCCGGGCTTCGGCGCGGATCGCTATCGCAAAATCGCGCCCTACGTCACCGCCCTGCCCACGGCCAGCTCTAAGATCAACGTATGTACCGCGCAGCCGCTGGTTTTAGAAAGTTTTGCCGACAACCTGGCCGGCGAGTGGTCCGGCAATCCCGCGCTGGTCGCGAAAGCCCGCAAGGTCGGCTGTTTCCCCGATCCGAGCACTTTTCAGCGCATTCTGACCTCAGCGGGCGGCGCGACGGCGGCCACGGCCGATGTGTCGACGAGGATCGAGGCCAACAGTCCCAGCGAGTATTTTTTACTCACGACCCGCGTGACGCTTGGCACTACGGAGTTCACCTTGTACAGTCTTTTGAACCGCTCCACTAAAATCACTCCGCTGCTGCGCTCCTTCGGGACGTACTGACACCATGGCGCCAACACTACTATTACGCATCCCCGCCGCGGGCCAAGAAGAAACCGAATGGTTGGTATTGGACGGCAGCGGCGAGACCGCCCCCACGCGTCAGCGCGGAACCTTGAGCCTGGCCGCGGCCGTGTGGCGCTCGGGACCGGTGCTGGCGTTGGCGCCCTCCTCGCAGATATTACTGGCCGAGCCTGAGCTCCCGCCCGGCGGGGGCGCCAAACTCGCGCGCGCCGTGCCGTTCGCATTGGAGGAGCAGCTCACCGAGGACGTCGATCTATTGACCTTCGCCATCGGTAAGCGCCGCGACAGCGGCACCACCCCGGCCGCAGTGGTGTCGAAGTCGGTGCTGCAAGGCTGGCTTTCGGAGCTGCGCAGCGCAGGTCTGGATCCGCAGGCCATCTATCCCGATATTTCCCTGATGCCGGAGAATCCCGGCCAGACAGTGCTGTGGCTGGAGAACGACCGCCTTGCGGTGCGTCGACCGGGCGCCCTGCCCTTTGCGGTGGAGTTATCACCGGTGAAAGAGGCGTTGGTGGTGGCCGGCGTGATTGCCGATCCGTTGGAACCGGCGCTTGAACCGAAGCCGCTGGAGGCTGCGATCCTCTATATCACGCGCGAGGACTGGGCGCGCCATCAAGCCGAGTTCGAGCAACTGGCTGAAAAATTCGAATCGCTCAAAGTTCAGTTGCTGGCCGATGGCGCATTGCCGTGGTTGGGCAGAAGCGTCGACAGCCTAGAAGCGGTCAACTTGCTGCAAGGTGAATTCGCGCGCACCACGGATTACGGCGCGCGTTGGCAGCGCTGGCGTCTGGCGGCGGTGCTCGCCGGTTGTTTGCTCTGCGTACATGTCGTGGCGCAGGCCTTGCAGATCCGTCAAGGTAAGCACGCGGGCGCCGCACTGGATGGCGAGATTTCCGAAGTATTTGCCTCGGCCATGCCCTCGGATCCGAAAACCGACCCGCGGCGCCAAATGCAATCGCGCTTAGAGCGCGCCCGTAAGGCCGGCGCAGGTCCGCAATATTTTCTACATTCCCTGCAGACCTTGAGTGGTGCGTTGGCGACGGTGCCGAAGACCAGTATCAACTCTTTGGGTTATCGGGAGCAGGCGCTCGATTTGACGTTGACCGCACCCAGTCTCGATGCCCTCTCGAAACTGTCACAGACCATGGCTAAAGAAGGACTGACGGCGGAAATTCAATCCTCGACGCCGCTCTCTCAAGGCCAGGGCATCGAGGCGCATATGCAGGTGCGTAATGCGAACGCCAAGGTGCGCCGATGAACCGCTTGCGGGCGTGGTACTTCGGATTGCAACAGCGCGAGCAACGCGTGGTCGCCGCGGGCGGCGTGCTGCTGGCCGTCATGATTGTGTTGATCGGGATTCTGTTGCCGCTGCAGAGCAAGGTGTCGCGGCTGAAAGCGGACAATGAAGCCAAGCGCAGCGACTTGGCTTGGATGCGCGTCAACGCCGACGAGGTGCGTCAGGCCGCCGCGCAAATCCCGGCGAACACCGGTGAGGCACCGGTGGTGCTGGTCAACCGGTTGGGAGGCGAGTCGGGTCTTGCCACGGCGCTGCGCGGTTCTCAGCCGAACGGCACGGGAGGTGTACGCGTCCAACTGGAGGCCGCACCGTTCGACACGATGATTGCTTGGCTTGCGACGCTCGATCGCCGCTACGGATTCTCGGTCGATGCCATTACTGTGGATAAGACTCCTGTAGCCGGATTGGTCAATGCCAACATCACGTTCTCCGCGCCCACCCACTAAATCTGAACGTGCGGCACGCGAAACGGCGCTGCGCAAGCGGCCGATGCGACGCTGGCCGCTGATTCTGATCGCCGTCATCGTGCTGGCACTGGGCTCGGTATTATTGCTGCCCGCGTCACTGGTGCAGCGTTTTCTGCCGCCCTCGGTGCATGCCGGAGATTTCTCCGGCAGCCTGCTGCACGGCGCCGCTGGACTGATACGGGTGAATGGACTCGATGCCGGCGCGCTCGAATGGCGGCTGCATCCGGCAGCGCTACTGCGGCTCACGTTGTCCTCGGACATTCATTGGGTCAAGGTGGGATTCGTGGTGGATGGCACGGCCGAGGTGGCGCGCGATCATTTCACCGTGCACGACGTTCAAGGCGGGGGACCGATCGAAGATCTGCGTGATTTAGGCGTGGCGGCCGGATGGCGCGGCATCGCCACGGTGAGCGTGAATGAAATCTCAGGCAGTTTTTCCCAACTGCAGTCCATCAACGGAAAACTCGACGTCTCGAATCTTTCATCGACCGGCATCGCCTCGGGATCCGATTTAGGCGGCTACGAATTGCTGCTGCCCCAAGGATCGGTGGCGCCCGACGGCACCCTCCGCGCGACGCTCAATGACACCGGGGGTCCGGTGGAATTGCGCGCCGAAGTGCATCTCGCGCCGGCGACTCGCACCGGTATGCTGTCCGGGACTTTGAAGGAAGGACCCGATGCGACGGCTGATCTGCGCAACCAGCTGAGCAGCTTGGCGCAGCTGCACGCGCGCGACGCCAATGGCCGCTTTCCGGTTGATCTGGAATTTACCTTCTAGCGGCGGCGGGTCTTAACTAAATTCGATTTCGCGCCAGGCCCGCATCAGCGGGAAATACAATCCTAAGCGAACCGGCTCCGGCCCCAGTTTTTGCACCAGCCGGCCGTAGCGATGCAGCTGCGCGCGATAGCGTTCGACTTCGCGGTCCAAGAACTGCTCGACGCCGCTGCCCTGATGCTGACTGGTCTTATAATCGATGATCCAACGAACCCCCGCATCGATGAAGCTGCGGTCGAGCACGATGCGATGCACTTGATCGTCGAGCACGCCGGACAGGGCATGCTCGCGCCAGTCATCGCGATAGCCTGACGCCAGAATCCAGCGAGCCCGCGCATCGCCCTGCACCGCCAGCAGCGCCTCGGTGACGCGGGCCGCGGCCTGCGCCAAGCGTTCCGCGGGTACGCCGTGCGCCGCCAACCACCGCCTGAAATCCGCATCCCGCGCTTGCAAAGTGGCTCGATCGGCGCGCGCTACATCCATCGACTGCAGTTCCGCGTGCACCAGGGTGCCGACCCGGCGCGCCGTCTCGCCGGCCCAATCGAACACGGGTGTTTCATCGCGGAGCTCGCGGGTTAGTGCGGTATCGGCTGCCGGCATCGCCGCCAGATGCTGCGCGAAGTCCAATGGCAGACGCCATAACGGACCCCCGCGCGGAGCGCCGGCGTTGGCGTCAAACGCGACTGGGTCAGGTAGATGCGGCCACACGAACTGCGCATGCACCGCCGGCCAAAGCGCAGCCAGCAAGCTGCCGGCGCGCGGCTTCAGGCTCGCGGCCGTGGCGGCTTCGAATGAGGCAGTCAGCCACAATCTCGACTTGGCGCGGGTGCATGCCACGTACAACAAACGCTGGGCTTCGAGCTTGTTGGCGATATTCTGTTGGGTGCGCAGAAACTCGAACAAGCGATCCCGCTCTGCACCCACGGCAGGACGCGCCGCCATCACCATGCCGCCGCGGCCGGTACGCGCGAACTGATGCGCGAGCAACAGCCGACCTTGGTTGGGCGGGCTCGGTCGGTTCAGTGCGGGCAAGACCACGAAGTCGAACTCCAACCCCTTGGCGCGATGGATGGTCATGATTTGCACGGAGCCGGAGGTACCGCTGTCGGCGAATAATTCGGCGAAGCTGTCGGCGAGTTCCGAAACATCGGGCATGCCGCGCTCTTCCAAGACGCTAAGCCGTGCAAATGCGGCGCGCGCCAACTCCAGATCCTCATCGCTCGCCGCGCAGCTGGCGCCGCCCAGACACAGCCAGGTGCGTTCAATCCAGCGCGTGAGCGAGCTGGCGTTGCGTACCTTGAAGGCCGCCTGCAACGTGTCGCGCACCCGGCGGCAGCGCTTTCCTCCGGGCGCGCTTAACTGCTCCAATAAAGCCTCATCTTGCAGCGCGTCCCAAATCAACGCATGCGCGCGCGCCAAGCGCCACAAATCCGCCAGCTCGAGTCCAGCCCAGGGCGCACGCAGCAGCGCGAGCCACGCCGTCTTATCGGCAAAATGCAGTAACGCGCGGGTCAGCATGATGATGTCGCGCACTACGGCCCGGTCGCTCAAGGCCTCGATGTCGACGGCGCGAAAACGGATGCCGCGCGCCCGCAGGCTCATGGCAATGGTTGCCGCATGACTCTTGGCGCGCACCAGCACGGCGATCTGCCACGCTGGATGCATTAGAAGCTCGGCCTCAATGGCCACCGCCACGGCGTCGGATTCTTCCTGTCGGTCGACGAAGCCGGACAACTGTACGCCGCCCTCGGTGCTCGCCACATGACCGGGCGAGGCGAGGCTCGGCCGAAACGCGATGGCGCCGCGCTCGCGGTCATCGCTCTGCGGCATGAGTTGGGAGAAGCAACGGTTGATCCAATCGACAATGATACCGGTGGAACGAAAATTCGTTTGTAGCCGCCGCACATCGAAGCGCACTTCGCCCAAGCCCTCGTCGGCCAATTCCAAGAAGGCGCGCACTTCCGCTTCGCGAAATCCGTAGATGGATTGCATGGGATCGCCGACACAAAAGGCGCTGCGGCCATCGCCGGATTGCCAACCCGCCATGAGTCGTTGCACCAGCCCGAGTTGCGCGGCGGAAGTATCCTGGAATTCATCGACCAGCAGATGCTGCAGGCGATAATCCAACCGCAGCGCAAGGTCGGTCGGCGTGTCGCCACCTAATGCTCGCAGCGCCGCGATCGACACCGCCGAAAAATCCACCGCGCCCTGCTCGCGGAACACGCCCTCGAGTTCCGCGGCAGCCAGCACCAGTACCTGCGCCACGTCGCGCACCCGGGCCCATTGCTCATCGCTGTAGGCAGGGTCCGGCAAAGAATACAACTCGCGCAGCAATTCGCGCGTTTGAGGATCACGCCCCAACTCTTCCAGGAGATCCTCCATGGCAGGCTTATCGGCACAGCCCGGCGGAAAACCCTGATTCTTGTTTACTTGTTTGCGCAGCGAGAGATCGCTGGTGAGCAAGCCTGCAGCCAAGGCCCGCCAGCGATCGACATCCGCGGCGTCGGCTCGCAGCGCCGTGGGATCGGCAGCCGCCCCCATGCGCTGTGCGGCACCGACCAGCAATTGCCAGCAGCTGCCGAGTCTCTCAAGACCCAGTCCTTCTTGCACGCGAAACAAGCTGCGAGTGATCAACAGCCGCAAATCCTGATCGAAATGCGCGCGCACCTCGAGCAACTGAGCCTCGCCGATCGCGCTGGCCGCGCGTAGATTTCCCGCCAGCAGCGGCAGCCAACGATCGCGCGACGGCAGCATGTCGGTGATAAGACTTACCAGCTGGAACCAGCGTTGATCGTCGAGTTCGAGCACCCGTTCAACGGCGACACCGAACGCATCCGCGCCGGTGTGCGCCAACGCACGACGCGCCGCTTCTCGATAAGACGGCTTGGCATCCGTCACGACCCGCAGCCCCGAGCCCGCGCCGGCTGCGATCGGCAATTGGTTGGCCAGCCACGCATTGAAGGCATCGATGGTTTCGATGCGCAATCGACCCGGCTGCGCGGCCACATCAAGCCGCAGCGCCGTCATATGCCGCTGTGCGGCCCGCGCCAACTCCCACGTACGCTCGTTCATATGCGCCGGCTTTTCCGCACCCCTCGCTGCGGCCAGCGCGTCCAAGACACGCCGACGCATTTCCTGCGCGGCCAGCCGGGTGAACGTCAGCGCCAATATGCGCTCGGGCGAATCGACCTGCGCCAACAGGCGCAAATATCGCTGCGTCAGCAACGTGGTCTTGCCCGAGCCCGCCGGCGCCTGGACCAGGACCGAATCCACCGAGTCGACCGCCTGTTCGCGCGCCTGCAAGTCGCCGATTTCACTCATCCTCGTCCTCCTCGGCATCCAAGGCGGCGGGCACACGGCACAGGCCTTGCAGATCGCAGGTGCTGCACGCTTTCAACGTGGGAGCCACTTCAGCCTTCCCCTCGGCAAACCCTGCGGCAATGCTTACCACCCGGTCGCGCCACACGGCGATCAACTCTTCGAAGCTGGCTTTCCCCTCCATCTTCGTCGCCCGGCCCGGTTTTTTAAACACATCGGGCCGCTCGCTTTCCGTCACGAACTCCAACTTGGCGGCATTCACCCGGCCATAGGCCACTGCCACCAAGCGTTCAGGGCGCAACAAGGCGTAGATCGGCAACTGCGGATTGTCGGGGCGTTCGCCGCGCCAATCCGGTGCGGCTGCGCCGGTTTTATAGTCAATCAAAATGCGCGCGCCATCCTTTTGAAGCGAATCGACCCGATCGATCCGGATCCGAAACTGCAAGTCTGCAAAGCTCGCAATCTCAACGCGATGTTCGATGTGCTCGACTTGGAATGGAGCTCGCTGCGCTTCCACCGCCAGCCATTTTGTCAACAGAGTCTGCAGCCGCTTCAGTTCGCGTTGTCGCCAACGGCCGCCGGGGTCGCGGTGACGGCACACCTTCTCCACCGAGCGTCGCGCACCCTCCGCCAGCAAGCCCTGCAGCGCGTCGGGCGCAATCGATGCCAAGGCGCTGGAATCGCGCAATTCTCCCCACACATGCTCGAGCGCGTAATGCACCAGCTCACCGCGTTCGCGGCTGTTGAAACCGGGCAGCGGCAATTCCATGGGCTCGATATGCAGTCGAGTTCCGGCGAATCCCCGAAACGCACAGCGCGACTGATCTCGCAACGTGCTCACGCCGCGCGTGCGTTCGATGTCGGGCACAAACCGCGGCGCGCTTTCATCCAAGAATCGCTCGAGCTGGGGCGATCCACGCAGCAGCGCGCGCCAATGAGGCTGCGACTGCGGTGTGGGCGCCGACTCGTTCAGGAACGGTGCCGGCGGCAGCAAAGGACTTGGCGCCGCAGCGATGCCTTCCGAAGCCGCCGCCCAGCTGAACACGCAACTCGCCGCGCGCGCCTGCCAGCGGCTCTGCAGCTCGAGCGCGGCCTGCATTTGCAATTCCGCCGAGGCCACCGTGACGCCGTACTCGCGCTGCAGCCGGATTGGCAGCAACGCCACCGGAATCACCGGTGCCGGCCAGCGGTCATCGCTGCAGCCCGTCACCCACAGCCCGTCATACTGAAGCCACGGATCGATGGACTGGCCGCTGATCCATACGGCGGGCACACCGGTCTGCGGCTGAAAGGCCGTATCGCGCGCGGCGCGGTGCAGCACGCGCTGCGCCGACTCGCGCGAGTGTTTGCCGATGACCACATCGGCCGCCGCCAAGGCGCCGAGCAGCTCGCGAAAGCGTTCCGCGGCCTGAAATTCTACGCTCGACCAATGGGACCTTTGAATCCAGGGGCCTGCCTCGATGGCCGTCACCCACAACGGCACCCATGTGCTGAAGAACTGGGTAGCGCGCGTGGTGTGCAACAGTTCGAGCGCCTGACTCAAGCGCGGGACGGCGCCGGGTATGGGCTTTTCAATGGCTCGCGCGGCATCGCTTGCAAGCGCAAGCCATGCCGCCAGCGTCGCTTCACTCGGCGCCCGACTGCGCAGTGCCGACTCCAATCGCGCCGTCAGCACGGCTTCATCGATCGACACATGCAGCTCCGGCATGCGCAGCAACTCACTGAATTCTTGGAAGCTGATGACTCCGGTGCTGGCATCGAGCAGCCGCAGCGCCGCGCGCACCGGTGCGTAGTCGGACAACGGCGTGCCGCCGGCCACCGCGTAAGGCGCGGGCGTACGATCCTCGCGCAGCGCGAAGCGCTGCGGCATCAGCGCCGCATCGAAGGCGTCCACCACCTCGGTACGGCGCCGGTTCAAATCGCGCACGTGGATCCAAGCGCGAAATCCGGCCACGGTGCGCAGTTGTTCGCCCGCCCAAGCCGCGCACGCGGCAAATTCCAACTGAGGACTGGCCGCCACAAATCTTGAGCAACGCGCAGCCGCAGCCACGGACTGTACGGCTTCGGGCGACAACGGCGGGCCTAAACCGTTCAGCCAACGCCGCGCCATCGGGCGCCAGGCCGGGGATTCGATCCACGCGAGGTGGGCGGTCGGCGGTGGGATGTCCCCCAACAAGGTATCGGCGCTGACGCAATGCAGTTCGCGGCAGCGTCGCTCGAAATCCTGGTTCCACTGCCAAAACGCCTGGGTTTCCGCCGAGGGCTCAGACTCCAGGGCACGCCGCGGA
>CAZZWE010000110.1:0-16268 GCA_964657675.1 uncultured Steroidobacteraceae bacterium
GGTCAGGGCCTGTTGGAAGGTTTGCTCGCCATTGAGCACGATCAAGTAGCTCACCGCACCCAGCTCGAGTTGATGTCGCGCCACGCCCAGGCTTTTCTCGGCCGCCTGTTGGGCGCGGCTGGCGGCATTCAGCGCATCGGCGTCATTGCTCAGGGCATGCAAGGCGTCGGCGACATTCTGAAACGCGGTGAGCACGGCGGATTTGTATTGCGCTCCGGCTTGATCCAATGCCGCGTCCGCCGCGCGCTTGCGATGGAGCAGTGTGCCGCCTTCGAAAAGCGTCTGCGATGCGTTGGCGCCCAAACTCCAAAATCCAGTTCCGGCCTTGAACAAGTCGCCGAGAGCGGTGGCGGTACTGCCCGCATCCGCGGTGAGGGTGAGCTGCGGCAACATGTCAGTGATGGCCACACCCACTTGCGCGGTCGCTGCGTGCAGCTGGGCTTCCGCGGCGCGCACGTCGGGGCGCCGCTCCACCAATTGCGATGGTACGCCAAGCGGCAGATCGGCCGGCAGGGTGAGTTGCTCCAGAGTCAAGTCGAGCGCCGGAAAGTCGGAGGGGAAGTGTCCCGTCAGTACCGCCAATTGATCATGCGTGACTTGCAGTTGCCGTCGCAGCACCGGTAAATTGGCTTCCAATTGCGCCAGTGCCGCGTCCTGCGCATACACATCGGCTTCAGCCACGGCACCGAGTTCCAATTCCTTCTTCAACACATCCAACGACTGGCGCTCGAGCGTGATCACCCGTTCGGTGGCCTCGATCTGGCCGCGAAATCCTGCCTCTTGAACCGCCGCAGTGACCACGTTGGCCGTTAAGGTCAGATAGGTCGCGTCCAATTGATACCGCGCAGCTTCGGCCTGGGCCGCCAAAGATTCCACGCGGCGCCGATTCGCGCCGAAAATATCGGGGACGAAGCTCACGGACACCTGCGGGGTGAACAGACTGTAGACCGGTGTGCCGGAACTCAAATTCGGCGCCAGCACACCGACGGCGTCGCGATTGCGATTGGCATCGAAGGTGCCTTGCACGGACGGAAAATAGCTGCCGCGCTGCGCGGCGGTGTTCTCCAGCGCCTGGCGCAGGGCCGCCTGCGCTGAACTCACATCCGGATTGGCACGCAGTGCCTGGTCGACCAAGGCATCGATTTGCGGCGAACCAAACAACACCCACCAATTGCGCGGTACGTCCGCGTCGGCCAAAAACCGTTGCGCCGCGCCGGTCGGGCCCGGCTCGGTTTGTGCCTGCAACGTTTCAGCGGTGTAGCGGTCCACCGGCGGCGGTGCCGGGCGATGGAAATTCGGACCCACGCAGGCACTCAAGCCGATGCCGGCCAGCAGCAGACCGTACCGCTTCATACGCCGCTTTCCACGGGTTCTTCCGGCGGCATTTCCTGCGCCCGCGAAAACTTCAAAATCAGCAGCGGCAGGATCAGCAGGATCAACAGTGGCGCGAGCAGCATGCCGCCAACCACCACCTGAGCCAGCGGACGTTGCACCTGCGAACCGATGCCGGTGGAAAACGCCGCGGGCAGCAGGCCTACGCAGGCGACGATGCAGGTCATCATGACCGGACGCAGCTGGGTACGGCAGGTCTGCAACATGGCCGCCACGCGGTTCAGTCCCGACTCGAGACTCAAATGATAATAAGAAAGGATCAAAATTCCATCCATGGCGGCGATGCCGAACAACGCGACGAAACCGATGGCCGAGGAAACGCTGAAGGGCGTGCCGGAAATCCATAACGCAAAAATTCCGCCCAGCATGGCCATGGGAATGACGCTGGCGGCGAGCAACGCGTCGCGCAGACTTCTGAAATTCAAGTACAGCAGCAGCACGATCAAGGCGATGGCAAACGGCACGGCAATGCTCAGGCGCGCGATCGCATCCTGTAAGTTGCCGAACTCGCCCACCCACTCCAGACGGTAGCCACCGGGCAGCAGTACCTGGGACTCGACCGCGCGTTGCGCGTCTAAAACCGCGCTGCCGAGGTCGCGTCCGCGCACGCTGAATTTGATCGGTACGTAGCGCTGCTGCTGTTCGCGATAAACAAATGCCGCGCCGGACATCAGCTGCACGTTGGCCACATCCTGCAAAGTCACCAGCGCACTGCCGGCAGGCACCGCAATGGGAATGTGGCGAATGGCGTCCAAGTTCTGCCGATACGGCGCAGCCAGACGGACCATCATCGCGAAGTGCCGGTCGCTGCCCGCTTCGTACAAATCGCCGGCACTTTGGCCGCCGACAGCGGCCTGCACCACTGCATTCACATCACCGGGTGCGAGCCCATAGCGCGCGGCTCGCTGCCGGTCCACGTCGATGCGAATGGTGGGCTGTCCCAGCGAACGCAGCACCGCAAGATCCGTAATGCCGGGCACCTTGGCCAGCACCGTCGCAATGTTGTCCGCCGTCTTCTCCAGCGTCTCCAAGTCATTGCCAAAAATCTTGACCGAATTCTCGCCTTTGACGCCCGAGGCCGCCTCCTCGACATTGTCTTGGATGTACTGCGAGAAATTGAAGTCTACGCCCGGAAACTGCTGTTCCAATTCGGCGGTCATGTCCTGGGTCAGCTTCGCTTTGTCGACTCCCGTCGGCCAGGTGTCGAAGGGCTTCAACGGCACGAAGAATTCGGCGTTGAAAAATCCGGTCGCATCGGTGCCGTCATCCGGCCGGCCATGTTGCGATATGACGGACTGCACTTCGGGATATTTAGCGATCAGGACTCGCATGCGATTCACATAGGCGTCGCTGTCTTCGAGCGAGATGGATTGCGGGAAGGTCGCGCGCACCCACAAATTGCCTTCTTCGAGTTTGGGCAGGAACTCCAACCCCAACGAGCGCACGGCAATCAGTGCGAGCAGGGCGATCAAGGCCAAGCCGCTGAAGGCGATGATGCGGTTCGCCAGCACGAATTTAAGCGTCGGTTCATAAACCTTGCGCAGACCGCGCACCAGCGCGGTTTCGCGCTCCTCCACCTTGCCCTTGAGCAGAATCAGACTCAAGGCAGGCGTCACTGTAAAGGTCGCAATCAGGCCGCCGGCAATGGCGTATGCGTAAGTTTTCGCCATAGGCCCGAAAATATGGCCTTCGATGCCCGACAACGTGAACAGCGGCACGAAGCCGGCAATGATGATGGCGGCGGCGAAGAAAATCGACTGGCTGACCTCGGCGGCCGCCACCGAAATGATCCCGGTCCGCCCACTGAATCCGCCGCGCACGCGAATGCGGTGCAGGGAACTCGGTCCGTGTCCGAGGTGTGCGGAGCTCTCCGCCAGATGGCGAAAGATGTTTTCCACCATGATGACGGTGGCGTCGACCACCAAACCGAAATCGATCGCGCCCACCGACAGCAAGTTGGCGGACTCGCCGCGCATCACCATCAAGCCAATGGCGAAGGACAACGCAAAGGGGATGGTCAGCGCCACGATGATGGCGCTGCGCACGTTGCCGAGAAAGGCCCACTGCAAAATGAAAATCAGCGCGATGCCGGCCACCATGTTGTGCAGCACCGTGTGCGTGGTGACGCGGATCAGGTCGCTGCGATCGTAGAGGCGTTGAATGGTCACGCCGGGCGGCAAAATGCCGCTGCCGTTGATCTTGTCGACCTCGGCTTCCACCAGTTTGATGGTGGTAATGCTCTGCGCCCCACGGCGCATCAACACGATGCCCTGGACGATGTCGTTCACATCATCGTAGCCGGCGATGCCTAAGCGCGGCAGATTGCCGATGCTCACTTGCGCCACATCGCCGACGAACACCGGCGATCCGGAATTCGGCGCGATCATGGTATGGCGAATGTCATCCGGCGAGTGAATCAGGCCGACGCCGCGGACCACCGCCGATTGCGCGCCAAAATCCACGGTCTGGCCACCGACGTTGATATTGGAGTTCCCCAACGCCTGCAGCACCTGCGGCAGCGATAGTCCGTAGCCCGACAACTTGCGTTGATCGACCGCGATTTCATAAGTCTTGGTCTTGCCACCCCAACCAGTCACGTCGATGACCCCGGGCACGGACTTAAAGCGCCGCTCCAGCACCCAGTCCTGCAAGGTTTTCAGTTCCGTCACCGAATAATTGGGCGGCCCCACTACGCGATAGCGAAAAATTTCTCCGATAGGACTGGTGGGCGAGATCTGCGGCTGCGCGAGATTCGGCAGCGGCGGCAGCTGCGATAGGCGGTTGGTGACCCACTGCTCGGCTTGCACATAGGTGAATTCATAGTTGAACTGCACCTTGACGTCCGACAGTCCAAATAAGGAAATGGTCCGCACCGCCGTCACGTTCGGGATGCCCGCCATCTGGATCTCGAGCGGTATGGTGATGTTGCGTTCGATTTCTTCAGCCGATTGGCCGGTACTCTGCGTCACGACGTCGACCAACGGCGGCACCGGATCGGGGTACGCTTCGATGTTCAAGACCAGGAAGCTCGCGACTCCGCCGAGCAGCACCGCCACCAGCAGTACGAGGATCAGCACCCGCTGCCGCAGCGCGAAGGACACGATGGTGTTCATGAAGCGCTAGGAGCGGCCGCCTGATCAATGAACAAACCACCCTGGGTGACCACGCGCTCGCCGACCTTCAATCCGTCGAGCACTTCCACCAAGCCATCGTTGTTGCGGCCGGCATGGATGGCCCGGAAGGTCAGCAGGCCATCGGCCGACAGCACCCAGACGTGAGCCGCATCGCCTTCATAGATCACCGCGTTCTGGGGCACGGCGGGGGCTTCACTGCTGGCGCTGGTCAGGATTCGAAAGCTGGCGAACATCTCCGGCTTCAACGCACCGTCGCGGTTGTCGATCGCAGCCCTGACCGGTAGCCGATGCGTGACCGGATCGAGCACCGCAGCCACGTAGGTCACCTGTGCCTTGAATACGCGCTGCGGATAGGCGAGCACATGCACTTCGACGGCCTGCCCGACCTTCACCAGGCCGGCGTCGGTCTCGCGGACATTGGCGAGCAGCCAAACCGTGCTCGGATCTGCGATGGTAAAAACCGGATTGCCGCCCGCCTGCAAATACTGACCGGGTCCCACCTGACGATCCACCACCACGCCGCCAATGGGCGCCGTCAACGTCACGACTGGACTTACGCCCGCGGAACTTTGCAGCGCGGCGATATCAGCGGGGGACTTACCAAAGATCTGCAGCTTGCCGGTGGCGGACTGCAGCGTGGTTTCGGCAGCGGCCAGATCTGCCTGCGCCTGCTGCCAATCCTGCAGGCTGCCGCCCTTGGCGTCATACAAGGCGTGTTTGCGGCTTTCATTGGTGCGGGCCAGCTTCACCTGCGCATTGGCCACCCGCAAATCATTTTGCGCTTGCACGAACTCCGTCGCCTCGACCGTGGCCAACGGCGCACCGGCTTTCACCACATCGCCGAGGCCGGCGATCACGCGTGTCACCCGTCCGGAATACGGCGACACCACCGGCGTGGCGTGGTCGGCGTTAACGCCTATTTTCCCATCGGTAAGTTCTTCGCTGACGAAGTCATGCGCCTGCACCGCTTGCACCGTGAAGGTCTTCAACTGCTGAGAGGTGGGTCGATACGTCCCGGGTTCGGCCGCCTTCGCGACGGGGGGTTCAGGCGCGGCAAACAGGCGCTTCGCGCCCCATATCATCCCGCAGCACAGCAATATCACGACGAGAGCAAAACCAGCGACACGCCATTGCTTGGCCGGCGACCAGCCGCGGCCCTCAATCGAATCGTCCGATTCGCTCATTCCGACTCCACGTAGGGTGTTTGGCGCTACGCGCCGGCTGCACTGTGACAGATGCGGGTAGCGGCAGGATTACACCGTGATTTGTGGATGTTTCAGATGTAACTGCCCGGAAGGCGGTGCGCTACCGCAGTGCACGTATAGAATCACCGCATGGACACCGTGCAACCCCACATTCTCGCGCTGGATGACGATGCAGACCTGCGCAAGCTGCTGCAAGATTACCTCGGAAGTCAGGATTTCCGCGTCAGTGCCGTGGCTCGCGGCCAGGAAATGCTGGCGATATTGCAGCATGAACCGGTCGATCTGCTGCTGCTCGACCTGCGGCTGCCCGGAGAGAACGGCATGGAATTGGCGCGCCAGGTGCGCGAGATTTCCCAGGTCCCCATCCTCATTCTCAGCGGACAATCGGATGAAGCGGACCGCGTCATGGGTCTGGAATTGGCCGCCGACGACTACATGGTCAAACCATTCAGTCCGCGCGAGTTGCTGGCCCGGATCCGCGCCATCCTGCGGCGCAGTCAAACCAGCGGCGCACCGAATTTCAACGACGATCAAGTGCGGGCCTTCCGTTTCGCGGGTTGGGAATTGAATTTACGTCTGCGTCGGCTGACTTCGGCCGAAGGCAACGCCATCCCGCTGACCAACAGTGAGTTCAGCCTGCTGTGCGCTTTTCTGACTGCGCCACAACGCGTGTTGTCGCGTGAGCAGCTGCTCGAACGCTCGCGGCTGCATAGCTTGGAAGTCTACGACCGTTCCATCGACGTCACTATTTTGCGGTTACGGCGCAAGATCGAAGCGGACCCGTCCAATCCGACTCTGCTGACGACCGAACGCGGCGCGGGCTACATCTTCAACTGCGCGGTCAGTGTTCTCAAGTAGCGCAGGCGACGCTGGCGCGCTGCGCCGCTGGGTCACCATCGCCGGCATCGCCCTGATCATTTTGATCGTTGCCGCCGACAGCTACGAAGCCTGGCAGGACTACGATCGGGTCATCACCGATAACGAACACATGCAGACGGGCTTGAGCCTCGCCGTGGCCGAACAAACCGCGCGCATGGTTCAGGAGGTGGACATCGCCTTATCGAGCAATCCGGGATGGCCGGTCTCTTCAGGCGATGAAACCGACGAGCACCGCATGAAGCAGCTGTTGACCCGCATCATGCGGCTGCCGTTCGTGGCTTCCGCCGCCATCATCGGCAAGAACGGTCAGCTGCTGGCCGGCAGCGAGGCCGATGACTCGAGCGGCGATTTGCGCGACATGGACCTGTTCAAAATTCCGCAAGACTCTACCGACAAGACTTTGTTCATCGACCGGCTGCGCAGCAGCGGCAACGATCCGCAGCGCACCTTCGCGTTGAGTCAGCGCATCGAGTCCTTGGACGGGGCATTCGCGGGCGTGGTGGTGGCACGCGTGTCCTTCGACTACCTGGCGGCGCTTTACTCCCGTGTCAGCAGCACGCCCGATACGGCCATCGTCTTGGCGCGCACTGACGGCGGCGTGTTGTCGGAGTTTCAGCCGCAGGCGGCGGGGGCCGGCAATCGTGAAACACCCGACCAGCGTCTCACTGCCAGTCAGGCCGTTGAAGGATACCCATTGAAGGTTGTCGTCTCACGTTCCCGCTCCAACGTGCTCAAGCCGTGGGTGCAAGAAGAGCGCAGCAGTGCTGCACGCACCTTGTCGCTGGCCGCCCTGGCCGCGCTGCTGCTGGTCGCGTTGCGCGCCGCCTTGGACCGGCAGGAAAAAGCCGACCGGGAAAGACATCGGTTGGAGCAAGAACTCGCCGCCGTCCAACGAGTGGAAGCCTTAGGATTGCTCGCGGCCTCGGTCACTCACGATTTTAATAATGTGCTGACCGCCATCATCGGTTATGCGGAACTCACACGCGAAACCCTGGGCGCCGACGCCCCGGCGGCCGCAAACCTGGATCGTCTCTTGGCAGCCGGCGAACGCGCGCGTCTGCTGGTCAGACGGGTGCTGACCTTCGATCCGCGGCGCAGCTTGAGTTACAAACCGACGCGCCTTGAGCCCATACTCAACGAAGCCGCACAGCAACTGCGCGCGACGTTGCCGCCCTCCATCGACTTGCAGATTTCCGGCATCGATTCTTCGATCACCGTGCAAGGCGACAGCATGGAAATCTATCAGGTGCTGATCAATTTGTTGTCGAACGCGGTGCACGCCATGACATCGGGCGGCATCCTGCAGATCCGCGGCGAGTTGATCGATATCAGCGACAACCGCAGTCTTGCACTCGGCCGCCTGCGGCCTGGACGGTGGCTGTGTCTGTCGGTGATCGACAGCGGCACCGGCCTGCCGGAAGCGCAAATCATGTCCATCTTCGAACCGTTTTACACGACCCGTCCGCCGGCCCTGGGCACCGGCATCGGATTGACCGTGGTGCGCAACATCATTCTGCGCATGAATGGCGCGCTCGACGTGTCCAGTCAACTGGGCGTCGGCACGCGCATGGCCGTTTACTGGCCGCTGATCGAAACGCCCTCAACGGCGGCGGCGGCCACGCGCGAGGCCGATGATGGAGGCGGCGAGACCGTCCTGGTCCTCGATGACGAAAAGGAGTTGGTCGGCTTGACCGAAGAACTGCTGGCGGCGATGAGCTATGAGCCCGTGGGATTTTCCGATGCGCGCGCGGCGCTCGAAGTATTTCGCCACGATCCGAAGCGCTTCGATGTCATTTTGACCGACGAGCGCATGCAGCCGATGCGTGGACTGGACTTCATCCAACAGGTCCGCGCGGTGGACGCCCGCATTCCCATCCTATTGATGACCGGCCATCGCGATGCGCAACTCGACGCCCGCGCCGCGGCCTTGGGGATCGACGAAATTCTGGACAAGCCGTTGCGCTCCCAAACGCTGCGCGAGGCATTGGCGCGGCACTTGCGCCGGAGCGCGCTGCCCGCGTGAGGTTCCGGGCGTACAATGGCGGGATATAATTTATCCCTGGGGAGTTTCAGTGACTCACGCTGCAATCGTCGGCTGGGGCAAATGCCTGCCGCCGTCTATTCTGACGAATGCCGATCTCGCGACTTTTTTGCCGACGGACGACGACTGGATCACCTCGCGCACGGGCATGAAGGAGCGGCGCATTTCTCATGTGCCCGGCATGGAGCTGGCCATCACGGCTTCGCACCGGGCCATCGCCTGTGCGGGCCTGCAAGGGTCTGATATCGAACTGGTCATCTACGGCAGCTGCAGCAACGATGAGACCGTGCCCAACAGCGCGTCCGGTGTGCAGCAGCGCATCGGTGCCGTGAACGCCGCCTCTTTCGACGTCAATACCGCCTGCACCAGTTTCATGTATGGCCTGTCGATCGGCTCGGCCATGATCAAGACCGGCATCGTCAAGAATGCCTTGGTGATCGGCGTTGAGCTGATTTCGCAATACATGGATTGGGATGATCGCAACGTCGCCGTGCTGTTCGGCGACGGCGCCGCGGCCATGGTGCTGCAGGCCTCCGATCAAGAATCGGGAATCATGGCTGAGAAATTGCAGTGTTATGCCGATGCCCGGCAGATCTTGCGGGTGCGCGGCATGGGCACCATGTACGCCAATCTGGGCGTGCAGTTCGGCATCACTCAATGGGATTTCGACGGGCAGGAGATTTTTCGCAAGGCCGTTCAGGGAATGAGCGATGCCAGTTTGGATGTGATGCGCCGCTGCCGGGTGACCATGGATGACATTGCGCTCGTGGTGCCGCATCAAGCCAACCTGCGCATCATCGATGCCGTGGCAAAACGCGCCGGCGCGGGCCCCGACAAGTTGTTTCTCACCGTGCAGAAGTACGGCAATATGAGTTCGGCCACTGCGCCCGTGGCCTTGGTCGAGGCGGTCGAGGAGGGACGCGTGCCTCCGGGAGGCTTGGTACTGATGCCCGCCTTTGGTGGTGGTCTGACACTGTCGGCTCACTTGATTCGCTGGGGCGAGCGCACCACGCCGATTAATGTGAGTGATGCCGAGCTGCCGCCTTGTTCAAAGACGGCGCTTCAGCTGGTCAACGAAGTGCGCGCGCGGAAAAAACTGGGCGAGGACGGAGCACAGCGCTTCAGCACGTTGGACTTCGCGGAGAATCGAACGGGGTAATCCATGGACGGCGGCAAAGTGTATTGGTTTCGACGCAAGCGGTTCGGATGGGGGTGGGGACTGCCGAGTTCCTGGCAGGGTTGGGCCTTCTTCATTCCTTGGTTTATCGTGTTGCTCGGGTGCGGCTTTCATTTCATGCCGCAGCGGCCTTTCGCGTTCACGATGGCATTGGCCGCCCTGACCGCAATATTGGTCATCGTTTGTGTGTGGAAAGGCGAGCCTCAAAAATGAAAAATGGCATCCATGGCCAAGATCGCCTGGGAATGCTTACCCATGCCCGGCGTCAGCGAAGGATTGTCATAGGCATCCACGTCTAGCGAATGTTCGAAGCGCAGCTCCGGGCGCAGCTCGATGGCATCGCCGATCCAATGGGTGTAGGAAAAGTCGAACTCGGTGTAGCGGGTTTTGAAACCGGTGCGCTGTCCCCGGGCATCGTTCAAATAATCAGTACGCCAGACCAAGGCATCGCGGGGTCCCAACTGGTAATTGATGTAATTCACCACGGCCCAGGCGTAGGAGTAACAGGTCACCAGCAGCGGATTGCAGATGGCGCCGAACGGTGCACCGACTTTCGCGTACGAATAGCGTTCGGCTATCAGTGCGAGGCCGGAGGGGTTATCGACATTCGGCGTATGGCTTTGCCACATGTAGTACGCCTCGGTATCGATGTGCAGATGCGAGTTGAATTTGTGATACCAAGTGACGACGGCATGCTGCACATTATCCCAGCGCCAATGACTGTCATTGATGCCATTCATGCAGGGATAGAGCGAATCCTGACCTGAATTCGAGGTCCATTGAATGCACATCCCCGGAGTCAGGTGACGCTCGCTCTTGACCCACGGGGCGACGTCGCTGCCGCTTTCGATCAGCGTCTGCACGGTCCAGTTCTTGGTGAGTTTGGTGGTGGCGACGATGCCGTTTTGGGTGAACGGATCGAAGGTGTACAGCAGTGAATGCGTGTACGTCAGATTATTCGGCGCCAGCTGAGCCTCGATGTCCGGAATGGACACATAGCGGCCGATGCGCACGTTGGTCCCCATGCCGATCTTCGGCAGCCAAAAGTCGAGGTAATACATCACCGGGTCGAAGCCGTACTGCCGTTCTTCATTGGTGTATTGATTGCTGAAGATGCCCTGACTGAAGGTGAAGCGATAATCGGTGCCATACAGCAACGCAACCCGGGCACCCCAGTCGAAGTGATCCCGCTGAATTTCGTCGGGCGTGCGTTCGAAATACAGCGTGGCCTGGTCCAGCTGCACGGTATTGGGCTCGACGGCGTATGCCGCTGGATAATTGCCGCCGCCGCCGCTGGAATAATTGAACCGGGTATGCGAGGTGCTCCAATTCGCACCCGGCTCGACCCAGCCATAGAGCGTGAAGCGGCTGTCCTTGAGCGCCTGGCCATCCGCGCCGCAGTACAGCGCATCCATCAGCGCGTTGTAGTACATGTTCTCGACGCCGATGGCCGGCGTGCCGCCGATATTCCACGTCGAATACGGCCAGGGCGGATTGGACTCCGGCACCTCCGCGCCGTCGACTACGATTGAGGGCGGGGCATTCGCATCGCCGCCATTCCAAGCCAGATGCGATTGGTAGCTGTCGCGCAATCGGGCCCAGAATCCCTCGTTCTGTGAATCCTTCGCACAACCGGCAATGGGACCGCCGTCGGCCAATACCGGGCCCGCGCAAAGCAGCAAGATCAAAGACACCAGATATCGCCGCATCCGGTCAGGTATCCAAGTCATTCGCAGCCAAGTCCGGCGGCGGTGATCCCAGCGGCAGCGTGAAGGTGAAAGACGCGCCACCGCGGCTTAAGTTTCGGCCGACGATTCTTCCATGATGCGCTTCAACGATGGCGCGGCAGATGGTCAAGCCCAAGCCCACGCCTCGGGTTGAGGATTCCCGATCGCCTCGGGTAAATTTCTGGAAAATTTCCTCTTCCCGTCCCACGGGCAGGCCGGGTCCGTTGTCGGAGACCGTGACACTCATTTGATCGTCGACGACATTCGCCGCGAGCGTCACCACGCTGCCGGGCGGCGTGTACTTCGAGGCGTTCTCCAGCAGGTTCACGAGCACTCTGACGATCAACACGGCATCGATCTGCACCAGCGGCAGGTCCGGCGCCACTCGAGTCTGCACTGGGTGATTCTTCAACATCTGCTCCGTGGCATTTAATGCGACACCGATGACCTCCTCGATGGGCTGCCACTCCATGTGCAATTTGACGTCGCCTTGCTCGATGCGCGCCATGTCGAGCAAGTTATTCACCAAGGCGGTCATCCTGCGCGCCTCTTCTTGCATGGTCTCGGCCGCGTCCAGTTGAGCAGGGGATAGGGGCGGCTTGTTCATCGCCAAAAGTTCGGCCAGTCCCTGCAAAATCGTCAGCGGCGTGCGCAAGTCGTGCGACACGGCCGCCAGCAGCGAATTGCGCAGCCGTTCCGACTCCATGCGGACCAGTGCCCCTTGCGCCACGCCGACGTAGTGGACGCGCTCCAACGCGATGGCGATCAGCGCGGCGAAGGTATCGAGCAGCTGGCGCTGTTCAGGGATCTGCAGCAAACGCCGATTGTGGGCTTTGACCGCCAATATGCCGCGGGCCTGCGACGGCGCTCGAAGCGGCGTGTACAGCACTTCGCTTCCCGGCAAGGTATCGGTGGCAAATCCGGCCGCCTGCACCTTGTCGAAGGCCCATTGCGCGGTGCCGATTTCGACTTTCAGGTCCGACGGGCCGCCCGCCGGCGTGACGATCAGTTGACCGCCAGCATCGGGTAACAATACCGCGGCGCTGGCGCGAAATACGCGTTCGATCGCGGCGGTGCTGACCCGCACCACTTCCTCGACTTCCATCGCGGCGGACAAATCGCGAGACAGCGCGTACAGCGAATCGGCGCGTTCCTCCCGGTGCGAGGCAACCCGCGCCTGGAAGCGCAGGCCTGCCGTGAGCTGGCCCGTGATCAAACCGACCGCGAGCATGATCAGAAACGTCAGGATGTACTGGACGTCACTCACCGCAAAGGAGAACCGCGGGGGCACGAAGAAGAAGTCGAACGCGCAAACACTCAAGACCGCGGCGAGGGCCGAGGGGCCGCGCCCGAAGCGAACCGCGACCAACACCACGGCCAATATGAAAATCGCGACGATATTGGGCGCTTCGAAAGTATCGGCCAGGGGAAGCGATAACAGCGTGACCGCCGCGCAGGCCAGTGCCGCCCACACATACCTCAAGTGCTTGGCGCGCACCCGCTCGGTGGAATCGGACACTGGCAGCCGCCGGGGCGCCTCAGAAATTTCGGGCTGCGCCTGCATATCCCGCCCGATTTCCACCAAATCGATGTCGGGCGCGAGCCATGCCAGTTTTTGGCCGCTGGAGCGCTGCCAAGGCCAGAGGCGACGCGAGGGGTCGCGGCCGATGACCAGTTTCGAAAGATTATGGTTACGCGCATAGGCCACGATGCTTTCTGCGACATTGGGACTTGCGATCACGGCGGTGGTCGCGCCCAAATCCTTGGCGAGATTCAAGATGCGTAAAATTTTCTCGCGCTTGGGCGCTGCAAGCCGCTGCAAACTCGGGGTCTCGACATACACCGCATGCCAGTCGGCATTCAATTGACTGGCCAGCCGCGCCGCGGCGCGCACCACTCGTTCCGCCCCCGGATCGGGCGCGACGCAGGTGAGCAGTGATGCGCCGGTTTTCCACACCGATTCGATCGAACGATCCACCCGATAGGCTTGCACATCGCCTTCCACCCGATCCGCCGTTCGGCGCAGTGCCAATTCGCGCAGCGCCATCAAATTGCCGCGACGAAAGAAATTATTCGCCGCGCGCTCGGCCTGCTGCGGCAGATACACCTTGCCGGCCTTCAGCCGGGTCAGCAGCTCATCCGCCGGAATGTCGACCAATACCACTTCGTCCGCTTGATCGAACACCTTGTCGGGTACTGTTTCAAAGACGCGCACGTTGATGATGCCGCCCACCACATCGTTCAGGCTTTCCAGGTGTTGCACGTTCAAGGTCGTGAATACAGAGATTCCCGCCGACAGTAATTCTTCGACATCCTGCCAGCGCTTGGGATGGCGAACACCGGGCAAATTCGAATGGGCCAGTTCATCGACCAGCACCAACTCCGGTTTGCGTTGCAGGGCGCCATCTAAGTCAAATTCTGTGAGCTCCTTGTCTCGATGGGCGACCAACGTACGCGGCAATATCTCCAGCCCCTCGAGCAGCGCCGCGGTTTCCGCACGTCCGTGAGTCTCGACAACGCCGGCCAGGATGTCGCGCCCTTCGCTTTTGAGTTTTTGCGCGGCAAGCAGCATGGCGTAGGTCTTGCCCACGCCTGCCGAGGATCCGAAATAGATGCGCAGTTTGCCGCGCTTGGCTTGGCTTTCTTGTTCCTGAACCTTCGCGAGCAACGCGTCCGGATTCGGTCTTTGTTCCCGCGATGACCCCATGGGTCTAGTGTCGACTATCCAGCGCCAGATTCAACTGTAGAACGTTGACGCGGGATTCACCGAACACACCCCACTGCGGCCCTTGCACCGCGGCCAACACCTGGGCGCGCAACCGATCAGGATCCATGTTGCGCGCGGCGGCCACCCGGGCTACTTGGTAGAGCGCCGCAGCAGGACTGATGTGCGGATCCAAGCCACTGGCGGACGATGTCACCAAATCCACGGGAATCGGTGCCTCGTTGCCAGGATCGGCGGCCTTGAGGGCGGCAATGCGCGCCTGGGCCGCCTCGATGAGAGCGGGATTCATCGGACCGAAGTTCGAGCCGTTGGAAGCCAATGCATTATTGGGCATCGGCGCGGTTGCCGACAGCCGGCCCCAAAAGTATTGCGGGCTTTGGAACGGTTGCCCGATAAGCGATGAACCCACCGGCTTGCCGTCGCGCAAGATCAGACTGCCGGCCGCTTGAGGTGCAAACAAGGCTGCGCCGATACCGGTCACCACCCAGGGATACAGCAACCCCGTGATGGCGGTGAGCAGAACGAACAGCACGAGGAGGGGACGCAATAATTGACGGGTCACGGGATGTCTCCGAGCTAGATGAGGCGCGATGCCACGAGCAATAGGTCGATGGCTTTTATCCCGACAAACGGCACCACCAGACCCCCCACGCCATAGATCAGCAGATTCCGGCGCAGCAAGGCTGCCGCGCCCAGCGCCCGATACTTGACGCCTTTGAGCGCCAAAGGAATCAGCAACACGATGATCAGTGCGTTAAATATGACCGCCGACAAGATGGCGGAATTCGGGCTGCCCAGGTGCATGACATCCAACGCCCGCAGTTGCGGATAGGTCGTGGCAAAGGCCGCCGGGATGATGGCGAAATATTTCGCCACGTCGTTGGCGATCGAAAAGGTCGTCAACGAACCGCGTGTGATCAACAACTGTTTGCCGACTTCCACTATCTCAATCAACTTGGTGGGGTTGGAGTCGAGGTCCACCATGTTGCCGGCTTCCTTGGCCGCCTGGGTGCCCGAGTTCATGGCCACCGCCACATCGGCCTGCGCCAACGCGGGTGCGTCATTCGTGCCATCGCCGGTCATCGCAACCAACCGCCCTTCGGACTGATATTCGCGAATCAGCTTGAGTTTGGCTTCCGGCGTCGCCTCGGCCAAAAAATCATCCACGCCCGACTCCGCCGCGATGGCCGCCGCGGTCAGGCGATTATCTCCGGTGATCATGATGGTGCGGATGCCCATGTTGCGCAGCTCGCCAAAGCGCTCCTTGATCCCGCCCTTGATAATGTCCTTCAGCTCAATCACACCGAGCACACGTCCGCCATCGCTCACCACCAAGGGGGTGCTGCCGCGGCGCGCGATCTCATCCACCGCTTGGGAGACGGCCGGCGGATAGCTCGAGCCTTTGGACTCCACGTATTGACGAATCGCGCTGGCGGCGCCTTTGCGGATTTCGCGTTCGCCCAAATCGACGCCGCTCATGCGGGTTTGCGCCGTAAAAGGCACAAAGGTCGCTTTGAGCTCTGCAATGTTGCGTTCACGGATGTTGAAGCGCTGCTTCGCCAGCACCACGATACTGCGGCCTTCCGGGGTTTCATCCGCCAGGGAGCTTAACTGCGCCGCATCGGCCAGCTGCTCCTCGGTCACGCCCACGGCGGGCACGAAGCTCGAGGCTTGGCGATTGCCTAACGTGATGGTGCCGGTCTTATCGAGCAGCAACACGTCCACATCGCCCGCCGCCTCCACCGCGCGGCCCGACGTCGCGATGACATTGGAGGCCATCATGCGGCTCATTCCGGCCACGCCGATCGCCGACAACAAGGCGCCGATCGTGGTCGGTATCAAACACACCAGCAACGCAACCAGCACAATTATAACAATTATTGGGTGGGTATCTCAGACCCCGGGGCCGGCCGTTTCGTCAGTGGAACGCCCGATCGGATGGCCGATCCGGACGCCTTTTACCTGCCCACGCTGAAGATCGAATATAA
>CAZZWE010000111.1:0-7884 GCA_964657675.1 uncultured Steroidobacteraceae bacterium
CACCCCGCCGCCGCCCGCGGCGAGCGCCGCCGCGCCGACCACGAAATCCCGGCGCCGCATCAGCGGATCACTCGGTGCCAATCCTCGTCGAAATAGCGCACCAACGCCTGACTGTTCAAATGATTGGACTCCACCTCGATGCGCTGCATGTCCGGGGGAAAGCTGAACATTTCTCGGGTGACTTCGCCGTTCAAGTAACGCATCGGCAAGCGGTACTCGGTGGGCGGCACGAACTCGGTTTCAGCGCTCGCCAAAATGAAGCCCCACTCGCCAAATGAGGGTACGTACGTATGATAGGGAAAAGTCTTGTAGCCGCTCTCGCGCAGCGTGGCTTCAATCGACCAGTAGGCGTGGGGCGCGAAATACGGTGAGGTGGCCTGTACCACCACCAAGCCGTGCGCGGCCACCCGTTTCTTCAGCCACGCGTAGAAGGGCACCGAATACAACTTGCCCAGCGCAAAAGTAGAAGGGTCCGGGAAATCCACAAAGGCGACATCGAAGTTCTCTTCGGAGGCTTCGATCCAGCGTGCCGCGTCCGCATTGATCAAATGTACGCGCGGATCATGGAAAGAATTTTGATTGAGTGCGGTCAGCGGCGGGGAGTTGGAAAATAGCCGCGTCATTTCCGGATCCAAATCGACTAAGGTGACTTTTTGTACGCTGGGATAGCGCAGGATTTCGCGCAGCGCCAGGCCATCGCCGCCGCCGAGAATCAACACCGAGCGCGCCCACGGCAAAGACTGCATGGCAGGATGCACGAGGGCTTCGTGATACCGGTGCTCGTCGCGCGAGGAGAACTGCAAATTGCCGTTGATGTACAGACGCAGGTCATCCTTCCAGCGGGTAATGACCAGGCGCTGGTAGGGCGTCGTGATGGCATGCACGATTTCATCGCCGTACATGCCGCGTTCGCTCCAGTACACCAGCCGTTCGGCCCCGATGAAGCCTGCACCCAAGATCACCATGACGATGGCCGCTCGCAATACGCGTCGCCTGGAATGATCCACCGCATCGCCGAAGGTGTGGATGGTCCACAGCGCTACCGCCACATTCAGCATGCCAAACAGGAAGGCCGTCCGCGTGAGGCCGAGGTGCGGAGCCAAGACCATGGGAAAAAGCAGCGCCACGGCCAGCGCGCCCAGGTAGTCAAAGGTCAAAACACGGCTCACCAGGTCGGCGAATTCGGCCTGGCGTGCGTGCAGGGCACGCATCACCAGCGGAATTTCCATCCCAATCAATGCGCCGATCAAAAACACGATCACATACAGCAAGGCCCTAAAAGGCGCCGCCAACCAGGCAAAGGCCAGGAACAGCAGGGCGGCGGAGACCCCGCCAATCAGGCCGATGGCGAGCTCCACGTCCACGAATCGCGCCAATACGTCCTCATCGCGAACATAACGCGACAGATGGGCACCCACACCCATGGCAAACAGGTAGCATCCGATCACCGTCGAGAACTGCAGCACCGAATCGCCCAGCAGGTAGCTCGAAAGCGCGCCGGCGATCAGCTCATAAGCGAGCCCGCAGGAGGCGACAAAGAACACGGAAATTATTAGAATACGGTCAAACATTGCTTGGGATTCGCGAAAGCTGGGCCCGCCAGCAGGGAAAGCAGGATGAACATAGTGGTGAATTATGCCTTGCACCTGCTCACCGCGGGCTTGTTGCTGTTCGTTTTTTTTCTGATCTACACCTGGCTGGTTCCCGTCGATGAGTTGAAGCTGATCCGTCAGGGCAATGTCGCCGCAGCGGTGACTTTGGGGGGAGCCATGATTGGCTTCTCGATGACCGTAACATCGGCACTGCTGCATACCGATGCATTGGGTTCTTTCATCGTCTGGTCGGTAGTCGCCGCCGGCGTTCAACTGTTGACCTATGTTCTGGTGTCTCACCTATTGCATATGGCGAAAGAGCAGATCGAAGGCAACAACGTTGCCTTCGGCGTATTGCTGGCATCCATTTCTATTTCGGTCGGCGCGGTGAGTGCCGGCGCGCTTGCGTAATTTCAGCTTCTAAACGGAGATTGCCATGAGCCTCGGATCTTTTATCAAGAAACAGTTCATCGACATCCTGCAGTGGAACGAAACCACCGACGGCGTGCTGGCGTGGCGTTACCCGATGCAAGATTTCGAGATTCAGTATGGCGGTAGCCTGACCGTGCGCGAATCGCAAGTGGCGGTGTTCGTCAACGAAGGCAAGATTGCCGATGTGTTCGGTCCGGGAATGTACAAGCTCACCACCCAGACCTTGCCGGTGCTCACTTATTTGAAGAACTGGGACAAACTGTTCGAGTCGCCGTTCAAGTCCGACGTATATTTTTTCTCGACGCGTGTTCAGACCGGTCGTAAGTGGGGCACGCCGCAGGCGATCACCCTGCGTGATGCGGATTTCGGCATGGTGCGCTTGCGCGCCTTCGGCATGTATTCGTATGCGGTGTCCGATGCCCGCAAATTCTTCACCGGCATCAGCGGAACACGCGCCGTTTACACCCGGGATGATCTCGAAGAGCAGTTGCGCGGCATCGTCGTGTCCACCATGGCGAACTCGCTGGGCGCGTCCACCAAGCCCTTTCTCGACATGGCGGCTAACCAGACTTTGATGGCCAACGAAGTCAAGGCACCCATTCAGGAGGCATTTGCCAACTATGGGCTGACCCTGGATGTCTTCAACGTCACCAGCATCAATCTGCCGGAAGATCTGCAAGAGGCGCTCGATAAGCGCATTTCGATGGGCATGGTCGGCGACTTGAACAAGTACACGCAGTATCAGGTAGCCAACGCCGTGCCGTTGGCGGCGCAGAACGAAGGGGGGCTGGCGGGCGTCGGTGCCAGTTTGTCCGCCGGTGTGGTACTGGGCCAAACCATGGCGCAAGGTCTGGCCGGTGCACAGAAGCCGACCGTTGCGCCCGCTGCGGCGGAACCTGCGGCGGCAACGCCGGATCCTGAAGCGCGTTTGAGTCAGTTAAAAAACCTGTTGGACAAGGGCCTAATCTCGGCCAGCGACTTCGAGACAGCCAAGGCCGAAGTTCTCAAGAGACTCATCGGCTAGCTGAAAGGACACACCGGATGCAGCAAGTCAGCTGTCCCGGGTGCGGGGCGCCGATACAATTCAAATCGGCCGCCTCGGTCATGGCTGTCTGCGAGTTTTGCAAGACCACGGTTCTCAAGGATGCGGACTCGGTGCGCGACCTTGGGAAGATGTCGGAGGTGCTGGAGGATTACTCGCCGCTGCAAATCGGTACATCAGGCCAGTTTGCGCAACGCGGCTTTTCGGTGATCGGCCGCATCCAGTTGAAATATGCCGACGGCTATTGGAACGAGTGGTATGTGCTGTTCGATGATGGCAGTAACGCGTGGCTGTCTGATGCGTCTGGTCAATACACCCTGACTTTTGCGAAGCCGACCGATGTGGCGCTGCCTCTGTTCGAGAAACTGGTGCCCGGACATGTCATGACCTTGTCGGGTCAGGTGTACGCGACGTCCGATGTGCGCACGGCGCAATGCACCGGCGGACAAGGCGAATTGCCTTTCAAGGTGGGACAAGGCTGGGTGGCCAAGGTCGCCGACTTTCGCTCGGCCGATCGATTTTTAAGTCTGGATTATTCCGATCCAGGTCCGCCGAAAGTGTACGTCGGTCAAGCGGTGCAATTGGCTGATTTGAAAGCGCAGTTGTTGCGCGATGCCGACCAAATCAAAGATGCGGCAGGCCGGTTTCACGGCAAGGTGAGCGCGCTTGCCTGTCCTTCCTGTGGTGCGCCGGTGAATTGCGTGCCTGGCATCACCATGCACATCGTCTGTCCCAGCTGCCATGCCGAAGTCGACACCTCAGGTCCCACGGCGGAAGTGTTAGCGGCCGGCGCGGCTGTGGATTCGGTGCACTTCACGTTGAGCTTGGGCACCGAGGCCGTCATCGGTGGCAGTCACTACACCATTCTGGGCGCCATGCGCCGCTCGGAGAGCGACGACGGATCGCAGTGGAGCGAATACCTGCTGTATTCGCCGCAGCAGAAATTCATTTGGCTGATTGAAACCAGCGAGGGTTGGCAACGAGCGGAAGTGCTGGACCGCTGGCCCTCGTGGGATGGCGCCGGACATGCCAGTCTTGATGGAATGCGCTTCAATCAAAGCGCAGCCTACACCGCACGCGTGGTGTTTGCGGCCGGCTCATTCAATTGGCGAGTCAGCGTGGGCGATACCACGCAGGTGAACGAATTCAGTAACGGGCTGGTGCGGCTCGCAGCGGAATCCACGTCCGAAGAACTGACGTGGTCACGTTCGGTGCCGGCGCCCCTGGATCAGATCAGGGCCTGGTTCGGCGGCCATGTGCATGCCGATGAGGTACCCCATCCCTCCTATACGGCGCTGGCCAGGAAAATCCTCATTGGCTTGGCCTTGGTCAACGCCATCCCATTGCTGTTTGCAACGTCCAATGTTCTGCCCTATGGCCTGTTCGCGGCCGCGTGCATTTATCTGCCTGCCTATTTTTTGGATCGACTGGATGCCAAGGGACAATGAGAAATAAATTCCTGATCTATTCCATCATCGTCTCGTTGCTGTGTTCCTTGGCGAGTTGGACTTCGCTTGGGCGCCGGGCGGCTGGCGGGCAGGGCACCGGCAATTCTTGGCACTCTTGGAGCTCGGGTCCCGGCTACAGCGGGGGAGGATGGGCCAGCGGTGGCGGCGGCGGACATAAGTGAGAACGTCATGAGCGGTCCGGCTGCCAGCATCGGTAGTCACATCCTGGCGGATTTCTACGGCATGCCGGAAGCCTTGTTGCGCAGCGGCCCGCAGCTTGAAGCGCTGTTGCGCCGTGCCGCTGAAACCGCCGGCGCGACCATCCTCGCCAGCCATTTTCACAGCTTCGGCGATGCGGGCGGCATCACCGGGGTGGTGCTGCTGGCGGAATCGCACATCTCAATTCACACCTGGCCCGAATCAGATTTCTCGGCCGTCGATATTTTCATGTGCGGGACAGCGAACCCCCAACGCGCGCTTGACGCGTTGGTGGAGACGCTCGCGCCCTCGCGGCAGCATGTCGAAGTGGCGGCCCGAGGCCGCGGCACCGCTTAAAGAATCATCGTTCAGGAGAGTTTTATGCGTCGCCGATCGTTTATCAGCGCACTGCCGCTCGCGGCTGCGGCGGCATTTCCTTGTAGGCGCGTGCGGGCCGATGGTGCGGTGGCGCCCGGCGAGCCGGCGGCCATGCCGCCGAAGTTTCAGCCGCCGGGCGCGGGCCGTTTCGAACGGCCCGATGTGCACGCCGGTGATCGCCCGGCAGGCGCAAGCTTTGCATCGAGATCGGCGGTCTATGGCTGCTCCGGCGCCGCCGGCACAGCGCATCCCATCGCGACCTTGACGGCCATCGAAACCTTGAAGCGCGGCGGCTCGGCGGTTGATGCGGCGATCGCGACCAATGCCTGCTTGGGGTTTCTGGAACCCACCAGTTCAGGGTTGGGCGGCGATTGCTTTGCCTTTGTCTGGGATCCGAGCTTGCGCAAGGTGGTGAGCTTGGCGGGATCCGGCCGCTCGCCGCGCGCGTTGACGTTGGAGACGCAGCGTGCGCGCGCCAAACAAGGTGCGATTGCGCCGTTGGGAGCGGTGTCAGTCTCCACCCCTGGGGCTTGCGATGCCTGGTGGACACTGCATCAACGCTATGGAAAATTAAAGTGGGCCGAGTTGTTCGCGCCGGCCATCAGCCTATGCGAGCAGGGCGTGCCGGTGCCGCAGATCATCAGTTACTACATTGATCGAAATCTCAAAGCTTTCCTGCGTGCAGGGTCTGGCGTTGAGGAAACCGCCAATGCCATGCATACATACGCGCCTTCCGGCCAAGCGCCGCAAGAGGGCGAGGTATTTCGCAATCCCGATTTGGCGCGCACCTATAAAATGATCGCGAAGGGCGGGCGAGATGCCTTTTATGCGGGGCCCATCGCACGCACCATTGATGGCTATTTCAAACGCATCGGGGGGTGGCTTTCCTACGAGGATCTGCGTGATCAGCATGCCGAGTGGGGCGATCCGTTGGTTACCAAGTACCGCGGCGTGGACGTATACGCCATGGCGGCGAACACCCAGGGTCTGGCGACACTTCAGATGCTGAATATCCTGGAAAATTTTGATTTGCGCGACATGGGGTTTCAATCGGCCGCCTCGTTTCACACCCAGGTGGAGGCCAAGCGTCTGGCGTACGAAGATCGTGCCCGTTATTACGCCGATCCGCATTTCGCGAAGATTCCCATCGAGTGGCTCAACTCCAAGGAATATGCCGCGCAACGCGCCAAGCTAATCCGGCCTGACAGCATTCTGACGCCGATCTATCCGGGACAGGCGCCCAGCCATGGCGACACCACTTACTTCACCGTCGCCGACGCGAGCGGCATGATGATTTCCATTATCCAATCAAACTTCCGCGGCATGGGTTCAGGGTTGGTCGCTGATGGACTCGGCTTCATGTTTCAGGATCGCGGCCAATTGTTCTCTCTAACGGATGGGCATCCCAACATTTATCAGCCGGGCAAGCGTCCGTTCCAGACCATCATTCCAGGATTTGCGACCCGCGACGGGGCGCCCTGGATGTCCTTCGGCGTCATGGGCGGGGACATGCAGCCGCAGGGGCAGGCGCAAATCATCATCGACCGCGTCGATTATGGACTGGACATCCAAGCGGCCGGCGACAGTCCTCGCTGGCACCACGAAGGCTCGTCGCAAAACATGGGGGAGGACGCGCCCGGCTACGGGCCGTTGGGCGTACTGCGGCTCGAGTCAGGCGTGCCCGAAGAGACGCGCAAGGCGCTGATTCATCTCGGCTGGCCCATGGCTGCCTCGGACGGCGGATTCGGTCGCTACGAATGCATCGAACATCGGATGAGCGGCGCCACGCGCGTCTACGCGGCGGCGAGCGAAATGCGCGCCGACGGAATGGCGTTGGCGTATTGATGCGCCCTCTAATCTACCAGGGCAAGGTCTGTCCCATATGAACGTAGGCGCCGTTTGGGCCTTCAGGTCCGATCAGCGCCATCTCAACGCTGGTTTTTGCGCCATCGACAATTTCCATTGGCGCTTCCGGACCGCCCATGTCGGTTTTCACATAGCCGGGATGAACCGCGTTGACCTTCACCTTGGTGTTGCGCAGTTCGTAGGCAAGCTGCACCGTCCACGCATTCACGGCAGTCTTTGATACGTTGTAAGCCGCCGTCTTGAAGTCATAAATCGGTGACTTCGGATCGGAATGCAGGGTCATCGAGGCGAGAATGCTGGACAAGTTGACGATGCGACCCGCAGTGGATTTCTCGAGCAGCGGCAAAAATGCTTGCGTGACGGCAATCACGCTGAACACGTTGGTGTCGAAGGTCTTGCGCCAAGTGTCCAATTTTTGCTCGGACACTTTGGTTGAGCCGTCACGGATCAACACGCCGGCGTTATTGATCAAAATGTCGAGGTGCCCGTATTGATCGCTGATCTGCTTGGCTGCGGCAGCAATGCTCGCGGGATTGTCAACATCCAACGTCAGGGCTTCGACATCCAGGCCCTCGGCCTTGAGGGTCTTGACCGCCGCAGCGCCCTTGGCGGCGTCCCGCGCGGCGAGCATGACGTGGACCCCGCCGCTCTTGGCCAATTGACGTACGGTTTCAAAACCGATGCCCTTGTTGGCGCCCGTGACTAACGCGATCTTGCTCATACCGACCTCCGCAAAAGAAGTGGGCATTGTGGCTCATTTGGATCGTGCACGCTGTTTCATTTGTTCGATCATCTGGCGTTCGACGTCGGCGTACTTCTGCTGCTGATCGGGTGTCAGCAAAGTTTTGATCTCTGTTGCGACGACGTTGAGGTGCACCCAGGAAACATCTGGTTACAACAAAAACACCCAGCCCAAAAAAAGGCCGCC
>CAZZWE010000111.1:7894-16262 GCA_964657675.1 uncultured Steroidobacteraceae bacterium
GGGCTTCTGCGCGTTGGTGATGTAGGTCTGCACATCGATAGGCAACAAGAAGCGCTCGTTTTGCAACTGCGTGGCGGCCAATGCCACCGCAGTCGCGTAGGCCGCATGCGAGCCATAGCGTTCATCGAGCGATGGACGCGGATCCATGCCGGTCGGCAAACTCCGCGCGGCGGCGGTGGGTGCAAACGGAATCAACGTGCCCGACGATTCGCAACCGTCCGGCCCGCCCAGTGCGGTTGATCGTAAGTTCCAACCCGCTGTGGTGGCGACCGGTACCGCGACGGGCGGCAAACGGATGCCCGCCAATTCGTTGCCGTCCGAGTCAACCTTCGACACGAAGTTCGGATACACCTTGCCCGTGGCCTGCGGCGGCTCGACCGAAATAATACCCTCATCAAACTGCGGTCCCCAATTGAACACGTTGTGAACGGTGACCAAGCCGGTGTACAGCACGCCTGGAATGGTCGGGAAGCCCAAGTCGGCTTGCGGCACGACGCCGATGCCCAGCGGTGAGTTCGCGGTGGTCTGCGCAAACGCGGCGGTGTCATCTTCACGGCGGGGCACCTTGCTGTCGGGCGGTGCGGTGCCATCAATCCATTCGTCGAGGTCGGCGAACAGCGCGCGCAGCGCCGGGAACTGGTCGGTGGAATTCACGAATTGTTGGCACACGCCCAGGGAATTGGCCGCACCCGGGCCGCCGTGCTGCGAACCGGAGATCAAGTAGGTACGGAAATTGACCGCATCGGGCAAATCATTCGCCGTTGCGTCGGTGTGGAGCATGGAACCGGCCTTCACCCAATATTCATTGGCCGAGTTGACGTTCATCACCTTCGGGCAGGTGTTGGACACCGAGCAACGCGAATCGCGTCCATCGGTTTTGCCCGTCAATGGGTCGGTGATGGTGGCGTAGGCGAATGGGAAAATGCCTTCCGGGTAGAAGTGCTCCTGACGATTGCGTTCGGTCATGCCGGACTGTTCGAAGCGATAGTTGATGGCCACGCCATCGCCGCCGGCCACCCAGTTGAACACCCCGTCGAACACCTGCTTGCCATTCAAGTCTTCGTTGAAACCCAGCCACACGAAGTCATTCATGGTGCGGGCCGGCTGTGAAGAACCGAAGCTCACCATGCGCTGCACGTCGCCCGCCAAGGGATTGGCGGTGCCGCTGGTGACATCAGTGGTCGCGGTGCGCAGGAATGAAGCCAAATCGCGGATGGCTGCCAGGCCGATCCCGGCTACCCAAGGATTATTCGCCGTATACACCAACTCATAGATTGAGCCGGCGGTGAAGTTTGTGCCCGCGGGCAGCAGCGCGATGGAGGTCGGGCTGGTCCAAGTCCAACCGGTGGAGGGAATGGTCGTGGGCGCATCGGTTAAATGCGCCTTCACCGTCAACGTTGCCATGGTGGTATCCATGGTGCTGGTGGTATAGGTGGTGGCAAAGGACGCTGTGGTCGCGGAATCGCTCTCGAGATACTCGTATACCGGTCCCGTGATGACGCTGCCATCGGCATTCACCGCAACGGGGGTCGTGACGCCCATGGAATTGTTCGCGCGCGAGACCGTTGATTCCCAACCTCCCCAAACGATGGTGTAGCCCTGATATTGCAACAAGGCGGTCCCGGCATCGGCTGCCGTGGTCGGATCGTTGCCACCGGCGGACAGATTGAGCGGACCGTATTGCTTGCCGCCTCGATTGGGCAGTTCGAAGAAGACTTTGTGATTGCCTTTGCTCAAGTCGGAGGGCTTGAGAATGTAGAAGTCCATGTTGTATTCGACCAGCCCGTTGGCGTCGACGGGCGCCAAGGCGATATCGGTGATCACCGCGTTCTTCGGATCCTTGGGATCCAATGCCCCGATGGCGGTGCCACGAATTTTGTCGTAGGTGCCGACCGGCCCAAACGTCATGCCTTCGAAGGTGGGCATTTGACTCGGCGCCGTCGCGGCAGTGGTTGCATTGATGGTGAAGGTGATGATGCCGGTCGCTGGAGGCGTCACCGTCGCAGGGGGTGGTGGTACGGTGGTGGTGCCACCGGATGAACCGCCACATCCCGTGATTGTTGCCGCCAGGCCAATGAGCACAAGCGCGCCAGCACGCTTGATACGTGTGTGAGCATAGGTATGCATAGAATCCTCAGTAGTTATGCGTTTAACGGTGAAAGGTCTTTGCCAATCACTTCATAGTGGCCACGCCCGAGTTCGCGCCGCATTCCCCATTCACTCGAGTGCTACCAACCCCGAACGAGATGCTACTCCCGCGCCGTGTGGCCGCAGATATACTTAATTGCAAAGAAGAGTGAAGTCATAAATGCAAAACGGCCGGACCTCCGCAGGTCGGCCGTTTTGATCGTCGGCGTTGGTAGTGAGGGGCTACTGACGAATTTTTTTTTACTTAATCACAGCTTGATAAGTCAACACGTGCGATAACCCGCGTACATCGGGAAGCGTCCCCGATGCGGTGGCTCCGGTGCCAGCCACCTGTTGAATCATGCCGATGACGATCAGGTCATTCACCGGATCGATCCAGAACCAAGTGCCGGCCGCGCCGCCCCACCAATAAGTGTCTTTACCGTAGTAACCGCCGGCCGCGACGGGATTGGTGTAAATGGCAAAGTCCAATCCGAATCCGGCGTCCAAGCCAAACACGTTCAAACCGGCGGGCAGCATGTTGGTGTGCATGAGCTCGACGGTCTTAGGCGCCAGCAAGCGCACGCCATCCAGTTCCCCGCCATTCAGCAGCATCTGGCAAAAGCGCATGTAGTCCGTGGCTGTGGAAACCAATCCACCGCCGCCGGAGAAAAACTTAGGGTTGGCAGAGAAGTCGTGATTCAGTCCGTCCTTCGGACCCACCACCACGAACTTGCCGTCCTTGTCGTAGCTATAGAATTCCGCCAAGCGGCTGAGCTTTTCCTTCGGCACATAGAAGGCGGTGTCACTCATGCCAAGCGGTTTGAAAATGCGCTTCTCGAGGAATTGATCGAACGGCATGCCCGACAGCTTCTGCACGATGTAGCCCTGAATGTCGACCGAGATGCTGTAGTGCCATTCCGTGCCGGGCTGCGAGTTGAGCGGCACCTTGGCCACTTTCTGAATGAACTCATCCAGCGTCGAGTTGATGTCGAGGACATTCGCTTCGCGCTGCAGTTTGTCGACCGGGGTATTGCTGAAGATGCCATAGGTGAAGCCGCCGCTGTGCGACATCAGTTCGCGCATCGTCACCGGATGAATTTGATCCTTCATCACCACGTTGTTCATGGCATCGGTGCCATAGACTTTGAGGTTCGCGAATTCCGGAATGTACTTGGACACCGGATCGTTCAGCTGCCATTTGCCTTCTTCGAACAACATCATCATGGCCACGCCCGTGATTGGCTTGCTCATGGAATAAATGCGAAAAATACTGTCCTTCTGCATGGGTGCGTTCGCTGCGATATCGCGTTTCCCATTGGCGTCGAATTCGACCACCTTGCCATGTCGCGACACCATGGTGACGGTCCCTGCCAGCCGACCCTGATCGACCCACTCTTTCATCGTCGCGTTGAGCCTGGACAGTCGCTCGGCAGACATACCCACGCTGTCAGGCTTGGCAGTGGGCAATTCGTGACTGGCCGCCCAGGCGGTCGATGATCCTAAGACGGCGGCCAGGAACAAAGCAGGTAATTGCGATGGACGCATTCGGAAAACTCCCGGTGAAATTATGGTTTGCGGTCGGCAGCGAGTGTAAGCCCGGCTGCCGCTGCCGGAAAATAGATTTAGCAAAATTCCGCTGTGCGGGATTAGGCTCGCGCGGTCTCGTCGGTGCTGCGCGCGAGAATCCATTGACTCATGAGTTCAACCAACGCCTCTCGGGCAGCCTCATCTTCGTTATGCACCTCGTGCAGCAATCCCGGATAGGTCACCAATGTTTTATCAGCCGACCCAAGCTGCTGGATCACTGCGTTAGAGCCGCTCGGCGGACAGACCGCGTCGGCCTCGCCATGCACGGCCAACCAAGGCTGCTGGATGGCCGGAAGGTTTTGTGCGCAGGTCGTGCAGGCGGCCGCGAAGCCGTATAGCAGCCGCAGGCTGGCGCTGCGGGGGACCAAAGGATCGGCCATGTGCGCGCGCTGCTCCTCGAGCACCTGGGTGAGCTTGGTGCTGTCGATGCGTAAACTGATGCGCAGGCGCGGCAGCAGTTTGGCGGCGAGCTTAAGAAGAACTCCGGTCACACCTTCGAGCTTTGGCAGGGCATCCAAGGCATGTCCGGTCGTGATGAGGCCACGCGCCCATCGCAATCGGTCAATGGATGCGAGTGTGACGATGACCGAGCCCATGCTGTGTCCCCACACGAACAATGGCAGCGTGGGGAACCGCAGACGCAAGGCCTGTCCGACCGCTTCGAGATCGTCGGCAAAGTGATCGAAGTCATCGATGTCGGTGCGCCGCGCAGGATGAAGGCCATGACCGCGTTGATCGTAGGCGAAGCAGGCGATTTCGTGTGCGGCCAGTCGCGGGGCGATATGACGATAGCGGCTGGCGTGCTCCGCGATCCCGTGCACGATAATCAGTCCCGCGGCCGCGTGCCCCGGTATCCGCTCGTGCCAACCATGGGTGCCTTTCATGCCGTTGGGCGGGTCAGCAACCAGATGCCGGCCAAGACCAAGGCCGTTCCGGCCGCCACCCACGGGGTGAACGGTTCGCCCAAGACGACGATCGCCAGCAGAATGGTCGACAAGGGGCCGATGGTGCCGGCCTGCGCCGTCAAGGTGGCGCCGATTCTCTCGATCGCCATCATCACCATCAATACGGGGGCGAAGGTGCACGCAGTGGCATTCAGCACCGAGAGCCATAAGACTTGCGGCGCCACGCTCATGGCCGCTACCGGGCGCAGCAAGAAAAACTGCGCAATGCAGATCACGCAAGCCACCGAGGTTGCAAGTCCGGTCAGGCGCAGCGCTCCCAGCCGCCGCACCTCCTCGCCGCTATAAACCAGATACACCGCGTAGCTCACGGCGCTTGCAAACACCAGCGTCGTGCCTAATGGCACATTACTGCCCGTCACTGCCGCTTCGCGGCCAAACACGCACAGCACGCCGCAGTAGCTAACCGCCAACGCCGCGAGCTGCGCTCGCGTTACGCGCCTGCGGAAAAAGATGACGCCGATCAGCAGCACGATGGTCGGGTTCAAATACAGAATCAGTCGTTCTAAGCTGGCGCTGACGTACGCGAGGCCGGCAAAATCGAGAAAGCTGGCAAGATAGTAGCCGCAAAATCCCAGCCCTAGAATGGTGCGCCAGTCGCGCCCAGTGAGCGGGGCTTTGCCGCGGCCGGCATGCCAGGCGAGCAGCAGGAACAGCGGCAGGGAAAACAACATGCGGTACATGATGAGAGTGACCGCGTCGACGCCGTAGCGGTACGCCAGCTTGACGATGATGGCTTTGCCAGAGAATGCGATGGCACCCAAACTGGCCAGCAGCAGTCCGCCCTTTCGGGTTTCCCAAAAAACGGGTTCCGCGGTCACTGGCACGCTCATGGTGCCAATTCTACGGCCTATGCTTCGCGCAGACGAAACAACTTGCTCTGCGTTCGATCGATATCGGTTTCGCTTTGCAGCTGCGACTGACCATCGCGGCGTGCAAAGTGCTCGATCTCGGCGGCGGGCACGGCAGCGCTGCGGAAAAAACCTTGGTATTGATCGCAGCCCATGCGCTTCAATATCCCCAACTGCTCCTCGGATTCGACTCCTTCGGCAATGACCTTCAGCCGCAGTCCATGCGCCAGCGAAATGATGGCGCGCACGATCGAGGCATCACCCGCGTTCGAGGCGACATCGCTGATGAAACTGCGGTCGATCTTCAATTTATCGATCGGAAACCGCTGTAAATAACTCATGCTGGAATAGCCGGTGCCGAAGTCATCAACGGCGACGATAACGCCCAGCTGACTCAGTTCGTTGAGCAACGACACGGAGGTCTCCGCGTTGCTCATCAGCGTGGCTTCGGTCAATTCGATTTCAAGAAAGGTTGCGTCGAGCGAGAACTCCTCGAGCGCATCGCTGATCCTCTTGACGAAATCTGCCTGCCTGAATTGCAACGGTGAGACATTCACGGCCACGCGCAGCGGGGGCAACCGGTGGTCCTGCCATACACGTGCCTGCCGGCAGGCTTCACGAATGACCCAATCGCCTATTTCCAATATCAGACCGCTTTCCTCGGCGACCGGGATGAATTCTCCCGGCAGTATCAGGCCCCGCGTCGGGTGGCGCCAACGAATCAGCGCCTCAACGCTGCGCATCTCGCCGGTGGCGATGTCCACCTTGGGTTGGTAATGCAATACCAACTGCCCTGAAGTCAACGCACTGCGCAGTTCCGCCTCGATCTCCAAGCGTTCGCGCGAGAATCCCATCACGCTTGAGTCAAAAAAGCGGAAGGTGTTGCGTCCGGTGCGCTTGGCGTAGTACATCGCTTCGTCGGCGCGCGCCAACAGTTCTTCGGCGATGGTGCCATCCTTCGGGTAGTGCGCAATGCCGATACTGGGGTTGACGTGCAATTCCAAGCCGGTGAGGTGATACGGCTGCGAAAGTACCCGCATCCACGCTTCGATCAGCGTTTCAATCGCCTCGGCGTCGTGCAAGTCGCGTAGCAGCAGCAGAAACTCATCGCCTCCGGCTCGAGCCACGGTGTCGCTCATGCGTGCAATCGTCAGCAATCTTTCCGACAGATGCTTCAGCAACTGATCGCCCGCACCATGGCCGAGTGAGTCGTTGATGATCTTGAAGCGGTCTAGGTCCAGCACGCAAACAGCAAAGGGCTGCTGGTCGCTAACCGCCCGCTGCAATTGCTCCAGGAACAGCACTCGATTGGCGATCCCCGTGAGCGCATCGTGAGTGGCCTGGCGTTTTAATTCGAGATTGACCTGCGCCAATGATTTGTCGCGCTCTTCGAGCAGCCGGACGGAATCGTGGAGTTGACGGCGCCGATCCTGGAGCCGCAGCCGCAGAGTGCGCGCGAGGCCTCCCAACAAAATGCAGCGGCCCAGAGTTGCGATGAAGCACAACAGCACCAAGGAGCGTTGTGCGGTCGAATCTTGTGGAATGGTGATGCGGGCTTGAACGGCGGACATGGTCAGCGCGGCGGCGAGGGTCACCGCGACCCATGCGAGGGCGGACTGGCGGCCTGATAACCCCAAACTGCCGCAGCCGAACACCACGAACAGCACCGTGAAGAAATAAAACGCCACCGGCGGCGTCGTGGCAGCGAAGCCCAGCACGATTGCACTGGCGACGATGGTCTGCGGCAGCGCGAACTCCGTATCGCGGAACCGATGTTTATGCGTCCACAAACGCAACAGCGCGAATATCAAAGTGGCGGACAGCCCGGCTGCCGTGTACAGCAGCGGCACCTCGAAACCGATGACACCGAAGATGGCGAAGCCGGTCAGGATCAGTCCGTCGATGGTGTAGCTCAAGGCAATGGCCAACATCAGCCGCGTACGAAGCAGACGGTCCATCGTGGTATTCGCAGATTGTTCGTCGTTGTTATTCAAGCGGCTATCTTTGCTGCTATGCGGCAGTCTGAATGATCGCCGCACGCCACATTTTTTACCGCGACGCGGTTCAATAATTAGGGGCTGAAATAAGGTTTTTTAAGGCAAAAATTGCATATTCGCGACGAAATCGCGATCTGACACGTGCAAACATGCCCGCGTGGCGGAGCGCTCGGCAGCGGGGCTAGAAAGGCCCTGTCGAGGCGGCTGGATGCGGTAACGCGGCTACTTGCTTGGCCGTCACGGTCGCGGGATATTTGTTGTCGAAGTGACTGCGCACGTAGTTGATGACGTCGGCGACTTGCTGGTCACTCAAGTGCGCCGCCCGCAGCTGCAACACTTGGTCGGCGGGCAGGCCGAAGGGCGGCATACCGTTTTTGCCATTCAAGACGGTGAGCGCGGCGTACTGCCATGAAATCAACTTCTTGTCGCCAGCGAGCTTGGGATAAAAGCCCGCGCCGCTCGCTCCTTGCGCACCCGGCATATGGCATCCCTGACAGATGTGCTCATAGATCTGTTGCCCCGACATGGGACCAACCCCGGCGGTGGAGGTGAACGAGGAATCGTCTCCGTAGGCGCGCACTGGCGGAAGGCTGAGTGCTGTGACCCCCGTGAGGGCGGCGATGCTCACTGCGGCAAAAACTTTTCTCATGCGCGCGCCCCTTGCTGTACCGCGCGCGCGTGCAAGCGGCTGACGGCATCCAGGGACGAAGTCACGGCGCCTTCCTGCCAGCCACCCAAGAACGAGGCGTGCTCACCCGCGAGCGCGATGCGTCCGTCGATGCCGCAGAGGTCGTCATAGTGTTTGGCGCGGCTCGCCTCGCTCCACATGCCGAAGCAGCCC
>CAZZWE010000112.1:0-15851 GCA_964657675.1 uncultured Steroidobacteraceae bacterium
CGAGTTTGAGGCGCCTTTTGTCACGGCCACCGGCAAGCTGCGCTGGATGCGGGCCATTGTCTATCCACAGCACGTCAACGGACACCGCGTGGGCCTGATCGGCGCCGTGCAAGATATAACCGCCTTCAGGCAGGCGGCGGAACAGTTGCGCCATGCAAAGAATGCTGCGGATGCGGCGAGCACGGCGAAAGGCCTGTTCCTTGCGAACATGAGTCATGAGATACGGACTCCGTTGAATGGCGTGATTGGCATGATGGACCTATTGCTTGACACCGAGTTGAGCGAGCAGCAGCGCGAGTATGCGCAGATTGCCCGCTCCAGCGGCGAGACACTGCTGGCCCTCATCAATGACATCCTCGATATCTCCAAGATTGAATCCGGCCAGCTGGATTTGGAAAGCATCGAATTCGATCTGGCGACGCTCATCGATGATACTTTCGACGCCGTTGCGTTGAGGGCGAGCGACAAGCGCTTGGAACTGCTCGCGGACGTCGATCCGGCCGTTCCAACTCTCTTGCGCGGCGATCCAACCCGATTGCGTCAGGTGCTGCTCAACCTGCTGAGCAATGCCATCAAATTCACCAGCGCCGGCGAGGTGACGCTGCAGGTGCGGCGTGCAGGCGACGCGCTTGATCCGGTCGCGCTGTCGTTCAAGGTCATCGATACGGGCATCGGCATCGCGGCTGACGCCATCGACAAGTTGTTTACACCGTTTACGCAGGAAGATGCATCCACGACGCGCCGTCACGGCGGTACCGGTCTCGGTCTGTCGATCTGTCGACGCTTGGTGGAAGCCATGGGCGGCAACATCCACATCGCCAGCCACGTGGGCGAAGGTTCTGTGTTTACCTTTGATCTTCGGTTTCACTTAAACCGGGCCGCCACCCCGCTGGCACGCCCGGAATTTCCCGCTTGGCGCGTGCTGGTCATTGCTGATCACCCCACGCATCTGCGCATCTTAAGTGAGCACCTGAGGAGTTGGACCTTCGATGTGCACACGGCTGCCTCGGCGCAGGACGGACTGAAACGCTGGCAGGAACTCTGTGCGGTGGGAGGAATCCCCGAGGTGGTGATAATCGATCGAGGCCTGGCGGATCAGCAGGCGTTTTGGTTGGGCAATGCCATTCGAGACCTCGACCTGCACAGGCAAAGTCGTCTGATACTGCTGTCCGCATTGAACCAACCCATCAGCGGGGAGGCGCGAACCACCTTCGAACACATCGTCACCAAGCCGGTGAAATGGAGTTCGTTTCAAAAAGTGCTCGCCGAGGAGGCGACCGTGCGCTTGCCCGTCTTGTCACAAGCCGACGCGCCGCCCATGGGCAGTGCGGAGTTCAGTGGCTGTCGCGTGCTGTTGGTCGACGACAATGCCGTGAACCGCAAGGTGGGCGAAAGGCTGTTGCAGAAAATGGGTGCGACTGTCGAGCTCGCCGTCAATGGCGTGGAGGCCTTGTCGCGCTTGCGGTCGACCGATTTCGATGTGGTGCTGATGGATTGTCAGATGCCGGAGATGGATGGTTATGAGGCCACGCGCCAGATCAGACGCGCGAACGGCATCCTGAATCCCGTGGTGCCGGTGATCGCGCTGACGGCCAATGCCTTGAGCGGCGATCGGGATCTGTGCATCGCCGCGGGTATGAATGATTATCTGACCAAACCGATAGATCCAAGGAAGCTGGCGGAGGCTCTGCGTACCGTGTTGCGCCTACATGAATCGCCACGAGCGGTGCGTCGCCTGCGTCAATGAGAGATGGGTCCGAACCACTCCGCATAAGGCGTATTCACTGCCAGGTGCCGGTTGTAATCGGGCGCGCCATCGCTCCACCACGCCTCGCCGCGTTCGCCCAATGCACATTTGGCCTGATCGACTCGCACTCGCGCTGCCGTGCGCTCCTGCGTGGTGGTCGCATCCCGCACCGCGCGTCGTGCCGCCATCAACTCGTGCACCAGGCGCTGATGGACATCCGGGTCCAGCCACGGATTGCTCAACCGCCACAGCCGCCCGCGCACCACAAAGTAGCGTCGGTCCGGCGTGGGCGTGAAATCAGGCTTCATGTGAGCATGGTAAGCATTGAGTCGAGGGGCAGTCCGTCAGCTTTCATTACCCCCGCTTGTCAGAAGCGGGCTAAATCCCATCGAGCGAGTGGCGCGCCAAGCAACAATCATCGCTGCGATCACCAACCCGGATGAGACCAGATAGGGTAAGCCGGGCAGGGTGCGCCAATTGCCGGGCGTGGTGATGGAAGCGGCGAACACTTGGGTGAACAATGTGGGTCCGATCAAACTGGCCAGACCCGTCAGGCTGGCGAGCGCCCCCTGCAGCCGGCCTTGTTCATTCGGCAACACCAACCCGGTCATGACCGCTTGCAAGGAGGGGGTCGCAATGCCCCACAGCGCCATGACGGGGATGCCGACCCAGAATTCAGTGCCGGTCGCCGCCAGTCCATAGATTGCGAAACCCAAGGCACCGAACGCCAAGCCCACCACCATGGCACGCCGTTCCTTGAGCAGCTTGACCGCGCGCTTGATCAAAAATACCTGCACCAGCAACGAAGAGATGCCGATACCGGCGAGCACCACGCCCACTTGCTTAGCGCTCCAACCGTAGCGGTAATGCAGATAGAGCACGGTGATGCTCGGGAATACCACGTGTGCCAGATTGATCAGGAAGTAGCTGCGCGCAAGTCCGGCCAGCATGGGATGGGAACCGAGCAGCTTGAGAGCGCCGATGGGATTGGCGCTTCGCCACGAAAAAGAAATGCGCCGTTCGCGCGGCAGCGATTCCGGCAGCACGAACAGTCCCCAAACCACATTGAGCAGGGACATCGCCGCGGCCGCCCAAAACGGCAGCCGCGGCGAGATGGCGCCGAGCACTCCGCCGATGGCCGGCCCTAATACGAAGCCCACGCCAAATGCCGCGCCCATCATGCCAAAGGCGGCAGCGCGTTTCTCCGTTGGTGTGACATCGGAGATGTAGGCGCCTGCGGTACTGAAACTCGCCGCGCAAATGCCTGAGATGACGCGGCCGAGAAACAGCCACCAGAGATTCGGCGCAAGCGCCATCAAAATGAAATCAAGCCCGAGACCCAAGCAGGAAATCAAAATCACCGTGCGCCGGCCGAAGCGATCGGACAAGGCACCCTGCAGCGGCGAGAAAATCAGCTGCATCAGCGCCCATGCCGTGCCAAAGGCGCCATACAGTTCGGCGCCGCGCGCCGCATCGCCGCCGGCGAAATCCTGGACCAACATGGGCAGCACCGGAATGATCATTCCGAAGGACAACATATCGATCAGCACGGTGACGAAGATAAAGGCGAGCGCGGCCTTGCGAGGCCCGGCCTCGCGCAGCCCAGGAATGACAGTGTTCATGATTTGCAGTTTACTCGATCGTGCTTGCCAAACTTCGCGGCAAACATCACTCTTTGTTGGATACAAAGGGGCGAGCCATGCGAACGAGGAAGGTGATTGCGATCAGCTTGGGTCTTTTAGTGCAGGCGGCTTCGTTTGCGCAGGAAGCGCCCATGCCGCCGCTGCGCCCGGACCAAACTTCATTCCTGGCTCTTTATAAAGAGCTGGTCGAGACCAACACCACCCTGTCGGCGGGCAGCTGCACGCTGCTGGCGGAGCACATCGCCGGACACCTAAAAGGCGCCGGATTCTCCGATCAAGACATCACGCTGTTCTCAGTGCCCGATCATCCCAAAGAGGGAGGCTTGGTAGCGGTGATGCCTGGGAGTTCCAATAAGCTACGGCCCATGCTGCTGCTGGGGCATCTTGACGTGGTGGAGGCGAAACGCGAGGACTGGACCCGGGATCCCTTCGTCATGATCGAGGAAAACGGCTATTACTATGGCCGCGGCACGTCCGATATGAAGGCCATGGATGCGACTTGGATTGACGCATTGATGCGCTTCAAGCAAAGCGGCTATCACCCCAAACGCACCATCAAGCTGGCGCTCACCTGCGGTGAGGAAAGCACCCGCGCGTTTAATGGTGCGCAATGGCTGGCAGCCAACAAGCCGCAGCTCATCGCTGCGGCATTCGCGTTGAACGAAGGCGGCGGCGGTCGCACGGATGGTCACGGCAAGTTGCTGGTGCAGTCCATTCAGGTCGGTGAAAAAGCGGTGCAGAACTATCGCGTGGAGACCGTGAACCCCGGCGGCCATAGTTCCATCCCCATTCGCGACAACGCCATCTACCAGCTCGCCGCCGCGCTCACCAAGGTGCGCGACAACGAATTCCCGGTCAACTTAAGCGACACCACGCGGACTTACTTTGCAAAGCTGGGTGCGACGCGCGGCGATGAGATGGGCGCGGCCATGATCACGCTGTCGAAGAATCCGCAGGATGCGGCTGCCGCGGCGGCGGTCTCCAAGGATCGCTCTTATCACAGCATGCTGCGCACGACCTGCGTGGCCACGATGCTCGAAGGCGGTCACGCCGATAATGCGCTGCCGCAGCGCGCGGCGGCCACCGTGAACTGCCGAATCTTTCCTGGTGAGACGGTGGAGAGCACCCAAGCGGCGCTCGCTGCGGCCATCGATGATCCCGGAGTCAAAATAACGCCCGTCCAGCCGATCCGCCCTCAGGCCGTGCCGCCGCCCTTGGATCCGCTCGTGCTTGGACCTGCTGAAAAACTGGTGAAGCAATACTTCCCGGGCGTGCCGCTCATTCCAGCCATGTCCACCGGCGGCACGGACGGTATTTATCTCGAGGCCATCGGCATTCCGGTGTACGGTGCACCCGGCGGCTGGGGTGATCCTGATGGCAACGGCACGCATGGATTGAATGAGCATCGCAGCGTGCGGTCGGTGTTCATTGGGAGGGACTTTTTGACCGATTTGATCAAGGTGTACGCGGAAGGGGCGGGGCCGAGGTGAAGGGATGAGCTTCGCGGCGATCAACGTTGGGACCGCTGTGGGGGTATTGGGCGCGCTGGGCGCCGCGTCCTTCGCGCTGGTCGACAGCTTGAAGGTGCTGCCCGATGGCGGGATTTCCAACGTCGGCTTCTCGAGTATCGAACGCGCGTTGCAGGTCTTTTTCCCCGATCAGCGGCGCCGCAATGCCCACGGCGCGGTCAAACAGCTGTTCGATCAACTGCACGCCAACTGGGTCAGCGGTCGGCCGCTGATGGATCAAAAAGCCATCGCCAAGTCTCTGGTCGAGGTACGGCTCACGGGCGCCTCAGCGGAGCGTTTCGCGCACGCCACGGAGCTGGACGGCGCCATGCTCAAGGTGATCGGCGAGAAGTTGGCCGGCGGCGTGACGTTGGGGCCTGAAGAGGCCAACGTCCTGGCGCGTTTCGATCTGTTGCTGGCCGCCATCATCGACGACGGTTTTCAGCACGCCGATCAACGCTACCAAAATTGGACCAAGTTTACCGCCATGCTGTTCGCCGTCGCCTTGAGCGTGTTGGGCGGCGCGTCGATCAGCACCTTGGATTTCACGCACTACTTCGGATCGTCGGACATGTGGTTGAGTGTCGTGGGTGGCGTGTTGGCCACTCCGCTGGCGCCGGTTGCCAAGGATCTGGCGAGCTCGCTGTCCTCGCTCAAGATTACACGGGCGTCAAGGAATGACGCCGTGTTGCCGCGTTAGTCGAACACCACCCGCGGAAAATAGAACGACACGGTCCAGTTCGGCACATCGACGATCTCGCTGATGCGCAAATCGCCGCAGACACTGCACAGCAGGTAGGCGTCGATCGCGGACAGTCCATGTTGGTGCGTCAGCAGGTCAATCATGGAGCGTACGGCATCGCGCGCCGCTTCCATCAAATCAGTTCCAATGCCGGTGGTGACTTCGTAGCCTTTCAAATCCAAATGGCGCGTCACCGGTCCCGAAGTCCGAAACCGCGGAAAGGCCAGCGGCGTCTGTTTCAGCAAATCAAATTTCAGCGCCACCCGCATGGGACTCTCGATCGCCGTTCCGCAGACCTCGCCATCGCCTTGGGCGGCATGCGTATCGCCGACCGAGAACAAGGCGCCCGCGACCTCGACAGGCAAGAACAGCTCGGTCCCTTGCGAGATGTCGCGCACGTCCATGTTGCCGCCCACGCGCCGCGGCGGCACGATGCTGTGCAAACCGGCTGCCGCCGGCGCGACGCCGATGGTGCCGGTGAACGGCTTGAGCGGCACCTTGCAGCCCTTGCCGAACAACGCCGGCTCCAGGGATTGCGCGTGGTAGTGCCAGATATGCAAGGCGGGGTGCTTGAAATCGTCCGCCAACAATCCGAATCCCGGAATGTTGGCAGTCCAGCCCCAACCCGACGGTACAAAAGAGAGCAGGGTGACCTTCAAAATGTCGCCCGGCAGTGCACCGTCGATGAACACCGGCCCGGTCACTGGATTGATCTTGCCGAAATCCATTTGCGACACATCGGCGACGACGGATCTTTGGGTCAGTTGACCGCCCGATGCGTCGGCAACTTCGAATTCCAGCGATTCGCCGGGCGCAATCCGCACCGTGGGCGTCAAACTGTTATCCCAGCCATGATGCTGGTGATGAATGGTGTGCCGATGGCTGTGCGTGTGCGAACTCATGGATTCGTGGCATTGTACTGCACGCAAACCGTCACGCATTAGGAGATCGCATTGTCCTCAGAAGAAGCGTCGCTGCAGGAACTTGGCTATGAACAACAGCTGCGTCGAGCGCTGACCACCCGGGATCTGGTCATTTACGGCATGATTTTCATGGTGCCGATTGCGCCCATGTCCGTGTACGGCTTCGTCTACAAAGAAGCCAAGGGCATGGTGCCGTTGGCTTATCTGTTGGGCTTGGTCGGCATGTACTTCACTGCTTTGAGCTACGCTGCCATGTCGCGCGCATTTCCGGTGGCCGGTTCCGTGTATGCCTATGTGCAACGTGGCTTGCACGAAGTCGCCGGCTTCTTTTCCGGCTGGATGATTCTGCTCGACTACATCCTGATCCCATCGCTGCTGTATTTGCTGAGTGCCGTGGCGATGCGGCCGCTGCTTCCCGGCGTGCCGGAGTGGGCCTGGCTGTTGGGATTCATCGTATTCAATGCCGCCGTCAATTGGCTGGGAGTCGAATTTACTGCGCGCCTCAATCGCTACATGCTGTTCGCCGAATTGCTGATCTTGGCTTTGTTCGTAATCTTCGGCTTGATGAGGTTGTATGGCGGCGCGGGGGCCGGCCATTTGTCGCTGAAGCCCATCTATGACCCGCAAGTCTTTTCCATGGCCACGATCGCCGGCGCCACCTCGATCGCCGTGCTGTCATTCTTGGGCTTCGACGGCATCTCCACCTTCGCTGAAGAAACCCGGGGCGGATTGAATTCCGTTGGTCGCGCCACCGTGATGGCCTTGGTGCTGGTGGGTGTGTTGTTCATGCTGCAAACATGGATCGCGACGGACTTGAGTGCCGGCATGACGTTCGAGTCGGACGAAACGGCCTTCTATCAAATCGCCGGACTCGCCGGCGGTGTCTGGCTGCGCAATATCACCATCGTGGCCGTGGCATTTTCTTCGGCGATCGCCAACGCCATGGCCGCCCAAGCCGCCGTGTCTCGGGTATTGTTCGCCATGGCACGCGACGGCAAATTGCCCGCCGTTCTGGCAAAGATACATCCGCGCTACAAAACCCCCTACGTCAGCACCCTGGTGGTCGCCGTGGTCTCACTGCTGGTTGGACTGCTGTTCTCCGCCCGCATCGATCAGCTCAGCAGCATCATCAATTTTGGCGCACTGGTGAGCTTCGTATTGCTGCACATGTCGGTGATCAATCATTACTTCATCAGGCAGCGTACCGGCCAGTGGCTGCTGCACTTGGTGCTTCCGCTGGTCGGAATGAGCATCATCTTGTACGTGCTGTTCGAGATGGATCGTCTGGCGCAGATCATGGGAACCACATGGCTCGCCATTGGCATCATTTACTTTCTGGTGCTGGCGTTCTGGATCAAGAAGCCGGTTGCCATTGAAATCAGCTAGCGGTTCGTCGTGAAGATGACGTGAAGTTGTGATGGCCGCCTAAGCGCGCCATCCGCTGCATGTCAGAATATGCCCCTCGTTTCGGGGAGCACATTGAGCATCATCGCGCATAAGCGACCGACCATTTGGCAACTGGCCGGTCCTTCGATCGCGGCTAATCTTTTGTTTTCATTGGTGGCCATGGTGCAGACCAAGTTCGTGGGCGACCTGGGTGCCTCGGCGGTGGCCGCATTGGGCGCCGGGCAACGCGTATTTTTCTCCCTTCAGGCCCTGTTGATGGCCATCGGCGTCGGCACCACGGCGCTGGTCGCGCGTTCCTGGGGGGCAGGCGAGCGCGAGGAGGCGAGCCGCATCACGTCCTCATCGTTGATGCTGGGCGCGATGGTGGGGTTGATGATCATGGTACTCGGCATGGTGTTCTCGCGTCAGATCGCCGAGATCTATGGGCTGGACCCGGGGACAGCGCGCCTCGCGGCGAGAAATATTTTTTGGCTCGCCACCTTTATCGTCGGTTTTTCCATCGACATCGTGCTATCCAGCGCGCTACGGGCGGCCGGCAATCCCTGGACTCCGCTGTTGTTCGGTGTCGCCATTAATCTGGTGAACTTACCGTTGCTGTATATCTTCATTTTCGGCAAGTTTGGTGCGCCGCAGATGGGTGCTGCCGGTGCACCGTTCGCGTCCGGGCTGTCGTTCTGCCTGTGTGGCGCCGTGCTGATCACGCTGTGGATGCGTCAGAAGTTGACCATTAAGTTCCATCGCGGCCACTTGTTCGAATGGTCGCGTTATCGCCGCTTGCTGGACATCGGCTACCCCACCGCCTTGGAGCAAGTAATCTTACAGTCAGGATTCTTCTTGTTCCTATCCTTGATCGGTCGTTACTACGGCACGGAAGCTTTCGCTGCTTACAACGTCGGCGTCAATATGCTGAATGCCGCGATGGTCGTCGGTGCGGGATTTTCCGTGGCGGGTGCGACGTTGGTGGGACAGCACTTAGGCGCCGGCGATGCACCTGGTGCCGCGCGCAGCGGTTGGCGTGCCTGTGCCATGGCCGTCGGCGCAATGACAGCCATCGGTCTGATAATCGTGTTGAACGCGCCCACACTCGCCGTATTCTTCCTCGGCAGCGATCGCCTGGGCGAGCGGCACACGCTCGAATTCACTTACATCATGTCGGCGATGCTGCCGCTCCTCGGCGTTGAAATGGCCATCGGCGGCTCATTGCGAGGCGCTGGCGACACCCGATTTCCGCTGATGACCTCGTTCTTGGGGTTGATTGGTATGCGCTGCGGATTGGCGGCGCTGTTCGTGTCGTTGAACTTGCCCGTGGTTTGGATTTATGGCTCCATCATCGGCGACTACATGTTGAAAGGCACATTGCTGATCTGGCGCTTTAAGTCGGGTCGCTGGCAACATGCGCTGTCCAAGCGCGTGGCGCTCTAACAAGGAAAACAAATGCGAAGTCAGGAAGTTCATCTCATCGACCGTCCCCAGGCGATGCCCACGCCAGAGCAATTCAAGCTGGTCGAAGTTAACCTGCCTGATCCACGCGACGGCGAAGTGCTGGTGGAGAATATTTACATGTCGGTGGATCCCGCCATGCGGCCGCGTCTCGCCGGCCAGCAGGCTCTCAATGTGGCCATGATGGGCGGCGCCATTGGCCGCGTGTTGAAGTCGCGTCATCCTTCTTTCAAGGAGGGTGATCTGGTCGAATCGATGAATGGTTTTAGGCAATATTTTGTTTCCGGCGAAAAAGGCCTCACCAAACTCGACCCCGACGGAATGCCGGTGCTTGCCTACATGAGCGTTTTGGGATTGACGGGCCTGACGGCTTATGGCGGATTGTTGGTGATCGGTGCTCTAAAGGACGGCGAAAATGTCTTCGTGTCCGCAGCGGCGGGCGCGGTCGGCAGCGTCGCCGCGCAGATTGCCAAGATCAAGGGCTGCTATGTAATCGGCAGCGCCGGCTCTGAGGAGAAGTGCCGCTGGCTCAAAGACGAACTGGGGCTCGATGCCGTCATCAATTACCGGGACGGTGAGCTTCGAAGTTCCTTGAAGGCCGCCGCACCCAAGGGTATCGACGTGTACTTTGACAATGTCGGCGGCGAACACTTAAATGCTGCGTTACCGCGCATGAACGCCTTGGGGCGGATTGCGGTCTGCGGGATGATTTCCGCCTACAACAACTTCGGCGCCGTGTCGGACCCCGTTACAACCTTGTCGAATATCATTTATAACCGCGTCACCATCCGCGGTTTCGTGTACTACGAATTCGCATCCAAGCGCGAACAATTCATATCTGACATGAAAGGCTGGCTCAAGGACGGGCGCATCAAGTACCGGACCACGATATTGAACGGTATCGAATCCGCGCCAAGCGCTTTGATTGGCCTATTTACTGGCGCGAATACCGGAAAGATGGTGGTGCAGTTGGCCACTCCATAACCTCATGCAAAGCAAAGCCGTTGCGGATTAGCTGAGTTCAATCCAGGTCGGCGCGTGATCGCTCGACCTCTCCCAGCCCCGAACTTCGCGATCGACGCCTGCTTTGATCAGCCTGGGCTGCAAGGCGGCATTTAACAGCAGGTGATCGATTCGCAGTCCGGCGTCCCGCGCATAGGCGTTGCGAAAGTAATCCCAGTAGGTATAAATCTTATCGTTCGGGTGCAGCGTGCGAATCGCGTCCACCCAGCCCTGTTTTAAGAGACGCTCATAAGCGCTACGGCTCTCTGCTCGAAACAGTGCATCGTCGACCCAACGCTCCGGCTTGTAGACATCGTTGTCGGTCGGAATCACGTTGTAATCGCCGGCGAGCACTGCCGGCGACTTAAGTCTGGCCAAGACCTCCGCATGTTGATGCAGTCGCTCGAACCAACTCAACTTGTAGTCGAACTTGGGGCCGGGCGCGGGATTGCCATTCGGCAGGTACAGACAGCCGACGATCAAGTCATTGACACTCGCTTCCAGGTATCGGCTGTGCAGGTCCTCTGGATCCCCCGCCAGCCCGCGATGGGTCTCCACCGGATCGCGACCCTTGGCCAGGATTGCGACGCCGTTATAGGACTTCTGGCCGTGCCAAATCACACCGTAGCCGGCATCGCGGACCGCTTGTTCGGGAAATTTTTCCGCAGGTGCTTTCAGCTCTTGCAGGCAGACAATATCCGGCACGGTGAGCGCCAACCACCGCAGCAGAACCGGCAGGCGGCTATTTATCCCATTAACGTTGTAGGTAGCGATTCTCATGGGTGTGCGATGGCGCTATTGTCCTACGAGGTGGAATTTTTTTGTGCGCTATGTTTGCCGCTGGAGCCGCAAAACCGGCTGGGTCATGGAATGTGGAGATATGATGCGTGGTAGTTACTTTTTGATGTCTGCAGTGGCTGCTGCGTTGGTCGGGTGTGCAGCCCCCTCGACCCATGTACTCACCGGTGCGGCCAGGCCGCCCATTTCCCCGGCGGACGTCAAAATCTACTCGACGCCACCCGCCAACTTTGAGGAAATCGCCTTACTCGATGCGAACAGTAAGAGCGCATTCGGTACGGGCGGGCAGAAGTCGGTGGATAAAGTCATCGAGCGCTTGAAAATTGAGGCGGCTAAGCTCGGGGCCAACGGCGTCATCTTGGAAGGTTTCCAGGACGCGCAAACCGGTTCCATTGGCGCCGGCGGCGGTTCCGACTCCTATTCGCGGAGTTCGGCGGTCGGTGTTGGGGTCGGTGGCTCCCTGGGAATCTATAAGAAAACGGGTCACGGCGAGGCCATCTATGTTCCGCCCAGCGTAGGCGGCATGCCGCTCAACTAGGGTTCCACCGGTTTGGTGGTCAAGTACTGCACACCCAAGTAGCCGACGAATCGGGTGTTTTCGGGTCCATCGCGAAGCCTTTCATCTTCAGCAGCCTTGGTTTTGGTTATCAAGCGATAAGCAATCAAAGATAAGCAACGCTTATTGCCTGTTAAATTTTTGCTGACTGATCGTACCCCAGTCGACATACAGTAATCGCACCGCGATAGCGCTGGATGGACGCAGTCGCGGGCGATGGCGACAATCGCTTCCCATGGGCCGCGACTTTAAAATCGATAAATTAAGCGATGAATTCGGTCAATATCTGTTGATTATCAAGTGCGAAGCCTGCGGTCACGAGCGCTCATCGGACCCGCATACGCTCGGCAAATTATGCGGTTGGGACGCCAAACTGATCGACGTTGCGCGCCGCATGCGCTGTTCGAAATGCGGAAAAAAGAAATGTGCACTGCGCGCTATTCCGCCAACACGTCCGCGCGGTTATAAATCCCTGCCGAACTAAATGTGATGCGGGTCTCACGTCAATAAAACTAACTCGTCGCCCTTAAAATCTCACTTGTGACGCCAAACTCACGCATGTTTATATGAGTTCGAGAGTTGGCGACTCGATCGGTTTGGAGATGAGGTCATCATCGATGAGCACCAACGACTCCCCCTTCACCGATGCTTGCCTAGTGATATCCGGCAAGCGGCTTATCAAGAAATAAACGTCACTTATTGATGTCACTTTTTGAGAAGAAAATTCGTTGATGTTGATACGGGGGAAGGATTCGGAACACTTGAGGCAGGACGACGATATGACGAGCAAAACTTTACGGACGACAGCGGCGGCGATATTGCAATCGGGCAATTCGCAGCCACATCTAACAGCCAATGCGTTCGCTGCTGGCCGTGCTCCGGCGTCGCAACAATCTTTCTTAATTAAAGGACTATCCATGCGTACTTCCCTGATTCGATCGATCGCCCTGACTGCGCTCATCGGTGCTGCAGCGGCCCATGCGGCTCCGTTGCCCGAGCAGTTCGTGCTCCCCAACCACGGCACTTTGGTGCTGAACGTTCCCAGCGATTGGAAGGCGAATGTGAAGAGCCCGGCCGGCAATTCACCGCAGACCATCATCATTGCTCCGAAGAATGGCGCCGCTTTCAAAGTGCTGTTGACGCCGATCTGGGGCGATGAGACGCGCGTGCTGCCGGACGACGCCAAGATCCGTTCGGTGGTGAGCTCCGCCGCGAAAGGCGCCGAGTCGGTTTGGCTCGAACCCGCCGTGGCGGTTCACACGCTGAGCGGCCCGAGCGCCAACGGCTACTACTTCTATGCCACCGACAAGGCGCCGGCCGCCAGTGGCTGGAAATACCTGGAGCAGGGCACCGTAAAGACGGGCGACATCGTGTTGACCTTCACCGTTCTGTCCAATAGCCAGGCCGAAGCCAAGACCGCGCTCGACATGATCCGTCATGCCTCGCATGCGGCCTCAGATGCGGTGTTGAACGCCTCTCGCTAACTGCTAGAGACGAGATGATAGAAACGGGAACCGGCGCAGCCATGCGCCGGTTCCCGTTTGCTTTCAGGGGGTCTTAGGCGAGAGGATTGCGGTCAGCGTGTCGGGCGTCGACGCCTCACGCTCCAATCGGGGATAACGAGCGTGCCCCGCGTAGTGCACGTCAAAGGTGCTGAACGTATCGTCCTTGTCCACCAGCAGCTTGATGATCCGAGAATCGGTGCCGCCCGCCTTGAGCGCATCGTTCAAAGCGTCCTTGGTGTACTTACGACCGTCGACGGCAATCAAGTGGCTGCCGGGCGCAATGCCCGCCAAGTCCGCCGGCGAACCTTGGATCACGCCGGTGATCACCATGCCATCTTCCTTGATGCCAAATCCCAGCGATTCGAAGTAAGACACCTCCTTGAGCGAGGCCTCATCGCCTTTCTGTTCGATAGAAGGCTCGGTGGCATAGCTCAAATGCCAGCCGCTGGCTTTGAGGCCTTCCAATGGCGCACCGGCGCGAGTGCGCGTCAGGCGCTCAGTCCAAAAACCCTTCCAGTCATAGGGCATTACCGTGTTGAGGGCGGCAACCACATCCTCGAAGGTGTAGGGAACGACCTTGGGTCCCGTGCTCGGCGGACCGTGAAACACTTTGCAGAAGTCGTCCAGGCTCTTCGCGCCATTGGTTTTGGTGCGGATCAGTGTGTCGGCTTCCAGCCATAGCAGCGCCGACTCGGGATAAAAATCAACACCCCGCGTGCGTGAGATCCACTCCGGCGCGATGGTGTAGTTGAGCTGCGCCGCGACCGCGGTATCGGCCAGCGGACGCCACTCCCGTCCCTTGCGGCTTTCCATGTCCGCCGCGGTGTTGGCCCAGCTGTCGCGTGCATCGGCGAGCGGCTCGAGGCCGCTGCGCGCGCTTAACACCATGCCGATGTACTCCGTCAGGCCCTCATACACCCACAGCAACTCGCCCTTCATCGGAGAATCGTAATTTCCCGTGGCAAGGCCCGCCGGACGCCGATACTTGCCGTTCCACGAGTGCGTGTATTCATGCGGCAGCAACTGCTGGATCCCCGAGGCATGCAACAGCTCATCATCGATTAGCGATCGCTCCGGTGAGCGGTTGTCGCTCGACTGATGGTGTTCGATGCCCTGAAAACCGATCTGTTCGCTCAAGGTCCACAAGAAATGGTATTCGTTGTAGTGAGTGGCGCCGAACAAAGCTTCCGCTTCCTTCACCAATTTGCGCATCTGCGCCGTCGTAGCTTCCGAGATTTGCGTGGCCGCCGCGTCGTCTGCCGCCAGGTGCAGGTACACGGGCTTAGTACCTCCGAGTTCGATCGTTCGGAAGTATTTGCCTGTCAGGACGGTGGAATCGATGAGCGTCGTCAGCGACACCGTGGCGAACTTTGTCGTGTCGCCTTGCGTGGATGTCTGCGGCAACGCCGTGCCCAGTTTCCAACCGGCGGGCAGTCGCAGACTCGCTGCGATGGGCATGTCGTCCGACTGCACACCCAAGGGATACAGTAGCAGCTGATTCCAGAGGATCAGCCCCAACGAATCGGTGGCCGTGCGCAGTGCATTGGTGTAGCCCGCGTTTAAGACTGCGGCGACGTCGAAGTTGACGTCCAGCGTGGTGACGCCCGCCGGCACCGTCAGGTGGAAGGCGTACATTTCAACCCCGTCGCGTTGCCAGGGAATGTTTTTACCTGCCGCGGAGAACTGCAATCCCGTCAATCCGCCAATGGGTCCGGTGGGTGCATGTTCGCCAGGCAGCCACTTGGGGTAAAGCAGGGTTAGTTTTCCCGGTTTGACCGGCAGTACCAGGTGGGCGTGCTGCAAACCACGGCCGATATCGCGCGCGTCAACCTCGAGATTCGCAGTCGCGGCTGCGAAAGAGGCGTCACTGAACAATGCGGTGCCGGTCAACAGCGCCGCAGCCAGCAGCCCATGGCGGAAAATAGTCATCTTAGGATTCCCTCAAGTTTAGGTATCACGAACCGGCCGTTACTATAAGTGACATATCGTCCGTTATCTCGAGTTAATCGATTTGTCGCTTCAGCGTGATAAATTGCCGCCCTACAAATTTAAGGGGCAGCGATGACGAACATTCATTTGGTGGGCGGCGAGAAGGGCGGTGTGGGCAAATCGTTGGTTGCGCGGCTGATGGCGCAATACATGATCGACCATTCGATCGCTTTTTTGGGATTCGATTCTGACCGCTCGCACGGCGCGCTGCTGCGGTTCTACTCGGGCTATGCCTCGCCCGTGCTCGTCGACCGATACGAGAGCCTCGACGCCATTGTGGAAGCTGCGACCGAGCAGCCCGAACGCCGCATCCTGGTCGACCTCGCCGCGCAGACCAGCGAGCAACTCACCCAGTGGATGGAGGATTCGCAGTTGCTCGAAGTGGCTTCCGAAATCTCACTCAATATCCGCTATTGGCATGTGATGGACTCGGGCCGCGACTCGGTCGATCTGTTGAAACGCCTGTTGGATCGCCACGGTTCGCGCATCAAGTACACCTTGGTCCTCAATCAGCTGCGCGGCGATGATTTTCGAATCTTGGATCTTTCGGGACAAAAGGAGCGTGCCATCGAGCACGGCGCCGGCATCGTG
>CAZZWE010000113.1:0-15540 GCA_964657675.1 uncultured Steroidobacteraceae bacterium
CGGGATGCCTTCGTCAACGAAGCACTGAGTTGGCTCGACGAATCCGTCGCATCAAATGCCGCGCAGGCGGTGCCGCTGTCCGCTCAGTTGATGACCGGGCGCGTGTTGGTGGCCGATGATAATTCCGATATGCGCGGCTATGTGGAGCGGTTGCTGCATGAGGCTGGATTGAACGTGTTTGCCGTCGCGGATGGACACGCGGCCCTCGCGGCGGCAAAGGCGTCGCAATTCGACTTGGTTTTAACCGATGTAATGATGCCCAGGCTCAATGGATTCGAACTGTTGCAGGCGATCCGCCAAGATCCTGCCTTGCAGGACGTCTCGGTAATTTTGCTGTCGGCCCGCGCCGGCGAGGAAGCGCGTGTCGAAGGACTGGAGGCGGGAGCAGATGATTATTTGACCAAACCGTTCACGGCGCGCGAGCTGGTGGCGCGCGTGGCCGGAGCGATCGGGCTGGCGCGCGGCCGTCGCGCTTCTCAGGAGCAGTTGCGCCAGGTGCAAAAGATGGAAGCGCTGGGACGCCTGACGGGAGGCATTGCGCATGACTTCAACAATCTCCTGATGGTGATATCCGGTGGGCTTGACCTGTTGCCGAAACAGGCCGATCCGGCTCGGCGTGAGCGCATCATGCAGGGTATGCGGCAGGCTACGCAGCGAGGCGCTGGGCTTACGCGGCAACTCCTCGCCTTCTCGCGCCGTCAAGCTTTGCAGCCCCGAGCGATTGACCTGAAGGTGTTTCTTGAACACGCCGGCCAGATGTTGGATCGCACCCTTCGGGGGGATGTCGCGGTTGATATTCGATTGAGCGAGGAACTCTGGCCGGTTTACATCGATCCGGCGGGGCTTGAACTGGCGCTGCTCAACCTATGCGTCAACGCGCGCGATGCGATGGCTGGGAGCGGCACCATACAAATCTGCGCTACCAATGTAGCGGCCGGCGTGCGGATAGATGTTATTGACCAAGGAATAGGCATGAGCGCCGCCGTGGCAGCTCGGGCTTTTGAACCTTTCTACACCACCAAGGCGGTTGGCGCGGGTTCGGGTCTCGGGCTTACTCAAGTCTATGCCTTCGCCAACAGCAGCGGCGGCAGTGCATCCATCAGCAGCGCGCTCGGCGAAGGCACTGTAGCAACGTTGATCCTGCCGCGTGCCGCAGACTTGCCGGCCGACGCCGTCGATGCCGGAGCCATGGCGGCGCCGTTGTTCAAGGCAGGTGCAGTGCTATTGGTGGAAGACGACGCGGAAGTAGCCGCCTTGACCGGCGAGATGCTGCAGCAACTGGGCTTTGAAGTGACGCGGGTCGACTGTGCGGCATCGGCGCTCGGTGCGTTGGCCGACAAGCGCAACGTTGATTTGGTATTTACCGACATCATGATGCCAGGCGGCATGAACGGCATGGAATTGGCGCGCGAACTTCGGGTGCGCCGGCCGGAGCTGCCGGTGTTGCTGACTTCGGGTTATCCCACAGACGAGACGCATGAAATCGAGCCGGAACGAATGGCCGTATTGTCCAAGCCCTACAGTTTGGAAGACCTTGCGGTAGCGATCGCTGAAACTCTGGACAGGCCCGGCGAATACGCGGGGGGAACTCACTAGAAGTCAACCAAGTGAAGGTGCCTGGCCGAGATTCTCGGTGGGTACCAGCACGGCGACGTAGTTAGGCTCCAATGCCACGCGCGTTCCATTGAAGTAGAGCGTTGATATCACCCGTTCGCTGACAGCGCGGCCGGCGCGCAGCGCGAAACGCTTCACGGCGCGTGCCGCGCCGACCCCGCGCAGTGGTAGCGCAGGTCCGCCAATCTTGCGAACCGCGAGGCCTGCGTTCCTGGCAAAAAACGCCAGTTTATTGCGGCCAATCGTCGTGACATGGGTTGGGTCGCCATGCTGAGTCTGGCGCCCAAACGGGCTGTCGCCATTGGGAAATCTCAACACCAACACGCCGTCGTCGCGCATCAGCGATCGCATGCGCGTCAGCAGCTGCGGCATCGCTTCGCTCGGTACGTGCTCGATCACATCGAAGGCAACCAGATGAGTCACGCGCCCAATCAGTGTGTCTAGACCCGTGTCGTGCAAACTCGGAAAGAATGCTGCGCCCTTGAACACTTCACGCGCACGTGACACTAAATACGGATTGACTTCTACCCCGTAGACCGCGGCGCCCCGGCTCGTTGCCCAACCCAAAAAATTGCCGTTGCCGAAGCCGACCTCCAGGACACATTCGGGGTTTTGGGCGTCCGGCTTGGCGGAGGCTATTTCGGCACTGTAGTAGGCGTCGTCAATGGCGCTAAACGCACCGAAGGAGTCGCTCTCCCAATGCTTCCAGTCGGCATATGCATCACCGGTATCCGCCATGGCACCAATCTCTTGGGCAAAAGTACGAAACGAGGTTTTGGCTGATTGCGCTGCACATGCTACATGCGAGTGGGACGGTTTGACAGATGGGCGGGCGCGTTGAGCCCAGTCCCACGACATTTCTTAACGTGGGCCTTGAGGAGCCCGGCCCGCGGCGTGGTGCCGCCTGGAGCCAAACCTCTGTCAGCGGGCGAGATGACTGGCGAAAAATGCCGCGATTTCTGTGAATGCCTCGGCGCTCTCAGGAGAGTCGGCCGCCAGTGCGTATTGCGCATGAGACTGTCCTTCGTAGACATTCAATAAGGCCTCGACACCGGCTTGCTTGAGTTTGCGATGCACACGCACGGTGTTGCTGAGAAATAGATCGCGCGTTCCGGTGGTCAGTATCGCCGGCGGAAATCCATGAAAATCGCCGTAGATTGGCGAGAGAAACGGATCTTTCAGATCATGCCCATTGGCGTAGAGCGTGGCCGCAGCGCCCAATACTCCATCATAGGTGACCAACACATCGTCGACGCGCTCGTTGACGAAATAGCTGTCGCCGGTTTTCGTCAAATCCGACCAAGGTGTGCCTGGCGCGATGGCGGCAGGCAGCGCCAACCCATCTGCTTTGGCGCGCAGTATCATTGCCAGCGTCATGCCTCCGCCCGTCGAGGTGCCGAATATCGCCATCGATTTAGGCGAATGCGTTTTGATCAAGCTGCGCCACACGGCCATCGCATCATCCAAGGCGGCCGGATACGGGTGATCGGGTGGCATCCGGTAGTCGATCGAGAGGACTTTCATGCGCGCATAGCCCGCCATCAAGATGGCCTCGGGATTTCCAGACTCGCCCGGAAATTGCACATAGGCCCCACCGTGCACATGAACCAACAGCCGATTGCGGTTTTCCTTGGGCAAGTTCTTCGGCGTAAATAGATAGACATTAACGCCGGCGATTTGCGACTGCTCCCGCGCGATTTCAAAATGGGCGAGCAAGCCAGGGACCTGAGCCGCACTGGCGTCCGCCGACTTGCGCACCAGCGCCTTCCACTCCTCGTTGGAGGTTGGCGTTGCTCCCGAGGGTAAGGGTGCCGCGATCAGCTTCTGCAGCGGAATACTCACGGTCGTAGGGACGGGCAGCGTCTTGGCCGGAATGTCGCGCGGCGCAAAGTCATCGGCCATACCCGGCGCGGCGAGAACGAAAGCGACCAGCAGACCCGCGCAGCCGCGTAATAAAATCATGAGCGTACCTTTTAGTTTTGCGCGGCCCGGCGTTCGCGGCAGACCGCGATAAAACCTGCGGCCATAAAGGTTGTGATTCGCGCCTTTACGGCCGCTAGGTCTTCTGACAGGCACAGGCCGCCTGATAGACGGTCGATTCGACCCGTCTGGGCAATAGTCAGCATCATCGCAGCCGACACGAAGTGATAGCCCCAAAACAGGTCTTCATCGGCGCAGTCGGGCAGGGCTTTCTTCAGGATGCCAATCAGCCGTCGGACCAAGGGATCAAAATGTCGGTCCATCAGCGCTGCGCCCCATTCGGGAGTCGTGCTGACCTGCGCGCCGAATGCACCGTAATTCCGCGCCTGCTCGCCGCCTTCGATGTAACTGTTCAGATCGGTGTCCAGGAAGGCATGCAGCGCGCCCTCGACCGTGTAGCGACCGGCGGCTTCGATCTCGTAGCGGTCAAGCGCCTCCATGCGAATGCGCGTATGCATTTCGGCGCGGCGGGCAAAAACGGCTTCGAACAAGGCCTGTTTGCCGTCGAAATAGTATCCCAGCAGCGATGAATGGACGCCGGCTCGCGCGGCGACGTCGCGGAAGCTGACGCCATACAAGCCTCTCTTGGCGAACAAATATTCCGCAGCGTCGAGAATTTCCCCAAGACTTTTATCGCGCTGCTCTTTTTTCGATACGCGTTTTTTCTTATCCTCGATCATCTCGCTAAATATAACACTTGAGCTAGAAGTCGTATTGCACGCGAATGCCGTATTGCCGCGGCGCACCGGCATATCGCAAGTTATTGTTGATGGCAGCGACGTATTGGAGATTGTTCAGGTTGGTGGAGTAGGCGGTGACGCGCCAGCTCGCGATCGCGTATTCAGCTTGCACGTTCAGAATATCGCGCGCCGTCAGACGGTCACCCAGCGCATTGTTTTCGAACAAGGTGGCCCAAGCGGGCGCGATATGGCTATAGCTCGCACGCGGCGTCAACGTGCCGACGCTACCAAGATGGTAAACGTATTGAACGCCGGCATTGAGAGTCCATTCGGGCGAGTAGGTTTGCTGAACACCGCTCAGGTCCTGACAGGTCGGGCTGGCCGGTCCGCTGCCGAGCGCGCAATTGCCGCCGGCTTGGCCCAGGCGCGCATCGCCGGCGTATAGCGTTCCTAATTTGCTATGCAGGTACGATGCGCCGCCATCGAAGGAGAGATCGCCGAATACGGCCTGGGCCGACAGCTCGACCCCGTAGATTTTGGTTGAGTCCGGCACGTTCACGATCGAGGTGATGCCGGGAACATTCGGATCAGCCAGACTCACCTGAAAGTTTTCGTAGTTGTTGTAGAACACGCCCGTCTGGGTTCGCAGGTGATTGTCAAATAGGGTCGACTTCCAGCCAAGTTCGTAATCCGTTACTTTTTCGGGCAAGAACGTCTTTGGCTGCGCCGCTAGAATGTTCACTCCGTTCAGTCCACCGGCCTTGTGTCCGGTGGCCACGAAGGCGTATAGGAAATCGTTCGGATCGAGCATCCAATTGAGCGCTACCTTGCCGGTGGTCGCTGAATCTGACTCCTCAGCATCTTGCGGCAGGAACAAGCCGAATTCCGGGATGGCGGAGATGCCATTGTTGCGATTGGTGGATTTCGAGTAGCGCAGGCCGACTTGCAATTGCAGCGCCGTGGTCAGATCGTAGCCCACCTGGCCGAACACCGCCTTGGTCGTCTTCGGGTTTTCGCCCACCAGGGTGATATCGAGCATACCCGGCGGTTCGCCCGTATCAAAATCATTGGGCGGAAACACCGTCTTGTCACTCTGATAGTAAAGCCCGCCCACCCAGTTAAACGGATGGCCGTCCGGCGAGATGATGTTGAGTTCTTCCGAGTAAATCTTCTCGTGCACGTTGTCCCGGAAGGTAAAGTTGAGCGCGCTGGTTCCATCCAAATCCGCCGCTTGCAAGGTGTTGCCGTTCTGAAGCCCGGAAATGGATCGCAAGGTGATTCCGTCTGGAAGCACGTAGCTGATGTTCAGCACCGAACGCAGCGAGCGGTCCTTGGCCTGATTGTCGGCGTTGTTGGTAATGTGGAACAGATCATTGGTGGCGGTTGCGGGATCTGCGGGATATCCGCCCTGGTCGATGTCGTTGTAGTCGGTCTTCGACAAGACGGTCAGCGCATCCGTCGGCTGCCATAAAAAGCTGATGCGAGCCGAGTTGGAGCGAAGTCGCCCTGGCGAGCCGGTGAAAGGGCCCGTTATTTGATAGAAGCTGTCGCGAGCTTCGCTGTTGAAGGCAATCCGAGTGGCGAAGGTACTGGTCAACGGAATGTTGATGGCGCCTTGTATGCGGCCGTCATTGTAGTTGCCGTACTGCCCCTGCAGGTAACCGTGTACCGCGTCCAAAGTCGGATTGACTTCGGTGATGAACACCGCGCCGCCGGTGGCGTTCTGCCCGGCGAAGGTGCCTTGCGGGCCGCGCAGTAACTCCACACTGGCGATGTCGTAGTAAGGTTCGGTCTGCAAATAGCCGGGAAACGTCGCGATGCCGTCCCGATACGTAATAACACCGACGGAGGTGGTGCTGCTCGGCTCAGTCTTGCCGATACCACGCACATTGAATGCGTTGCCTTGCCCGAAGTTTTGAATGGTGACGTTCGGCATCACGAATTGTAGTTGATCGACGTCCGTGACGCCTTTAGCCGCAAGCTCGCTGCCCGTTAGGACGCTGGCAGCGACCGCCGAGGTCTGTAAATTACTCGAGCGCCTTTCGGCCGTGACTAGGATTTCTTCGAGCCCACCGTCTGTAGCGGTGCTGTCGGCGGTAACGGGTGATTCTGCGTGGAGGCGATGGGCGTAACTCATCGCCAATGCGACCACCGCAAACATAAGTCGAACACGATTCTGCATTGGCCATCTCCCCAGATGCGTAGACATATCGTTGTTTGTTAAGACGGGCCGACTATGGTCCCGTTTTCGTTCCGAGTCAACGTTCGTTCTAATTAGAACGAACATAAATTTGCACTAAATTAGTGCAGGGACTGACAAAAGCCGGGGTGAGACATGTTGGAAAAATGTTTTAGACCAGCAATGCATTCAGCACGGAGGTCACCAGCGCGTTGCTGAACGGAGCCTTAAGCCGGGTTTTTTTTCGTGGATTTATGCAGCGCCATGCGCACAACCTCATCGACTGCCGCGTGCGCTTTATTATCGTCGCGCGTCCATACGCCATCACAGATGAGCGATGCGGCACCGTGCGCAGTGCTCCACGCCACCGCCAGCAAATTCTCATCAACGCTGTCCGCTTCCGTGCCGGTGACATCCGCCAGCGCCGCTCGCAGCTGAACCAGCGCGGACGGAACATCCAATTCGCCCGGCACAATGGCCTTGGCCGCGCTCATGCACATCTGACTGAACATGAGGCGAAACAGGTTTGGATCATCCGACGCGAAGGTGATGTAGGCGTGCCCAATGGCGCGAAGCCGCTCAGGTCCCACCGTCCCTTGAGTTGCGTGGGCGGTTTTTTCAGCCAGGCTTTTGAAGCCCTCGTGCGCAACGGCCACGAGCAGGGCGTCCTTCTCTGAGAAATGCCGATACGCGGCGCCGGAGCTCACGCCTGCTGCACGAGCCGCTTCGCGCAGGCTAAACGCTTCGACTCCATCTTTGCGGACGCGGCCAAGGGCGTACTCGATCAAGGCCCGCCTCAAGCCGCCATGATGGTAATCCTCCCGATCATTCTTGCTGCATCGCATGTGGTCACTGTTTACATTAGCGGAGTGCGGGCGTAAAGTAACCAGTGCTTACATGGAATTGCCAAACGGAGCTCGTCATGCACATCCTCACTAAGTCGATAGTCCTGTTTTCTACGTTGGTTGCCTCGTGGGCGCAAGCCGGCGAGTTTCTCGAACAAAACGGCGTGGCCTTGAGCCGCCTCGATGCGCTGACTTACTTCAGCCATGAACAGAAGTTGATGGATGGCGATCAACAAAAGGCCTACGTTTACAAGGGTTCGAAATTTTACTTTATTACCTCAGCCCACCTCGATGCCTTCAAGTCCGATCCCGAACGTTACGCCCCGCAGTTCGGCGGTTACTGTGCGTACAACGCCGCTCAAGGACGTCAGGTACCGGCCAACCCCCGTGTTTTCGCGATCCAAGACGGCAAGCTGTACCTGTTCAGCGACCGAGAATCCTTGCGCCATTGGAAAGAGGATGTCGCGGCGAATGTCGCGCGCGCCAGTCAAGCCTGGCCGGCATTGGCGGCCGCAAGGGAATGAAGATTTAGCTGAAACTGTGCTTTAGCTCCTGTTTGCCTCGACAGGTTTCTGGATGATGGTGCGTCTTCTCAGGGAATGCCCCGATGCACCAGTCAACCGCACAGTCGAAATTGGTCGGCCATTTTGTGTCTCCAACGCGCGACGCGTTGTTGGCCGCACTATCCGTCGTGGGTTTATTTCCACGCGCGTTCGAACGGCGCAAATCCGCCCAAGCAAGTTTGGCGGAAGATGAAGCGATGTTGCTTGATGCGCACGGATCAATGCGCGCGGGCAACCCCGGCCGCAGCTGGCGAGTACTGAACGAGTGGCTGAATTCCCGGGGTGATGAGGCCGACGACTACGCCTGGGTCGCCTCGAAAATTGGCGCCTGGGGCGATTCGGATTACATCGACCGTCTATTTCAAGAACGTGTCTCACGACTGCTCATGCTTAAACGCACTGATGAGGCGCTCGACGTCACCGTGCGGCGCCTGTCGGCGGATCCGCGGTTCCGGCCTAGATCCTCGGCGGATACTTTGAAGCTGGCTCAGGTAGCGGCGCAAGGCGGCCGACTGCCGCGATTATCACGATTGCTGTTGTCGAATTTCGCCTCGCGATTCAAAGGCGATCCTCGGGTGACGGTCGCCGAGGCATTGATGCGGCATTTGAACGCGGTCACCTCGGCCCAATCGCGACAAAAATCGGCGTAGGCATTGTTCTCGCGTTAGCATCGCACACGTGAAATCGATTATCGCGGTGATGGGGTTAATGCTGATCTCGCGCCACGTGAGTGCCTGCGAAGTGCCCGGCGTCCGACTGCCACCGGCGGTGCCGGCGGCCCGTGTCATTCTGGATACGGAGCAAGGTGAGATCGCTATCAGCGTCGATCTGAAGCGAGCCCCTCTGACCGCCTGCAATTTTCTAAAGTACGTGGCCGCCAATGCCTATCGAGGCGGTACCTTCGGACGCACGGTGCGCGCCGATAATCAAACCACGGCCGCGGTTCCCATTGCGGTCATTCAGGCGTATCCCCGGCCAGGTTTTGAGGCCTGGGCGCCGCTGAAGCTGGAACGCACCCACGACACGGGCCTGCGTCACCAAGAGGGCACCGTGTCGATGGCGCGTGGCGGTACCGATGATGCGACTGACGAGTTTTTCATCTGCATCGGCAGTCAGCCCGAACTCGACTTCGGCGGCCGCCGCAATCCGGATGGCCAGGGATTCGCAGCATTTGGCACAGTCACGCGCGGCATGTCGGTGGTATTGCGGATTCAAAATGGCGCCGCAGAGGGCGAACGGTTGACGCCGCCCGTGACCATCCGTTCGGCGCGTATCGTGGTCTATTGATGCCTCAGGTCGGTCGGGGCGCCAGTTGCATCAGGAACCCCAAGCCCACCATCAGCAACAAATAGTAGACGGCTACCCCGTAGCTCGGCGTGGGCGGCATGTCTTTGGTGAAGATCCGATACGCGGCGCCGGCAGCCACCAGCAAGAACAGCGGCTGACCAAACAATGCCGCCAACAGCACCGCCGCTACGGCCAGGGCAATGCGCTCATTCTTATCGAGGGCTGCAATGGTCTGGCCTCCGTCCAGTACCCACACGGGAATCAGATTGAGCAAATTGAGCATGGCGGTCAGGCTCGCCAAACCGACCCAAAAGCCATCGCCGGTCTGTTGCCATGCCAGCGCGCATGCGGCCGCCCCCACGGCGCCGGCACAAGGACCTGCCAGGCTGACGTAGGAGCGTGTTTCAGTGCTGACGCCTAAGGCCGACCAGCGCACGTAGGCCCCGATCCCTGGCAGGAACACAGGCATGTCCGCCGGCAAACCACGACGTCGGATCTCCAGGTAATGGCCCATCTCGTGCAGCAAGATCAACAGGGCAAACGCAATACCAAAGCGGATCCCATACAGCGCCCAATAAATGGCGATGAAAGATCCCAGGCTCAACAGAAATTTCAGCTTGAATAACGAGAGTAGAAATTGTCCTTTGGCCAGCAGCATCAACAGCGGCGCCAGCGGGCCGAAGCGGCGCGCCCATAACGGGGTCGCAGCGACGGGTGCGGGGGAAGGGGCCGGATTGGCTGCGAGGTTCAAGCGCTCGATCTCACCGCGAATCCAGGATGCTTGGCTCGCATCCGGCGGCAGCCACTTCAAGGCCTGCTCCCAGGTCGCTCGCGCGTCAGCAAACAACTGGCGCTGTTCGAGCTGCTTAGCCGTGGCGGACGCGGCTTCGAGTTCCGCGGCATGCACGAGCGCATGGCAGTGGGCGCACACGAGAGCGTCTTCGGACAACGCACTCGAGCAGCGCGCGCACTCAAGTAGTGGCGGCACCGTCACTTAAAGGGCCGACGATGGTGGCTCGTTTACCGCCGGTGAGTCTCCAGGCAATGCGAATGCCCACGAATAAAATGACCAAACCGATCAGGCCATGCACCGGGTCGGCAAAATCCAAGAATGGCGACGCCAATCCCAATAAGACCAACGTACCGATGACTTTGGCTGTGCTGGGCTTAGAGGCGGTGTCGACCTGTTGAGTCGCCTGCGCCGTGTGCGCGCTGCGATGTTTCATCTGTGAAATGTAGATAGGCACCGCCGACAGCGAGACCGCCGCATAGGTCAGAACAACCGCGGCAATTTGATAGCGTCGGCCTCGTACGCCACCCGATCCATACACCATGGCCTTGCCGACGATGAAACCCACCGCCAGCGAGACGAAGCCGATCACTAATCCAGTGCCAATGGCAAAGGCCACGTAGAGGACCAGTCCTATGACGGCGCCGCCGACGCCGAACAACACGCCGCGCACGAAGGCGGGATGAGAGTCCTGTGGAAACCGCGACGCGATCTGCTGCGCGCACGAGGGACAAACCCGCACGCCGTTGACTTGGTAATAGTTGCCGCCCGTGGATTTGCCGCAGGCCTTGCAGGGCGTTGAGGCGTCGCCGGCATATTCGGCGGTCGCGAATTGCGGCGCTCCGCCGCCATTTTTATCGTCCATGGGGTGAACATAGCATGAATGCCATACAGTGTTCAGCGACGCCGGGAACTGAATAGACGGCTGCGCCAGACGTCGCGAGAATCGCCGCATGGGGCGCTATCGATTCACGGCTTACCTTAACGATGGCAATCCGCGCTACGTCGTGCTGTGGGATCTACAGTGGAAGCCGCTTCACTGTCATCGAGTGGAAGCCACGGCCAATTTACGTGCCGCCATGGAAGCCGCCGTCGATGCGCTGAACGCGCAAGGTTGGCGAGTCGAAGGCAGCTTGGACTATGGCTTTGTATTTTTAAGCCGTGCCACAGAGCGGCGCCTGCTCATGCTGACGCCACGCAACCCGGAGAATCGGCTACCGCAGACTTTTTCGCCATTTCGCCGGTGAACAGCGGATTGCGCGCGGCGCTGGCCGAGTGCAAGCTTTGGCCATGCCTGAGTTGCCGGATATTAGTGCCTATTTGCTTGCGCTCGAGCAGCGTATTGTGGGCGAGGTGCTGCAAAAAATCCGCCTTGGCAGTCCCTTCGTACTGCGCACAGCCGAACCGCCGATCACTGCCGCCGAAGGGCGCACCGTGTTGGAGCTGCGGCGCGTCGGCAAGCGCATTGTCATCGGTCTCGACAATGATGTGTGGGTGGTAATCCATCTGATGATTGCCGGCCGTCTGCATTGGCGGCCGGTCCTCGCCAAGCTCGGCGGTCGCAATCACTTGGCGGCCTTTGACTTCAGCGACGGTTCCTTGGTCCTCACCGAGGCGGGCACCAAACGGCGTGCCTCTATTCATCTGGTGAGCGGCGAGCAGGCGCTGCGCGCCATGGACCCCGGCGGCATCGATGTGTTGGCAAGCTCTTTGGCGCAGTTTCGCGCCGCGCTGACAGCGGAAAATAGGACCCTGAAGCGCGCGTTGACTGATCCGCGAATTTTAAGCGGTATCGGCAATGCTTACTCCGATGAGATCTTGCACGCGGCGCAGTTATCGCCCGTGACGCTCACGCAAAAATTAAAGTCTGACGAGTGGCAACGGCTGTACGAGGGCACGCAATCGATCTTGCGTCTGTGGGTGGATCGCTTGCAGGCGGAGGCGGAGCAAAAATTTCCCGACAAGGTCACTGCGTTCCGGCCGGAAATGGCCGTCCATGGCCGCTATGGATTGCCGTGCCCGCGTTGTGGCGAGAAGGTTCAGCGAATTCGTTATGCCGACAATGAAACCAACTACTGCGCGCGCTGCCAGACAGGCGGCAAGCTGCTCGCGGATCGGGCCTTGTCTCGGTTGTTAGGCATGGATTGGCCGCGCAGCTTGGATGAACTGGAGGCGCTCAAGAAGCAATGAGCGGTACCTCGAGGTAGCAGCCGAATTCAGCGACGAAATCCACCGCGACGCAGGCATGAACCTTGCCTTGTCGGTCATCAAAAGTCGCGGTGGCCGCCAACGGAAACACCGGCTGATGCCACACGCCGGGATCAATATGAATGCCGAACGAGCCGTCGCAGAAGAACGCGACAAAGCGGTCCGGTGTGATGTCATCGCCGGGTTTCGCGAGCAGCGCGACAAATTGCGCACCGTCTCGAGGCGAGAAGATCTGTCCGCCATCCGGGTGGTAATTGGCCTCGTGGGTATAGATGCGGGAGGTATCGACGGGTTGTCGCTGTTCGGACGCAATGCTGGGATCGTTGTACCAGCCGGTGATGTAGCTGCGGCCCACCGCCAGATTGACGGCGTGCTGTACCTCGCCGCGTCGTTCCATCACAAAGCTGTCTTCGACGACGCCGCCTTCGTTGCCAGTATCCGGAACAATGGGCCGCCAGCCGCTCTGCGGCCAAGTCACGATGGTGACCTTGTCGTTGCGAAAATCCGTGGTTGTGTGTCCAAAGCCGCGCAAGCTCGCGGTTGTCGCTGCGATCAACGGGACACGATGCGCCCGGACCCGTGACAGCGAGGGCGGAGCCTGCAAATCAAGAGACGCGAAATTTGAAAAAATAGGAAGCCCCTTTGCCGCGCTTAGGCCATTAGGCGGGCGCGGTGGTCAGTATATTCCTTGGACGCTATATTGCTCGACAGGAACGGCTTAAAAAGTATACCGTCCCGCGACCACAATGATTGCCGTAAGGGGAGCGCGATGGCGTTGGTAGAGGGCGTGATTCTTGAAACGCGAGCGCTGGTGAAGGCTTTCAACGGCTTTGTTGCCGTCGATGGCGTCTCACTGCAGGTGCGCCGCGGCGAAATCCATGCCCTGATCGGTCCGAATGGCGCGGGTAAAACCACCTTCTTCAACTTACTCACCAAGTTCTTGCAGCCCACCTCGGGCAACATATTCTACAAGGGTGAAGATATTACACGCGCGAAGCCGGCGGACATTGCGCGTCGCGGCGTGGTGCGTTCGTTCCAGATATGCGCGGTGTTTCCGCATCTGACGGCGAAGGAAAATGTGCGCATCGCGCTACAGCGGAATTTGGGCACGTCGCATTATTTCTGGCGTTCCGGCAAAAGTCTTAAGTCGCTGGATGCGCGTGCGCTGCAATTACTGGAAGAGGTGCGACTGAATCCGTGGGCGGATTCGCTGGCGGCGGACTTGCCCTATGGTCGAAAGCGGGCGTTGGAACTTGCCACCACCCTGGCATTGGAGCCCGAGGTCATGTTGTTGGATGAGCCGACGCAAGGCATGGGACATGAAGACGTCTCGCATGTCACCCGCCTCATCAAGCAGGTGGCAGCCAATCGCACGGTGCTCATGGTCGAACACAATATGAGCGTGATCGCCTCCATTGCGGACACCATTTCGGTGCTGCAGCGGGGTCGCGTGATCGCAGCGGGACCGTACGCCGAGGTGTCGAAGAATCCGCAGGTTATCGAAGCCTACATGGGCACTGAAAACTCGGCGCTGGCCGGAGCGGCTTGATGGGGCAGGCGGTGCTTCAGCTCGATAACCTGCAAGCCTGGTATGGCGAGTCGCATATTCTGCATGGCGTCGAATTGACGGTCGAGGAGGGCGAGGTGGTTACGCTGCTCGGCCGCAATGGCGCGGGGCGCACGACGACACTGCGCGCCATCATGGGATTGGTGGGCAGCCGCACAGGCTCGATCAAGGTCAATGGCGTCGAAACGGGACGTCTCGCACCACATCGTATAGCGCGCCTTGGGGTGGGCTATTGCCCCGAAGAGCGCGGCATATTTGCCTCGCTCTCGGCGGAGGAAAACCTGCTGTTGCCGCCCAAGCTGAAGGGTCGCGAGGCGATGCAGCTGGGCGAGATTTACGCTATGTTTCCGAACCTGATGGAGCGCGCCGCGAGTCCGGGCACGCGCCTGTCGGGCGGCGAGCAGCAAATGCTGGCGGTGGCACGCATCTTGCGCACCGGTGCACGCCTGCTGTTGTTGGACGAAATATCCGAAGGCTTGGCGCCGGTGATCGTGCAGAAGTTGGGCCAGGTCATTCGCACCTTGAAGGCCAAGGGCTATACCGTGGTGCTGGTGGAGCAGAATTTTCGCTTTGCCGCGCCGCTGGCCGATCGCTTCTATGTGATGGAGCATGGCCGCATCGTCAAGCAATTCGCACAAAACGAGCTGGCCTCGCAAATGGGACTGTTGCAGGAATTTCTTGGCGTTTGAGTTTCAACATTAATAAGGACAATGACATGATGCGCAAATCGACGACCATGCTGTTGGCAGCGCTGTTTGGTCTTTATGCAGCCTCTGAAGCCGTGGCTGCGGCGGATCAAGTGGTGATCGGCGACATCGACGATATGTCGGGGGTCTATGCAGATGCCTTGGGTCCGGCGGGACTCGACGCCATCAATTTCGCGATCGAGGATTTTGGCGGCACGGTGCTTGGCAAAAAAATTACCGTGCTGAGCGTGGATCATCAAAACAAACCCGACATCGGCGCGTCGAAATTCAGAGAGTGGGCTGACCAGAACGGCCTGACGATGGTGCTCGGCGGCTCGAACACCGGCGTCAGTATCGCCATGTCGAAAGTTGCCGGCGCAAAGAAAATCCCCTTCATGGCCATCGGTGCGGGCGGCGCTTCGTTGACCGGCGTCGACTGCACGCCTTACACCGTGCACTATGCCTATGACACCACGGCCTTAGGCAATGGCACCGCGAGCGCGTTGGTCAAGGAGGGCGGCAAGACCTGGTTTTTCATCACCGCGGACTATGCCTTCGGCACTCAGTTGCAAGATGCGGCCACCAAAGTGGTGCTGGCGAACGGCGGAAAGGTCTTAGGTTCGGTGCGGGCGCCGCTCGGTACCACGGACTATTCTTCGTTTCTACTTCAGGCCCAGGCATCGGGGGCGCAGGTGCTGGGATTGGCCAATGCGGGTGCCGATGCCTCTAACTCGATCAAGGCCGCTGAGGAATTCGGCATCACCAAGACGATGAAGCCGGCGGCGCTGCTGGCCTTTCTCACCGACATTCATGCCGTGGGCTTGCAGACCGCACAGGGCCTATACCTGACCGACGGTTGGTACTGGGACCTGAACGATGAGACGCGCGCCTTCGGCAAGCGCTTCTTCGCCAAGGTGAAGCGGATGCCGACCATGGATCAAGCCGGCTACTATTCGGCAACGCTTCAATACCTCAAAGCCGTCAAGGCCGTGGGCTCTACGGATTCCGACAAGGTCATGGCGGAGTTAAAGAAGAACAAGATCAATGATATGTTCGCCAAGGATGGATATATCCGCGCGGATGGCCTGATGGTTCACGATATGTACGTCTATCAAGTCAAGAAACCGTCGGAGTCAAAATA
>CAZZWE010000114.1:0-15415 GCA_964657675.1 uncultured Steroidobacteraceae bacterium
TCGCCGAATGGCGCGGTCAATGCTGCCCCGAATGGCTCATCGAGTGGCTCGCCCAATGGCGCGGCGCAGGATGCCCCGATGCAAGGCTTGGCCCGGGTGGGTTCGGGCTTTGCCTTCTCCACGGTCGTCCAAGGTCACCAAGTCACTGCAGTGGGCGAGGTGCCGGCGCAAACCGTGGAATTCATCGCGCACTCCGTCCGGGTTCCGAGCGGCACCGAGGCACCCAGTCACTAGCGTCATGTCGCCATTGCCGCGGCGCTTCGTCCTGTATTCACGTCCTGACTGCGGCCTCTGCGAGGAGATGCTGAGCGAGTTGGCGGCTCACCTCGAGGCGGCGGCCATTGGGGTGGACATCATCGATGTCGATAGCGAGCCTGCGGCGCGCGCCCGCTACGGGCACAAGATCCCGGTGTTGATGCTGGACGGGGAACTGGTGTGTCACGGCCGCATGGATTTCGAAGAATTAGATAAGGCCCTCGCTTACCATCGCCGACCGGTATAATCGCTGGTTTGCCCAAGCCCAGGCCTAGATGAAGAATATCCGCAATTTTTCCATTATCGCGCATGTCGATCACGGCAAGTCGACGCTCGCGGACCGCTTCATCCAGGAATGCGGCGGCCTGGATGCCCGCGAGATGCAGGCCCAGGTGTTGGACTCGATGGATCTGGAGCGCGAACGGGGCATCACCATCAAGGCGCAAAGCGTCACGCTGGGATTTACCTCGGCAAGCGGCGAACTCTACCAGCTGAATTTCATCGACACTCCCGGGCACGTCGATTTCTCTTACGAGGTGTCGCGCTCGCTGGCGGCCTGCGAGGGTGCGTTGTTGGTGGTCGATGCCGCGCAGGGTGTTGAAGCGCAAAGCGTCGCCAATTGCTACACGGCCTTAGAGCAGGGACTCGAAGTCCTGCCGGTCATCAATAAGATCGATTTGCCCTCCGCCGATCCGGCCAAGGTCATTCACGAGATCGAAGAAATCATCGGCATTCCGGCCGAGGATGCCGCATTGGTCAGTGCCAAGACCGGGCTCGGCGTTCAGGAATTACTCGAGCAACTGGTCAAGCGCATTCCAGCGCCGAAGGGCGATCCTGATGGCCCGCTGCAGGCGCTGATTATCGATTCCTGGTTCGATAACTATGTCGGCGTGGTGTCACTGGTGCGCGTCATGAACGGTGCGCTGCGCACCGGCGAGAAGATTCGCATCATGTCCACGGGCCGCAGTCACAACATCGACAAGTTGGGCCGTTTCTCGCCCAAACCGGTGACGCGCCAGTCGCTTGAAACCGGTGAGGTGGGATTCGTCATTGCCGGCATCAAGGAAATCGACGGCGCGCCGGTGGGCGATACCATCACCCTGGAGGCCAATCCGGCCAAACTGCCATTGGCCGGTTTCAAGCAAGTGCAGCCGCGCGTATTTGCCGGACTGTTTCCCGTGAGTTCGGATGACTATGAGCAATTTCGCGACGCGCTGAAAAAACTCAAGTTGAACGATTCTGCGTTGCACTATGAACCGGAAGTCTCCACGGCGTTAGGGTTCGGCTTTCGCTGCGGTTTCTTAGGCTTGTTGCACATGGACATCGTGCAAGAGCGATTGGAGCGCGAGTACGGCTTGAATCTGATCACCAGTGCGCCGACGGTGATTTACGAAGTGTTACTGACGGACGGCACCGTCACCAATGTCGACAACCCGTCGAAACTTCCGCCCACGGATCGGATTAAGGAACTGCGCGAGCCCATCATTACCGCCAATATCCTGGTGCCGCCGGATCATGTGGGCGCCGTGCTCACCCTGTGCAGCGAGAAGCGCGGCGTGCAGAAGAAGATGTTGTTCCTGGGCAGCCAGGTATCGCTGCAATACGAGCTGCCCTTGGCCGAAGTGGTGCTCGACTTCTTCGACCGGCTCAAATCCTCGAGCCGCGGCTATGCCTCGTTCGATTATGAATTCAGCCACTTTCAGGCGGCGCCGCTGGTCAAACTCGATGTGCTGATCAATGGCGAGCCCGTCGATGCCTTGTCGCTGATCGTGCATCGCGACAACTCTTACAATCGCGGCCGCGAACTGGTCGACAAGATGCAGGAGCTGATTCCGCGGCAGATGTTCGACATTGCCGTGCAAGCCGCCATCGGTAGTCATATCATCGCGCGCGCCAGCGTCAAGGCCATGCGCAAGAACGTGCTGGCCAAGTGCTACGGCGGCGATCTGTCGCGCAAGCGCAAGCTGCTCGAGAAGCAGAAGGCCGGCAAAAAGCGCATGAAGCAGGTCGGCTCTGTGGAGATTCCGCAGGAGGCGTTCCTGGCAGTGTTGCAGGTCGGGAAGAAAAGCACATGAGCAATAGGTTTGGGAGTATTTAGTGACTGAGACCGATCATGTTTTTATTGGGCTGCTGTGCGCGGCTGCGGTGTGCGTGTTGGTGATTGTGATCGACGGCTGGTTTCTGCGGCCCGGCCGCGACCCGAGTGCCACGGGCGCCGATGAGCCCATGTTGCCGAAGCTCGCAGGCTACGCCCTGGTGGCCTTCGCCATCGGCTTGTTGTGGCGCTTGTTCCGGTATGAGGCGGTGGACTTCAGTTTGATGCTGGTCGTGGTCGGAGCACTGTCCGGCCTCATATGGCTGGCCGACCTGTTATTTTTCGCCCCGCGGCGCAAGCGCATGGCGGCGGTCGCAGGCACCCCGGCCGATCGCGTACGCGAGCCCATCGCGGTCGAATACGCCCGCTCGTTCTTTCCGGTCATCATCCTGGTGTTGGTGATTCGCTCCTTTCTGTTCGAGCCGTTCCGCATCCCGTCGGATTCGATGATGCCGACCTTGTTCGATGGCGATTTCATTTTTGTCAGCAAATTTTCATACGGGCTGCGTTTACCCGTCTCCAATACGCTGGTGCTCGCAACGGGCACTCCAAAACGCGGCGATGTGATCGTCTTCCGCCTGCCGCCCAACCCGAAGATCAACTACATCAAGCGGCTGGTGGGCCTGCCCGGGGATAAGATCCGAGTCGATGACAACAACAATCTGTACGTGAACGACAAGCTGCAGCCGCAGGAGCCGGGACCGAATTACCAGGGTCCCAAGCAGGATCTGTACATGTACACCGACGTGCCGACCGCGTACGAGCAGTTGGATACCAAACGTCATCGCCTGATGTTCTCCCGCGGCGGGGTGAGGCCCGGTGAGTGGGTGGTGCCTGAGAAGCATTATTTCTTCATGGGCGACAACCGCAACAACAGCAAGGACAGCCGTTGGCTGGATGAACCGGATGCTCCGGGCTTCGTTCCTGAGCAAAATCTGGTCGGAAAAGCGGTCCGAATCTGGCTTAATCTCGATACTCGTGACGGACCTCTCTGGAGAAGAGTAGGGAATAAGATTGAATAGGAGGCCATTTAGGGAGGTTTTTATGCGTAAGCATCAGCAGGGCATGACATTCATCGGCTTGCTCTTCATCCTCGCGCTGGTCGGCGCGATCGGCTATGCCGGACTTCGCTTGGTTCCGGTGTACCTCAATTACATGAAAATCGCCAAGATCATGGACGCCACGGCAAGCGAACTGCAGGGCTCCAGCGACCCGGGCAACATCAAGCGCACCTTGGAGCGGCACTGGGCCATCGATGACCCCACGGGGATAGACTACAAGGACATCGAAATCACCAAGGACGATGGCGGGGCGGTCATGCGTGCCGTTTACGATGATGCGGTTCCCTACATTGCCAATGTTTCCCTGTCCGTGCACTTCGATAAGACCGTGAAGGTGCGGTGATTCCACTGCACCAGTCCGACGACCTGGCAGGCTGGGTTGAACGCTCATTTGGCTACGTATTTACCTCCGCGCCGCTGCTCCAGGCGGCGCTGACCCATCGAAGCGCCGGCGCCGGGCACAATGAGCGCCTGGAGTTCCTCGGCGATTCCATTCTCAATTGCAGTGTCGCGCGGCTGCTGTACGATGCGCATCCGCAGGCCGATGAAGGCGCCTTGTCGCGCTTGCGAGCCTCGCTGGTCAGCGGCGAAACCCTGGCGCGCATCGCGGCCGAGCTCGGAGTCGGCGAATATTTGAATTTGGGCTCTGGAGAATTGAAGTCCGGGGGCTTCCGGCGCAGTTCCATTTTGGCCGATACTTTAGAGGCGCTGCTGGGCGCCATGTTTTTAGACTCGAATTTCGATGCGGCCTTTGCGGTCGTGTCGCGCCTGATGCTGCCGCGAATCGCCGAGTTGCCTGCGGCCGAGGCGTTGAAGGATCCGAAGACGCGTCTGCAAGAGATATTGCAGGCTCGGGGGCTGGCGTTGCCGGTTTATGTGTTGACCGCCGTGGCAGGAGATCCTCATGCTCAATCTTTTACAGTGACCTGCGAAGTGCCGGTATTTCGCGTCATGGCCGTGGCGGAAGGCGCCAGCCGCCGCCGTGCCGAACAGCTTGCGGCCGCCAAGGTGTTGGATCTGCTGCCGCCTGAGCTGCGGAAAACGCCATGAGCGATCTGAAATTCCGCGCCGGGCACGTGGCCATCGTTGGCCGCCCCAACGTCGGCAAGTCCACCCTGGTCAATGCGCTGGTCGGACGCAAAGTGACCATTGTGACCGCCAAGCCGCAAACCACCCGGCATCGCATTCTGGGCTTGGTGAACCGGCCCGAAGCGCAGCTGGTGCTGGTGGACACGCCAGGACTGCATGAGTCGACCCGCCGGGTCATGAATCAATACATGAATCGGGTCGCCATCTCCTCGTCCCAGGACGCCGACGTCATCCTGTTCGTGATCGAGGCGCTGCGCTTCACGCACGAAGATCAGTGGGTATGGGATCGCGTACGGGGTCTTAAACAGCCTCTGTTCCTGGTCATCAACAAGGTCGATCAAGTCTTCCCGAAAGAGAAGTTGCTGCCCTTTCTCGAGGAGATGGCCGAGCGCGTGCCGGCTTCCGGCATCATCCCGATTTCGGCCATGCACGCCGATAATCTCGATCGCTTGGTGGATTTGGTGGGCTCCCGGCTGCCCATTTCGCCGCCGCTGTTCGCCGCCGATGTGTTGACCGACCGCGACGAGCCATTCCACGCCGCCGAAATCGTGCGTGAAAAACTGACGTTGAAGCTGCGCGAAGAATTGCCCTACGGCATCAACGTGCAGATCGAACGCTTTGCCGATGAGGACAACCGCATCATGATCAACGCGGTGATCTGGGTGGAACGCGCCAGCCAGAAAGCCATCGTCATCGGCCAGGGCGGGGAGCGGTTGAAGGAAATCGGCCGGCTGGCGCGCATCGAGCTCAACGATCTGTGGCAGCGTTCGGTACACCTGGAATTGTGGGTCAAGGTGAAGGAAAATTGGGCCGACAGCGAGATGGCGCTGCGCCAATTTGGATACGACACGTTGTGAAGACCCTGGGCCGCCCTCCAGCGCGGCGCGTTTGGCTTGCGCCGGGCTACGTTTTGCACCAGTACGCCTATCGAGACACCAGCCGCATCGTCGAGGTGTTCACGGCGGAGTACGGTCGTTTGACGCTGTTCGCGCGCGGCGCCAACGGCCCGAAATCCTCCATCAAGGGACTATTGCGTCCCTTTCAGCGTCTGCTGTTGTCCTGGTCCGGAAAGTCCGAAGCCTGTCAGTTGGTCACGGTAGAAGTCGATGGCCAGGTCAGCAGCTTGCCGTCTCAGCGGCTGATGAGCGGCTTTTACTTGAACGAGCTGTTGTTAAAGCTGACCGAGCGCTGCGATCCGCACCCGGAGATTTTTTTCTCCTACGCAGCCTGCATCGAATCCTTGTGCGGCGGCGATGGGGTGGAGGCGAGCCTGCGCCGCTTCGAGAAACGCTTGTTGAATGACCTGGGCTATGGGCTGGATTTGGCGCAAACCGCGGAAGGCTTGCCGGTCGAAGCCGACCGCTATTACCGCTTCGCCCTCGAGCGCGGCGCCGAGCCCTGCGTCGCCGAGGCGCCCGGCGCGGTCTACGGACAGTCCTTGGCGGATCTTCAGTCCGAGCGCTTCAGCGACGCCCGTTCACTGCGCGATGCCAAACGGCTGCTGCGCACCGCCATCGATGCCTGCCTCGATGGACGCATTTTAAAATCGCGCGAGGTCATGTTGGCGCTGCGCCAACGGGAATCGACGGTGTCATGAGTCAGCCCACCTTGCATGGCGGCATTGCGCTGGGTGTGAACATCGATCACGTGGCCACTTTGCGCCAGGCACGCCGTGCGCGTTATCCCGACCCCCTGTATGCCGCGCTGCTGGCCGAGGAGGCGGGCGCGGACAGCATCACATTGCATTTGCGTGAAGATCGCCGCCATATCCAGGACCGCGATGTGTTCGTGTTCCGCGAGGCGCTGCAGACCCGCATGAACCTCGAGATGGCGGTGACCGAAGAGATGCTGCGCATCGCGGAACAGGTACGGCCCCAAGATGTCTGCCTGGTGCCCGAATCGCGCCTGGAAGTCACCACCGAAGGCGGCTTGAACGTGGTCGGTCAAGCGGGCCGGGTCACCGATGCGGTCACCACGCTGGCAGGCGCCGGCGTGCGCGTCTCGCTGTTCATCGATCCCGACACGGCGCAAATCGACGCGTCGCGCCGCGCCGGCGCACCGGTGGTGGAGTTGCATACCGGCGCTTACGCCGAGGCAGTCGGCGCTGCGCGGGCGCGTGAGTTCGAGCGCCTGAGAGTCGCCGCCAAGCACGCCGCCGCCATTGGACTCACGGTCAATGCAGGACATGGCCTTAATTATCACAATGTCGAACCGATCGCGGCCATCCCGGAGATCATCGAGCTGAACATAGGTCATGCCATCGTGGCGCGGGCCGTCGTTGACGGCTTGGCCAAGGCCGTGCGCGACATGAAGCAGTTGATGCGTGACGCACGAGCCGCCGCGGCCAAGGCATGATCTTCGGCATCGGCATCGATGTGCTGAAGGTGGATCGCATCGAACGCGTCTACCAAAAATACGGCGAGCGCTTCGTGCGGCATTTGCTGATGCCGCAGGAGCACGAGCAATTGCAGCGTACCGCGAGGCCGGTGCGATTCCTGGCCATGCGTTTCGCGGCCAAGGAAGCCATCGTCAAAGGCATGGGCACTGGATTTGCACATGGCGTGTGGATCCGCGATGTCGGCGTGGTGCAAAACTCCTGGGGCAAGCCTGAAGTCGTTTATTCGCCGCGCGGCGAAAAAGTGCGCGAGGGCTTAGGCATCGGCGAGGGGCATGTCACCTTGACCGATGAGGCGGGTTTGGTCGTGGCGGTGGCCGTGCTCATGCGAAAGCAGGCCCCATGAATATATTGGTGTTCGATATCGAGACCGTGCCGGACACGGATTTAGGCCGGCGTCTGTACGGGCTGAAAGACCTGAGCGATGAACATGTGGCGCAAATCATGTTCACCAAGCGACGCCAGGAAGTCGGCACTGAGTTTCTCTCGCATGAGCAGCAACGCATCGTCGCCATCTCGGTGGTGATGCGTTCGCGCGATTCCCTCAAAGTCTGGAGTCTGGGGGATGAGGGTTCCAGCGAAAAAGTGTTGATCGAACGCTTCTTCGATGGCTTGGAGAAATTCACGCCGGAGTTGGTGTCTTGGAATGGCGCGGGCTTTGATTTGCCGGTGCTGCATTACCGCAGCCTGCTGCACAGCGTGCCGGCCGCACGCTACTGGGAAATGGGTGAGAACGACCAGAGTTTTCGCTTCAGTAATTATCTGAGCCGCTTTCATTGGCGGCACATGGATTTGATGGATATCCTGTCTGGATTCCAGGGACGCGGCCGCGCCAGTTTGCAGGATATTGCCTCGCTGCTCGGATTTCCGGGCAAGCTCGGCATGGACGGCTCGGAGGTGTGGCCGGCCTATCTTCAGGGCGGCCTGCGCAAGATCCGCGATTACTGTGAAACCGACGTACTCAACACCTATCTCATTTACCTGCGGTTCGAGTTGATCCGCGGGCATTTGAACGCAGCCGAACATGCTCACGAGGTCGCGCGGGTGCGCACCCTACTGGATGAGTCCGCCGCCGACCACTTGAAAGAATTCGCGGCAGCGTGGCCCGTCACCTAAGTACTGGGGAAGTCCAAGAAGGCGATGTCGTCGACTTAAGCCACGATGGCCGCGGCGTCGCGCGCATCGACGGCAAAGCCGTATTCATCGAAGGGGCACTGCCCGGCGAGCGCGTACGGTTTCGCGTCCTGAAACGCCGTCGCTCCATGGACGAGGCGGGTTTGGTCGATGTCCTCATCGCATCGGCGGACCGGGTCACGCCGCGTTGTATTCATTTCGGAGTCTGCGGCGGCTGCTCGCTGCAACATTTGTCCGGCGATGCACAGTTGGTGGCCAAGCAGCGCCAATTGCTCGAAGACTTGGAACGCATCGGCAAGGTGCATCCCCTGGAGGTGCTGGCGCCGTTGCGCGGCCCGCAGTGGGGCTATCGGCGCCGGGCGCGGCTCGGCGTCAAGTTCGTGCACAAGAAGGGACGGGTGCTGGCCGGATTTCGCGAGCGGGAGAAACCCTATGTCGCAGACCTCAAGCGCTGTGAGGTGATTTTAGAGAGTCTCGCGACGCTGCCGCAGGACTTGGCGGCCCTCACCATGAGTTTGAACATCCGCGAGCACGTGCCCCAGGTTGAAGTGGCGGCCGGCGATGAGTCGACGGCGTTGGTCTTTCGGGTGATGCAACCGCCGGGGAATGAGGATTTGCAAAGGCTGGCCGAGTTCGGCCGTCAGCGCGGCCTGCAAATTTTCCTGCAATCCGGCGGCTTGGACAGCGTGCGGCCGCTGCGTGATGACTATCCGCCCTTAAGCTATAGCGTTGACGGCGGCGCGGTCACCATCGAGTTCGGTCCGGTCGATTTTGTGCAGGTCAACCGCGCCATCAACGCCTCGATGGTGGATGCGGCGCTGGCACTGTTGCAGCCGCAAGCCAGCGATCGGGTGCTCGATTTATTTTGCGGGTTGGGCAACTTCACGCTGCCGCTGGCGCGTCGCGCCAGGCAGGTCATGGGCGTGGAGGGTGATGCGGCCTTGGTCGCGAAGGCCGGCGCGAACGCGCGGCGCAATGGGATTTCCAATGCAGACTTTGCGGTTGAGAATCTGTTCGAACCGGCCAAGTTCGGGGCCTGGGCGGATCAACCCTACGATGGCGTGATATTGGATCCACCCCGGGCGGGTGCGGCCGAACTGCTGACGCTGATGCCAAAGTGGCGGCCGCGCAGAGTCGTGTATATTTCCTGTCATCCGGGGAGTTTGGCGCGGGATGCGGGAATTTTGGTCAACGAACTTCGATTTACGCTGAGCGCTGCAGGGGTAATGGATATGTTTCCGCATACGACTCATGTCGAATCGATCGCAGTATTCGAGGCACGTCCGTGAGCCTGGGTCCGTTGATGGTGGATATCGCAGGCTTGGAATTGACGCCCGACGACGTGCGCGTGCTGCTGCATCCGATGGTGGGCAGCGTGATCTTATTCAGCCGCAACTACCGTGACGTCGCCCAGCTCAGCGCCCTCACCGCGGCCATCCGTGCGATCCGCAGCCCGCATCTGTTGATTGCCGTGGACCATGAGGGGGGACGGGTACAGCGCTTCCGCGAGGGGTTCACCCGGCTGCCGCCGGCCCGATCGTTGGGGCGGCTCTACGACAACGACCGGCGCGCGGGACTGGCCATGAGCCAATCGGTGGGCTGGCTCATGGCCAGCGAGCTGCGGGCCGTGGGGGTGGATTACAGCTTCGCCCCCTGTGTGGACCTGGATTATGGGGTGAGCGAGATCATTGGCGACCGGGCTTTTAACGCCGACCCCGACAGTGTGGCGGCCTTGGCGGTGGCCTATATGGCCGGCATGCGCGATGCCGGAATGGCGGCCGTCGCCAAGCATTTCCCGGGGCATGGCGCCGTCATTGCCGATTCCCATGTGGCATTGCCCATCGATCGGCGCGAATTTGTCGATTTAGAGCCCGATATTCGGCCCTACCGTCCGCTGATCGCCAACAACCTGGCCGGGGTGATGGGCGCCCATGTGGTCTTCCCGGCCATCGATTCGCTCCCGGCCAGCTTGTCGAAACGCTGGATCGACGGGGTCTTGCGGCAGGACTTGGGATTTCACGGCTGTGTATTTGCCGATGACCTGACCATGGCCGGCGCCGCCGCGTTCGGCGGCGTCATCGAACGGGCCGAGCTGGCATTTGCTGCAGGTTGCGACGTCCTGCCCATTTGCAACGATCGACAAGCGGTACAGTCTGTGTTGAATCATTTCGGCTCGGAGCTAGGATCTCCGGCGTCGCAGGCTAGGATCGTCAGGATGCGCGCCCGCGGCGAGGCGCCAACGGATTTGGGGGCGGATCGGCAGTGGCAGCAGACGGTGGCAAACATCGCGAATCTTTCGGCGACACCTCCTTTGGTGTTGACGGAGGGGAGTCATGACCGGATTTGATTCAGACATGTTTCGACGCCTGGTCGAAACCCTGCCCGAGGGAGTCGTGCTGATCGACGCCCAAGGCTCCGACCACCCGGTGCTGTACGTGAATTCCGCCTTTGAGGCGATGACCGGCTACGGCGCGGCCGAGTTGATCGGCCGAAACCTGCGCCTATTGCAAGCCGATGATCGAGACCAGGACGGTCGCCACCGGTTGCGCGACGCCCTGAATCGCGGCGAAAGCTGCCGGGTCCTGCTGCGTAATTACCGCAAGGACGGCACCCTGTTCTGGAATGAGATGACCGTGGCGCCGCTGCGCCACGCCGATGGCTGCGTGACCCATTACGCCGGCTATCACCGCGACGCCGGTGAACGCCTACGCATCGATCCGCGAGCTGCCAAGGATTCATTGAGCGGCGCCCAGATGCCGGCCGCCGTGGCGGTGCGCGATGATCGCCTGACGGGTTTGTTCACACTGCCCTACCTCGAGGAATTGTTGAAACGCGACTGGGCCGTGGCGCAACGCGAGCAGCGCAGCATCGCGGTGTTCGCCATCGACATCGACGCGCTGGAACTCTACAACACCACCTTCGGGCGCGGCGCCGGGGATTCGACCATTCGCCGAGTCGCCCACGTGGTCTCAGGGTGTTTGCGCCGCTCGAGCGATGTGACTGCGCGCATTGACGGCGGCAGTCTGATCGCTTTTGCGCCGGGCCTGAGCAATGAGCAGGCGCTCAAGTTGGGACAACAGATGGCGGAGCGGGTCAGGGACCTGCGCATTCACCATCCGCGTTCGGCAGTGCTGCGCTATATCAGTGTCAGCGTCGGGGTCTGCGCCGCGGTGCCGGAGAATGCCGACAGCCCGGCCGAGTTGCTACAAAAGGCGCAACTGCAATTGCAGCACGCCAAAAACTCAGGCCGCAACCAGGCGGCTTGACGCGCCGGCTTACTGCGGCAGTTTCTGCCGCGACTGACGCGGGTTTAACTGCACGCGTTTAGGTTGTCCTTTCTGCCAACCGGAATTCCCGGGCGCGTTGTCGGCCACCGCCACGGATGCGGCCAGCATCACCAACATGGCTGCGTAGCTCAAACCTTTGCGCGCTGAATTTAACATGTGCTTCCCGAAGAATAAGTTGGCTGACTTAAGAGATGACGCGCTGCGCACGCGATTTGTTGCAGTGATGAACCTAAGTTAATGCAAATAATTGGGATCGAGTTCCGGTTTTTAGAGAAGCGCGATTGTGTCGGGGCCGCGAACGGTGTTTCGTCCTACAAATCGACTTGAAAAGCTGACGCATGCTGAGCGGGCCTCGACACATGGAGCAGTCATGAAAAAGCTAATGCTGAACACGGTGATGGTGATGAGTCCGCTGTGGCTGGCGTCCCTCGCCATGGCCAACGGACCGTACGTCAAGGACTCGGTGATTTCCGCCAAAGTGAAATCCAAGTTGGCCGAGAGGCGCCTGTCGAACATCAAGGTGGACACCGATGCGGACGGCGTCGTGTGGTTGAGCGGCAAAGCGCCGACGCAGGACGCCAGCGACATTGCCACCCAAGTGGCTGAGGCCACCGAGGGCGTTCGCGCCATCCACAACAAAATCGTCATCGCGCCGTAGCCGATTTTCAAGCGACGGTCTGCGGAAATCCCCCGACTTCGATCGGGGATTTTTTTGGCGAAAATTCTACGGACGGAGCAAACTCAAGGTCTCAAATTCGTCACGAGAAATTTATCCATGAAAATCAGCGCCCGCAACGTGCTTTCCGCAACCGTCAAGACGGTCACTCCCGGCGCCGTGGATACCGAAGTGGTGGTCGAGCTGGCACCGGGGGATGATCGGCATCGATTAGGACGGGTTTCGTGACCAGAGCTTTCCCCGCCGCACTGGGCGGCCTTGTGCTGTTCTCCGCGTTGAGTCGGGCCGCCACGCCGCTGCCGCCGCAGTCCGGATTCTTGTTCTGGACGCCGCCGCAGCAGCGCATCGGCTATCGCAACATCGAGAAGATTTTTCCGACGCGCACGGTGAAGCGTGGCGCGAAGGTCTACCCGCTGGTGCAGGCGCCAACGCCGCTCACGGTGAGCTATACGTTTCAGGGCAAGTCCTGGGACACCGGCCGATTCATGCGGGCCAACCGGATTGCGGGCCTGTTGGTCCTGCAGCATGGCCAGGTGGTGTTGGAGCGCTATGGCCTGGGTCAGACTGCGCACGATCGGTGGACGTCGTTCTCCGTGGGTAAATCCATCACCTCGACGTTGATTGGGGCCGCGATCAAGGATGGGTCGATCAAAGGGATCGATTCGCAGGTCATCGACTACCTGCCGAGCTTGAAGGGCAGCGCCTACGATGGGGTCACGGTGGGACAGTTGCTGACCATGACCAGCGGTGCAAAGTGGAATGAGGATTACACCGACCCGAACTCCGACGTGAACCGCTTCGCGTTGGGAGATCCCTCGCCCGATGGCGAAAACCCCATCGTGGCCTACATGAAGAAGCTGCCCCGCGAAGCGCCGCCCGGTACCAAGTGGGTCTATAAGACCGGCGAGTCGGATTTGATTGGCGTGTTGTTGGCGCGGGCCACTCATAAACATCTGGCGGAGTATCTATCCGAGAAAATCTGGGCGCCTTACGGCATGGAGCGCAGCGCCGTATGGATGGTGGATCGCGCCGGCGAGGAGCTGGGCGGATGTTGCATATCCATGACGCTGCGCGATTACGGGCGTTTCGGTTTGTTTTTCATGCGCGGCGGCCAGGTCAACGGCGCCAGCATCCTGCCCGATGACTGGTTGGCGCAGGCCACCCGGGCGCAAGTTCCCGGCTACGGCTTTCAATGGTGGGTGAAGCCGGATGGCAGCTACGAGGCCGTGGGTATTTTTGGCCAGGCCATTCACATCGATCCGCCGCACGATTTGATCATCGTCACCTTAAGCGCTTGGCCGCAGGCGGACGAAAGTCGATACTATGAGGTGAGCAAGGCTTACTTTGCGGCAGTGACGAATGCCTTACGGAGCCCTTAAGGACCGATATTGAAGAAGTTGAAACACGAAACCGAGATGTTCAAGGCCGCGCTGCTCGAAGGCGTAAAATATGCCGAAGGCCGCGGTGCAGTGGAATTCGAGGCCACCGACTCGGCCAGCGCCAAGGCACTGTACGTGTATCGATTGTTGGTGCATGACAAAATGATTGCGCCGATGCCGGAAGAACAGGTGAGCGAGAAAACCATACGGCATCGATTGGCCACCTGGCACGCGAATAAAAAATAGTGCACGTCATTTCTTTTAAAAATACCGCGCTGTTCAAACGTGGCCTCTGGCTCAGCATGGTGACCCTGCTGATCTTTGCAGCATCACCTTTCTTGCTCGACGGCCGTCTGTGGCGCGAGCCCGCATCCAGTCTGATCGGCGTGGACCTGCTGGTGGTGCTGTTTGCCTATCTGCTGTGGCGCACGCGCTTTCACTTGCTCGCCGACCAGGTGATCGACGCGGAACGCCACTTGGTCGTGAATCGCGGCAGGGAAATGCTGCTGGTGCTGTTTTCGAACATCGCATCTGCCGAAGTGGTGAGCTTCAGCGGGGTGCACCGCGTCGTCGTGCGCCTGCATGAATCCACCTCGCTCGGCCGGCGGATTGAATTTCTGCCGCAGGCCAGTCTTTGGGCGAATCTTCCGGCCGTGCAGCGGGTGGCCGCCAGTCTCGCCAATCGCGCCTCGCAATCCTCCAACATGGCCAACGATCCCAGAAGAATCTGACGGCATCGCTTTGCGCGAGCCGCTAGGGACTTAGGCGCATCCCATCCTGGGCCAGTTGAACGCCGCCCGTAAACTTCAGCCGTATGGACTCGAGCACCGCGTCGCGCATGTGATCGGTGGACGGCGATAGGTGGCTGAGTAAAAGCTGTTTGACTTCGGCGTCATGCGCCAGCTCACCGATTTTCTTGGGCGGGGTATGCAGCGTGTACAGAATCGGCGCAGAGCCCGGCGGATCGAGCACCACGGTGTTCACCACGAGAAGATCGGTGCCGTGCGCGATCCGTTGCAGCGCGGGCACTGCGCGCGCATCGAAGTCGCCGGAGAAGGTGATGCTCTTGCCGGCGTATTCAATGCGGTAGATCACCGAGGGTGCATCGCCGTGGTGGCCTGGGAGGGCGCTGATCGTCAGGCCAGTTTCTTGGTGAATGATCTGGGGAAGGGCGGGCGGGACTCCGTGGGTGCGGATGTCGTGCGCCTCGATGCGGATGGGGGCGGCGAAGTCGCGCAAATAGGCGAAGGCGCCCTGTCGGCCGAATAACAGCTCGGTAAATTGTTGGGTGGAGGGAAAATATGCCGAGTCACCGTGGGCCGCAGCGCCGTCGGGTCCCCACACTTGAAAGGTGATAGGAGCGCTGGTGGACACGGCGCGCGCCTTGAACAGCCCGGGCAGCTCGCCGGTGTGATCGATGTGTAAGTGAGTGAGCAGCACGATGTCCATATTGGCGAGGGGTTCACCGGCTTCCCCCAAACGAACAAAGGACCCGGGCCCCGCGTCGACCAAGATTCTGGGTTTGCCATCGAGGAGCAGCAGATAGGCGGAGCCCGCGCGCCCCGTGGCGCCTGGTCCGCCGGACCCTAGGACCACCAGCTCGAGGCTGGCTGCGGCTTGCGCCGGCAGGGCCAGGGTGAGGGCCGCCCAGAGTGCCACGAGCCGGCACCAGCGCTTTAGATGCTGCGACGCAGAGGCAGCGGTGCCGCGACCGCGCGCACAGTTTTGCACTGAGGCCGGAGGCACACTGCGGGCATGCTGTCGGAATTCGAATCTGTCAAGAATTTGCATGAAGCGGCCGTGTTCGAAATGGTCCAAGCCTTGGCGAGCAGCTACCCGTCCATCGGCAGTGATGCGGAGTTACTGGCGGACGTTGCCTGCGTCGCACTGAATCGCGTACCGCCGCGCTACATCCGCCACCTGGTGGATCTGCGTTTCTACCAGGATAACAATGAACGGGTGCGGGCGGAGACTGCCGTGAAAGCCGCAGTGGTGTTCGCATTCCAATTCGTGGAGTCGCGCCGCGCTTCAAAGCGGGCTTAAC
>CAZZWE010000115.1:0-15367 GCA_964657675.1 uncultured Steroidobacteraceae bacterium
AAGAGCTCGAGGCACTGGGCTTCTACACGGTGGGGTATGGATGTACCACTTGCATAGGAAATAGCGGCCCTCTGAAACCAGAAATCTCCGAAGCAGTCCGCGCCGGCGACGTCGTTGCATGCTCGGTGCTCTCCGGCAACCGAAACTTCGAAGGCCGCGTGCATCCGGAGATCAAGATGAATTTCCTGGCTTCGCCGCCGCTGGTCGTCGCGTATGCCTTGGCAGGTAACCTGGATATCGATATCACCAGCGAGCCGCTGGGGACCGGCAAGGACGGTAAGCCCGTTTATTTGAAAGACATCTGGCCAAGCGCACAGGATGTTGCCGCGGCTGTCGGCGCTTCAGTGGACTCGGCCATGTTCAAGAAGGGCTACGCCAACGTATTCACCGGCGACGCAAACTGGACATCAATCAAAACTCCAGCCGGCAAGATCTATTCGTGGGACAACAAATCCACGTACGTCAAAAATCCGCCCTACTTCGACGGCATGACCATGACGCCTGCCGTCATGAGCGATATCAAGAATGCCAGAGCACTGGCCGTGCTCGGGGACTCTGTGACTACCGACCACATCTCCCCTGCAGGCAACATCTCAAAATCCAGTCCCGCCGCGAAATACTTGGTGGAGCAAGGCGTCCAAGCCGTGGACTTCAACTCCTACGGTGCTCGCCGCGGTAATCATGAAGTCATGATGCGCGGCACCTTCGCCAATATCCGCCTGCGCAACCTGTTGGTGCCAGGCACCGAGGGCGGCGTCACGGTGCATATCCCCAGCGGCGAACAGATGTCTATTTTCGATGCGGCCATGAAATACAAAGCCGCAGGCACTTCGTTGGTGATTCTGGCCGGCAAGGAATATGGGACAGGCAGTTCGCGCGACTGGGCGGCCAAAGGAACGATGCTGCTCGGCGTCAAGGCCGTCATTGCCGAAAGCTTCGAGCGTATTCACCGCTCCAATCTGATCGGCATGGGCGTGCTGCCGCTGCAGTTCAAAGAAGGCGAGAATGCGCAAAGCCTGGGGCTCACCGGCAAGGAAAGCTTCGAGATCGTCGGCTTAAATCGCGGCGCCGCTAAAACCGTCAAAGTGATCGCAAAGTCCGATGACGGTCAGAGCCGCGAGTTCGAGGCGCGCCTGCGCATCGACACGCCGAAGGAGCTGGATTACTACCAGCACGGCGGCATCCTGCAATACGTGTTGCGCCAACTCGTCGGCGGCCAGAAAGCCGCCTAACGGAAGCCGATACCGTCGAGCCGCGATCTACTTCGCGGCCGGCGCGGCGGAGATACTGCCCACCTTGACCAGCACCATGTTGCTGGGATTAAGGTGGGTATGTATCGCCGTGTTGACCTGATCCCGGGTCAACGCGTTGACTGCTTTCGGATAATCATCCAGCCAGCTCAATTCATAGCCGCGCTGAATATCCGCCAAAATGGTGCTGGCGATGCCGCCAGTGGTCGACAGACCCACCTGGTAGCTGCCGATGATGCCCTGCTTGCGGCCCATCAACTCTTGTTCAGTCACACCGTCTTTCCACCACTTGTCGAGCTCACGACGGGTGGAGGCCACGCCTTTGTCCAGCAACGCCGGCGCAAAGCTCGCCGACACATCCCACGCGCCATCGGCAATCGTATCGTCGCTGACATTGGCACTGATGTTGTAAGTCAGGCCTTCCTTATCGCGCACCGTGTTCATCAGTCGACCGGTGAAACCGCGGCCGAGAATGGCAGTGCCCACTCGCAGCGCCAGCGAGTCTGGATCCTTGAAGCGCAGTCCGGTCGGCTGGCCCAGAATAATGGTAACGCTGGGCTTGTCAGCCAACGTCACGGTGAGGTCTTGAGCAGCAGCCACGGCGGTCTTGGCCGGCCGAATATAATCCTGACCCCCGCTCCACCCGGCAAACGCCTTGGTCACTTCCGCCTGGACCTCGGTGTCCGACACGTCCCCGGCAACGACCAGCACCATGTGCGCGGGTCCGTAGTACTTGGCCTGAAAAGCCTTGACCTGTTCGAGCGTGGCGCTGCGCGCGGCTGCAATATACTCGCTCAACGAGCCCGGATGATTGGGGTGACCGGCGGGAAAGATGGCGCGATCGAAAGCCTCGCGCGCCCGGCCGTTGCTGTTTTGTGCCGAGGCTTCCAACTCTCCGATGAACTGCTGCTTGGCCTTGTTGAATTCGGCCACCTGCAGAGCCGGTGTTCGCAGATCGGCTGCCATCAAGCCCATGACCATGGGCAAATCTTTTCGCAAACAGCGCGCCGTGATTTCAAGCGACTGCGGTCCCACGCCGAAGCCGATCTCAGCGCCGACGTCGTCCAACTTTCCAGCGATCGCAAACTTGTCGAGTGCTTTGGTGCCGCGGTCCAGCATCAGGCCCGACAAACTCGGCACCGCAATGTTGCCGCCATCCGCCATGGCGTCACCGGCCGGCAGCGCGCCGACGATCACCACCATCTCTTTGACGTTGGTTCGATAGGTCACCACGTCGATGCCATCCACGTTGGCTCGATGCGCATGGTCTGCCATGGTCGCCGAGGCGTTCGCTGCCGCGAGCAGCAGCGCTAAAAATGTCAGCGGCCGCATCATGATCCCCTCTCCGCCGGCGCCGCGATGGGCACAAACCAGCCGGTGATGCTTTGATCGGTGGCGAAATACTGTTTTGCCACGCGCTGCACATCGGCCGGCGTCACTTGCTGAATCTTTTGCGGAAAGGTGACGTACAAAGTCCAATCGCCGATCCCGATCCATTCGCTGATCTCACTGGCGATTGCCGCGGTGCCATCGCGCTTGTACGCATCCTCGGCGATGTACTGCTGCTTGACGCGGGTCACTTCCGCTTCAGTCACGCCGTCATTCTTGATCTTGTTGATCTCGCCCCATAACGCCCGCTCCACCGCCTCGTGGCTGGTGCCCGGCGTGAGTGCCGCGAACAACGTATGCAACGACAAATCGTGGCGCAGATCAGCGCCCGCCCCGGCGCTCAAGGCCAAACCCTGATCGACCAGCGCTTTGTACAAGCGGGCGTTCTTTCCCGAAGTCAGGACCGCATCCAACATATCGAGCGCCGCTTGATCAGCGTCGCGTCCGTTGGGGATTTTGTGGGCGATGATGACCGAGCCCACTTCGCCCGGCCGTTTGATCTGCACCCGCCGTTCACCGGTTTGGGCCGGCTCTTCGGTGTACATCACTGGAATCGGTGCCGGGGAATGCGGATAGACGCCATAATATTTTTTGACCAACGCGAGGGCCGCGGCCGGCTCGATATCGCCCACCAGCGTCACCACGGAATTGTTGGGCCAATAAAAGGTATCGTAGAACTCGCGCAGCTTCGAAATGGGCGCATGTTCGATATCACTGCGCCACCCAATGGTGGGATGGTGATACGGCAGCGCCACGTAAGCGGCCGCGTTGACCTCCTCCATCAAAACGTTTTCCGGATCATTTTTGCCGCGTTCAAACTCATTGCGCACCACGGTCATTTCCGATTGACGGTCGTTCTCGTGCAGCCACAAATGCCGCATACGATCCGCTTCAATGGCCACATAGCTGTCTAGATTTTCCCGGCCGACGGTTGCGAAGTAGTTGGTGCGGTCAAAAGACGTGCTGGCGTTGAATTGGCCACCGACGCGCTCTAGGTATTGCTTGACGCTATTGCCCTTGGCGTCATTGAAGGCATCGCTGCCTTTGAACATCAGGTGCTCGAGGATGTGGGTGGCGCCCGTGGTGCCTGTCACCTCGTTGCGCGAACCCACCTGGTAAGTGACCTCGAAGGTGACGACCGGCGCGGAGTGGTCCGGCATCACCAATACGGTCAGGCCATTGGACTCGAGACGGTATTCCTCGATGCCGCCCAAGCTCTTTATCAGCGTAAATCCCGAGGCGGGATTGACCGATGGGGCGCCGGGTTGTGCCGCAACGGGTGGCGCGGCGATGGCACACTGCGCCGCAGCGCTCAGCAACGTGGCCGCGATCAACCCGCGCAGCGCAATTCTCGAGATCTCTAGCATGCCCACTCCAAACACCCGCGGACGCGGAATGCGCGATTCTAATGGGTTATCGCGTTGGGGTGGCTAAAATTAGGCAGCGACCTCGGCCACCTCGTCGGTCCACACTTTAAAAGAGGCCAGTACGTTGGGGCCGAAAGTCATGCTGATGGCCACGTCAGCCGCGTCGCGGCCACGCGCAATCAGGATGCGGCCAATGCGGCGCGCATTATTGCGCGGGTCGAATGTATGCCAAGAGCCACCGAGATAGGCTTCGAACCATCCGGCGAAATCCATGGGTGCGTCCACCGGCGGCACGCCAATATCGCCCAAATAGCCAGTGCAATACCGCGCCGGAATGTTGAGGCTGCGGCACAAGGCGATCGCCAAATGCGCATAGTCGCGGCACACGCCGCGACGCTCATTAAAAGTGTCCCACGCTGTTTTGGTCGGCCGGGCACACTGGTAGTCGAAGGAAATGTAGTCGTGTACATAATCGCAAATGGCCTGCACTCGCGACCAGCCCGGCATCATGCCGCCGAACATGCCCCACGCATGGCCTGCCAGTGTTTCGGTTTCGCAGTAGCGGCTGGGCAGAAGAAACTGCAACGCGTCATCCGGAAGCGACTGCACGGTGTGTTCAAAGGCATAAGGAAAGGCCGGTTCAGCCAAGCCGCTATCGCGGATCACTGCATCGGTGGTGACTCGAAAATAGCCCGGCGGGGCCACCGCACGTGTGCACCAATTCCCAAAAATGTCGCGGTACATGGTCAACGGCACGGCGGGATCTGTCACCAAGGTGTCGGGCTGCATTAAGTCCGACGTGCGGCTGTAATGCACGTTGAGGTTCAATATCAGAGGCGTCGCTTGCGCGAATTCGTAAGCGAGCTCGTAGCCAAATCGAATCAACATGGGAGTCCGCCTATGAGGAGTGAGCTAAAAGAGTGGCACGATGTAGGCGTGGAACAAATCGGCAGCGCAGTACAACAACCGTAGGGTGCATCCTACCTGCAACTCAGAAGCGAGGTTTAGGGATTAGAAAATGGAGTTACAATGATTTTAGATTATCCATGCAACTTCATGACAAATATGCAGTTTACCGACCATGAATACAACAACCGATGACCGTAGCGGCCGCTGGGTCGCGGTGTTCGACTTGGACGGTACGCTGACCTGGCGCGATACGCTGCTGCCTTATTTGTCGGGGTTTCTGTGGCGTCATCCGTGGCGGCTCATTCGTCTGATCGGCGCGCCCTTCGCGGCTTATCGGTATTGGCGCGACCGCGACCGCGCCGATCTGAAGTCGCGCTGCATTCGCATGATCATGGGAGGCGCATCGCGCGCCACAGTGAATGCCTGGAGTGAACGCTTCGTTGCGGCCCTGAATCCCGATGGACGTTTCCGACCGTTGGCACTGGCCGTACTCGAGGCACACCGTACGGCCGGCGATCACCTGGTGCTGATGTCTGCGAGTCCTGATCTGTATGTACCGCGGATAGGCTCGATGCTGGGCTTTGAACACACGGTCTGCACCGTGATTCGCTGGCAAGGCGAGCGCCTTGAGGGCCGCCTGGCCTCCGAAAATTGCCGCGGCGAGGAAAAGTCGCGGCAGTTGGTCCTACTGCGACAGCGATACCCGGGCGCCAAGTTTATCGCCTATGGCAATTCGAGTTCCGATTTGGATCACATGCGCGGCGCGGACCGGGCGCTACTGGTCAACGGCAACATGGAGGCGCGAAATCTCGCCACGCAATCGGGGATCGACGTATCGAGTTGGACCTAGGGCTGACGCTTCTGCAGCGTTTGATGAAGTTTCAACATCAACGTTTCGGTGGCCGCCCAATCGATGCAAGGGTCGGTGATGGACATGCCGTACTCGAGCTGACTGCGATCTTTGGGTATTGGCTGGCTACCGCCCTTTAAGTGGCTCTCCAGCATCAGACCGACGATGGAACGATTGCCGTCCATGATTTGGTTGACACAGTTTTCCGCGACCAAGGGCTGCAAACTGGGATCTTTGTTGGAGTTGCCGTGGCTGCAATCCACCACGATATTGGCCGCCAACCCCGCCGCGGTCAGTTCGCGCTCCGCCAATGCGATGCTGACTGCATCATAGTTGACCCGGCCTCCACCACCGCGTAGCACGATGTGCGCGTAGGCATTGCCGCGGGTGCGAAACACGGCCGATTGGCCCTGCTGCGTAATGCCGAGAAAGTGGTGTGGATGCCGTACCGATTGCAACGCATTGATGGAGGTCGACAAGGAACCGTCCGTGCCGTTTTTGAATCCCACCGGCGTGGACAGTCCGCTGGCCATTTCGCGATGCGTTTGTGATTCGGTGGTGCGGGCCCCGATGGCCGTCCAGGTAATCAATTCAGACAAATACTGCGGCATGATGGGATCGAGCGCCTCAGTGCCGGCCGGCAAGCCTAGTTCAGCGACATGCAGCAGCAATTCGCGCGCCAGCAGGATGCCCTTCTCGATGTGAAAGGAGTCATCCAGATCAGGATCGTTGATCAGCCCTTTCCAGCCCACTGTGGTGCGTGGCTTCTCGAAGTAAACCCGCATGATGAGCAGCATGGTCGAATCAACCTTGGCCGCGAGTTCCCGCAAGCGTCCGGCATATTCGCGGGCGGCGATCACGTCATGAATAGAACACGGCCCAATCACCACGAATAAGCGCGGATCGCGGCGTTCCAGAATGGCGCGAACCACGGCGCGCGCCTTGAATACCACGTCCGCCGCGTGGTCGGTCACGGGCAACCGACGCTTGACGTCCTCGGGGGTGGCCAACAAATCGCTGGAGAGGACGTTGACGTTTTGAAGTTGTTCTTGAATGTCGGCCATGGCTTACATCGAGGTGCGGATGGTCCACAGTTCCGGAAAGAATTTCAACTCCAGGGCCTTGGTCAGGTAGGACACGCCGCCGGTACCCCCGGTGCCGCGCTTATTGCCGATGATGCGCTCCACGGTCTTCACGTGCGCGAAGCGCCACAACTGAAACTTATAGTCGAGATCCACCAGCCGCTCGGCCAACTCGTACAGATCCCATTCCTTGACTGAGTTGTGATAAACGCTGAGCCATGCAGCAGCCACCTGCTTGCTCGGCTGGTACGGTTGAGTGAAGTCGCGGTCGATCGCTTCCGCCGGAACTTCAAGCCCCCGGCGGCTCAGCAGCCGCAGCACCTCATCGTACAAACTCGGCGCCCGCAGGGCACGTTCCAGCAGTTCATGGGTGGGCGGATCGCTGCGAAACACCTTGATGGTGTCGGCGTTCTTATTGCCAATCAGAAATTCCAGCATCCGATACTGCGGCGATTGAAACCCCGAGGACTTGCCGAGGGTATTGCGAAACGCGGAGTAGTCATGCGGTGTGATGGTGGCGAGCACATCCCAGGACTGCAGCAGCTGCTGCTGCACGGTCGATACCCGGGCCAACATTTTGAACGTCGGACCCAAGTCGTCGCGCCGCACGCAATCAACGGTGGCACTGAGCTCATGCAAACACAGCTTCATCCACAGCTCGGAGACCTGGTGGATGATGATGAACAGCATTTCGTCATGCTGGTAGGACAGCGGATGCTGGGCGTCCAGCAACTTGTCGAGATTTAAGTATTGCGAATAACTTAAGGCTTCGCGCAGGTCCCAGTGGACCTGCTCATCGCTCAGATCGACGAACGGTTTAGCTGGGGGCGCGGGCTCTTGCATGGTTCAAGTCTTGAAGACCCAACCCGGCACCGTGCGCCAGCCGGCCAATAATTCGCGATCGAGAACCCGGTAGTTGGGCTCGATCTTCTCCACCAGCCGCCAGAAGCTGGCTGAGTGATTCATATGCTTGGTGTGCGCGAGCTCGTGCACGAACAAGTAATGCACCACCTCCGGCCGCAGGAACACCAGTGAGCAGTTGAGGCTGACCGTGCCTCGGGTGGAACAGCTGCCCCAGCGAGTTCGTTGGCAGCGTATCGCCACGCGCGACACGGAGTATTTAAGGTCAGACGCTAATTGCAGCAAGCGCGGCGCCAGCCGTGCTTCCGCGGCGGCTTTAAGCCACGCGCGCAGCGCATTGCGTGCGCCCAATTCATCGGGTGCCTGCACCGTCAATTGATCGCCGCTTTGTTCAGGCTTGCGCAGTGGTCCCCGCTTCCATTCCACGTTGAGGCGTTCGCCCGTGAAAGCAAATTCGATCAGCCGCGGCACCGGCTCGCTCGGCGCGACGAAGCAGCGCATGGCCGCCACTTTGCGATTGATCCAGGGTGTGAATCGATGTACGAAGTCGCGCACGGCGTGTGCGTTGACACCGACGGGTACGACGATTTCAACGCGGCCACCCACGTGCACACGCGCGGTAAGCCTGCGCGCGCGCGGGCTCACTCGAACAGCAAACGGATCGCTGGTCGTGCGAGACTCAAACAGCGACAACTGCGTACCCTGTGGCTTCATCGATTCAAATGATACCAGGTTGGTCGCGATTACGGCTTGGCGAGCGACGCCAGTTGGCGCTGCGCCGCCTTGTAGTCCGGCGCCGATATCAACGCCTTCTCGATCCAGTTGCGGGCTCCCAGCAGGTCGCCCCTTAACTGCAACTCATGGCTGAGCGCCATGTAACATTCGGCATGGCCCCATCCGGGCGCATCGTTGCTGGTTGCCGAGCTGGCCTCGAACAACTGAGCCGCCAGCTGCAGATGGACAAACGCCTGCTGCCGCTCGGGCGAGTTAGGCTTTGCAGACTTTAGCTCCTGCTGCGCCGAATACAGCACGACGCGGGGATTGCGCGGCGCGAGCAGCGCCGCCTCCTTGAGTCGGTCGCCGGCCCGCGCACGCAGCACCACGGCCTCGAGAGTTTTCAAATCCGCAAGCTCCGCATAGCACGCGGACTGCAGCAACAACACCTCCGCCGATTTGACAGTAACGTCGAGCGCGGGCTTAAGTTCATCGATGCAATTACTGAAAGCGGCCGCCGCCGCGCCGCCTTTGGCGTGCCTTGCTAATTCACCAAAACGGTAGTCGGCGTGCGCCAGGTGATATCGCAAGGCGACATCATGTGCATCGCTGTTCACTTGCGTGGTCAAATTCTGGATTAAGTCACGCAGGCTGTTGCTATCCTCGGTTTGATACGCATAGAGGATCTGAGCTTGCAGATCGCCGCCCTCTTGGGCGCGCAATCCTGCCGCAAACATCAGCAACACGATGAGCAGAATCAGTTTAGCGAACATTGAAAGTACGATATCACACAGAGGTTTTGCCAGTTGAGCCTGGATCTTATCGATATTGGAGCCAATCTGACGCACGACAGCTTCGCGGCGGATTTGGACGCAGTGATGATGCGGGCGCTGCAGGCCGGCGTGCGCCGTCAGATCGTCACGGGTGCGGACTTGGCCAGCTCGCGGCAGGCAGCCGAGATGGCGGAACGCGATCCGCTGCATCTGCGCAGTACCGCCGGCGTTCACCCGCACCACGCAGCGAGTCTACGCAGGGAGGATTGCGGTGAACTGCTGGAATTGCTGAAGCGCCCTTGCGTGGTGGCGGCAGGGGAATGTGGGTTGGATTACTTTCGCAATGTCGCGCCGCCTGAGATCCAGCGCAGTGCGTTTGCCACGCAGCTGGAGGTCGCGGCGCTTTCAGGCAAGCCGGTGTTTTTGCACCAGCGCGACGCGCACGCGGATTTCACCGCCATTCTCAAAGAGCACATCGGCGCTCTTGCAGGGGGAGTTGCTCATTGTTTCACCGGCGGGATCGCCGAGCTGGAGGATTACCTGGGATTGGGTCTTTATATTGGGGTTACGGGTTGGGTATGCGATGAAAGGCGCGGCGCCAGCTTACGCGAGGCGGTGCCTCGAATCCCGGCGGATCGTCTGTTGGTGGAGACCGATGCGCCCTATTTGCTGCCTAGAGACTTGGACCCTAAGCCTAAGTCGCGTCGCAATGAACCGGCCTTGCTGGTGCATGTCGCACGGTCCGTGGGACAGCTGCGGGACGAGAGCCTCGCAACCGTGGCGAGTTTGACCACCCGCAACGCCGAGATCCTGTTTGCTTGGCACGAGCGTTAGGGCTGGCCCTAGGGCTCTCGCCTACATATTGGTGAATTGATGCGGGCTGGGCCGCAGCTGCGATACCAGGTGATTCCAGGCGAGCGCCTGTTCAGCGTACGCCGGCGAGGATTTATCGCTCTGACCGACTACGGGGAACTCGACTTCGATGCCGTCGAGCATCACCACCCACTTTGGAATGCCCTTGGTGAACTTGCCGGCGTTCGAGAATAACAATCGGCCTTCGACCGGCACCTCTCCTACCAAGGCTTTCACCGCCGCAATTCGGTCATACAGGGACGGCTGAGGATTGTCGAAGGTGTAACGGTGGCCGCGTCCCATCACGGTCCAATCGCTCATTTGATCGCCGCCGAATATCAGACCGGCGACACGGCGCGTATCGAGCACCAGCACGCCGCGAGGCGTGAGCAGCAAATGGTCAATGTGAATGAATCCGCCCATGCCGTCAGGCACCAGCACTTGATGCGCCGTTTCAAATGCAACACGCTTCAATCGAGCCAATAACGCCTTGCGGCGGGAGTTGCGCTGATAGGCGCGAAATCCAAAAAAAACGGCGATTCCAATCAGCACCACGACGGCGCCGATTCCGATCCACTGCGGATCTATCCCTAAGTCACTCATTCGATGGCCGCGCTCAAAGCCCGCAAGTCAGGCGCCAGGTCCGACACATGCTGCGGCAGCCGCAGCAGCCGCTCCAAACCGGCAGGAATTTCCACGCGTTTGCCGATCAGCGGTTCGACGATTTCGTTGAACTTGGCCGGATGCGCGGTTGCCACCAATACCCAGGGGTGTTCGGCGCGCTCGCGCGCACCTAAGCGGCTGTAAACTTCTGCCGCAGTCGCGGTGTGCGGGCACCATTCGCGACCATACTGCATGAAGTCCCCTCCAATACGAGCGCGAATTGTAGCGTCATCGACACTCTCCGCGCTCAACTGTTCACGCAAGGCCGGCAGAGTCGGATACAAGGCGCGGACGCGTTCCATATTGCTGGGATTGCCGACGTCCATCGCCGATGCCAAGGTCACAATGCTCGGACGAGGCATCCACTGGCCGCTTTCCAAATATTCGGGCACGGTTCGATTGGCGTTGTGCGCCAAAATGATGCGGCCGATGGGACTGCCCAGCGCACGCGCCCAAAGCGCTGCAAAGGCATTGCCCAGATTGCCTGACGGAATGATGTAACTGGGCTTGCGTCCCGTGGCGGCAGCGACCTGAGCACTCGAAGCCACGTAATAGACCATCTGCGGCAACAGCCGCCCGATGTTGATGCTATTGGCAGAGCTAAAGCGGTGCCGCTCTCTCAGTTGCGGATCGGTGAAGGCTTCTTTGACCAGGCGTTGGCAGTCATCGAAGCTTCCATCCACTCGCAACGAGGTGACGTTCTCACCCCAGCAGGTCAGTTGCTGCTCCTGTCTTGGACTCACCTGGCCCCGAGGATAGAGAATCACGATGCGCGCCCAGCGGCGGCGATGAAACGCTGCCGCCACAGCCCCGCCCGTATCGCCGGAGGTCGCTACTAAAATCGTCAGCGGCTTGGGCGCATCGAGATTCAGCTGCTGCAGGCTTTCGGCCAGGAAGCGCGCGCCGAAATCCTTGAAGGCGGCGGTCGGGCCATGGAACAACTCGAGGACGAACAGCGGATCGCGGCTTGCGGTCACCGGTGTCGTCGGCGCCTCCATGTTGAGCGATGCGTCAGCGATGCTGCCGAGCAGCGGTGCCAACCGGTCGCCGGCGAAAAATCCTGCGAGACTGACGCGCGCCACCTGCGGCAGCGAGGCGGAAGCGTCCGCCGCGGCACTGGCGGACATCGTCGGCAGATGCGTCGGCACATACAATCCGCCGTCTGGCGCAAGTCCCTGGGAGATGGCTTGACTCAAGCTCAGCAGCGGGGCGCCGCCTCGCGAGCTTGCAAACCTGAGATCGGACATCAGGCCTTTACCACCCGTGCGCCAAACACCTCGATGCGCGACACCCACGAATCAGATCGGAGATTGTTGCGCGCAAAGGCCGCCGCCATGGCGCCGCGTACGGCCTCTGCATTTTGGAATTCCGCCCAGGCGAAAACCGTGGGTCCGGCACCGGAAATCGAACACCCCAACGCCCCGGCGGACATGGCACCGCGCTGCACATCCTTGAAGCCGGGAATCATGGAATGGCGCTGCGGCTCGATGATGACGTCATTGAACGAGTCATGAATCATCTCCAAATCGTTTGAGTAGCAGCCGCTGATAAAGCCCGCAAGATTGGCGCTTTGCCATACGTAGTCCGAACGGCTGACATCGGTCTTCAAGATCGCGCGCGCCTCGCGAGTGCCTAGATACATATGCGGATGCACGAGTACGCAGCGCAGCGATGAGGGCACGGGAATCTGTTTGACGCGCGGCGCATCGATACCGACGGTGAGCGTCAGACCGCCGTAAAGGCAGGGCGCGATGTTATCGATGTGCGCAGCGCCGCTGGCGACGATCTCCCCTTCCATCGCAAACTTGAGCAACTGCAAACGCGGCACGGGCGAATCGAGCAAGGCGTTGGCGGCGACCACGGCGGCCACGGCGGAAGCAGCCGAGCCGCCCATGCCGGAACCGAGCGGAATGCCTTTCTCGATATCCAATTCGAACCCGAATTTCAGTCCCAAGGCCTGATGCAAGGCCTGTACGGCCCGTCCGGCCGTATTCTGTTCGGGAATGATGGGCAGCTCACCCGCGACGCCGGTGATCGAGCGGATGCGCACTTCTGGCGGGTCGATCTGGCGGCAACGCACTCGGTCGCCCACCGCTTCGACCGAATGACCCAGGATATCGAAGCCGATGCCGACATTGGCAACGGTCGCCGGCGCGAACGCAGTGACATCGGTTAACACGTGAACCTCAAATGTGAGCGCCCAAATAGGCGGAAAGGCGCAGCAGATCTGCAAATACGCCGGCCGCGGTCACTTCAGGACCTGCGCCCGGACCTTGGACGATGAGCGGGTTGTCGCAGTAGCGGCGCGTCTGGAATCGCACCACGTTATCGGTCAGCGCCAGATTCGCAAAAGGGTGCTTTGAATCCAAGCGCATCAGACCGACCGTGGCCTTGCCGGCGGCATCGATCCGCCCGACATAGCGCAGCACCTGGCCTTGTTTGCGCGCATCGGCCAGCGTCGCTGCCATAGCGGCATCCGACTCCGGCAAGCGCTCCATGAATTCATCGACCGAACATTGGGTGAGCGAGTCCGGCACCAATCCTTCGATCAACACATCGGAGATTTCCATCGTCAAACCCATCTCGCGGCCGAGTATGATGAGCTTGCGCGCCACGTCCACGCCGGACAGATCATCGCGCGGGTCTGGCTCGGTATAACCCTTGGCCTTCGCGCCGCGCACGATGCTGGAAAAGGCTTCGCTGCCGTCGAACACGTTGAACAGGTACGCCAGCGTTCCGGAAAATATCCCTTCGATCTGGGTGACATCATCACCCGTCTCGCGCAGGTCGCGCAGTGTCTGGATGACGGGCAAGCCGGCGCCGACCGTGGCCTCGTAGAGATAATGCGTGCCTGCGGATCGCTTGGCATCTTGCAAGGAGCGGTAATACGGCATCGTACCGCTATTGGCCTTTTTGTTCGGCGTCACGATATGGATGCCGCGCAACAGCCAATCATGATATTGCCCCGCGACCTCGGCACTGGCCGTGCAATCAATGATCAACGTGTGCGGGACGTAGTCTGCCTGCACATGGTTGACGAATTTTTGCAGGTCCAGCGGCTCGCCGGCCTCTTCCAGTCGTTGCGCCCAGCGGCTTAAATCCACCGTAGTCTCTTCCAATAACATGCGGGTCGAGGTCGCTATACCCCGCACGCGCAGGTCGAGATTAAGCGCGCGCAGCCGGTTGATCTGGGTTGCCAATTGCGCCAACAGGACACGACCGACCGTCCCCGGGCCGATCAAGCCGATCGATAGGGTATTGGGCGACAAATAGAACGCCGCGTGCACCGCACGCAGTGCCTTCGCGGCCACCTTTCCGTCCACCACCACGGAGATGTTTCGCTCCGAGGCGCCCTGCGCAATCGCACGTACACTGATCGCCGCATCACCCAACGAATTGAATACTTTGGCGGCCACGCCGTGGGAACCGGCCATGCCATCGCCCACCACGGCCAGAATGCTCATACCCAACGCCACTTCGACGTGTTGGATTTGTCCATCGCGCAGCTCCGTATCGAAGGCGCGACGCACCGCCTCTTCGGCGCGAATCGCCTGCGCTTCAGGAATGGCAAAGCAAATCGAGTGCTCGGAACTGCCCTGCGAAATCAAAATCACCGAAATACCCGCGTCGCGCAGCGCGCCAAACAAACGGTGCGCCGTGCCCGGAACGCCGATCATGCCCGCGCCTTCTAAATTCACCAACGCCACCGGATCGATGCTGGTGATGCCTTTGACTTTCAGCGCCGAGACGGGATTGGCGCAAATTAGCGTGCCGTATTTATGGGGCGCAAAAGTGTTGCGAATGAAAATAGGAATGCCACGCGCTACCGCCGGCTCCATGGTCTGCGGGTGGATCACTTTCGCGCCGAAGTAGGCCAGCTCCATGGCCTCGTTATAGGACAGCTGATCAATCACCTGCGCGTTGGGCACCAAACGCGGATCGGCCGACAGCACGCCATCCACATCGGTCCAGATGATGATTTCTACGGCGTCGAGCAGCGCGCCCAGGATCGAACCGGAGAAGTCGCTGCCATTGCGGCCCAAGGTGGTCTGCTGCCCCTTCACCGTGGTCGCGATGAAGCCCGTGACGATGATGCGGCCGACGAAATTCTCCGCCACGAGCTTGCGCAGATTCTGTTCGCTCTCCTGCCACTGAACCGCGGGACCCAGCGAGCCCCACTCCACCATGATGACCTTGCGGGCATCGATCCACAGCAGCTCGCCCTTGATGCGGCCGCGCTCCTTGAGGTACGGCGCGAATAACCGGGTCGACCAGATCTCACCGTAGCCGGAAATGACATCACGCATCGAATAGGTCGATGCGCCGATCAGTCGCACGGTTTGCAGAATGCCGACGATGTCTTGCAGGTCTTGTTCGAGCTGAGCCGAGTAGGCCTCGCGCGAGGTGGGCGATAGCAGCGTGTGGGCCAGATCCATGTGCCGGGTTCGCAAGGCATCGACGGCGGCCGTAAAGTTGCCATCGCGCTGTTCGGCCAAGGAGACCAGCGCCAACAACGCATCGGTCACACCGCGGCAGGCGGACAACACCACCGCTTCGCGCGGATTGGTCGATGATTCGACGATGTCCGCAACGCGCCGGAAGCACGCGGCATCGGCGACACTGGAACCGCCAAACTTATGTACTAGCCACTTATCCA
>CAZZWE010000116.1:0-4914 GCA_964657675.1 uncultured Steroidobacteraceae bacterium
ACCAAGACAAAAACAAAGAAGTATACCAACCACCAAAGCTAAACTGTTTATGTCTGTGAGAAGAGAGAGGAACTCTTCAATCTCTTTGCGTGATTTGGTTGGCTCCCACACAGTTTCGAGGTTATCCAGAATCAACAAAGTGGGTGGGCCACGGGAAAAGTGCTTTAAGACCGCTTGAGTGAGGTCTTCCCCAGGTTTCAGTCCAAGATGCGCTCCAATCAGACCTGCAAGTTCCGGTTTGCTTGATGCAGTGTCACAGGTAACAAAGAACCGATTGCCATGATACTTGGTGGTTATCTCCTCGTGGTGCACTACAATCCTTGCCAGACTGGTCTTTCCCATGCCGCCTGCACCCAAGGTGTGCAACACGCGATACGGCCCTATCAGATCCCCGATCATTGATGAAGGATACGCTGGCCCCAGGGGACTGAACACGGGAGGGTCTTGCGAGCGGGGGCTCGATGCGTGTATGTAAGCGAAGCTTTTTAGGCAAAATTGCAGGAGCCGGATCATGACTAACGAACGCGAGCCCAACAAAACGCCGCCACCGCCGCCTCAACCTCCCCCGGGAGGCGAGCCGAAATCCGGTGGCAAGCTGCCAGACAACACCAGTACTCAGCCGCCTCAATTCCGTATGGCCGTGGTGTCCGGAGTTGGCGGGTTTATCGGTGGGCTTCTTGGTGCACTGGTCGCCTGCCACTTCTGCTCACGACATCACCACTAATTGGATAGCTTGACCGCGTACCAGGCGCTGCGGCAGCCGCGCCACGAAAAACTGCGGGTGCGCGGTTTGGAGATGCATCTCACGCGCTGGGGGCCGGAACCGTCGGTTTACGCACCACCGGTGTTCATGCTGCATGGGTGGCTGGACGCCGGCGACACGTTTCAGTTCTTGGTGGATGCCATGAAGAAGGATTGGCCCATTGTGGCGCCAGACTGGCGCGGCTTCGGGCGCAGCGAGTGGCCCCAAGACGGCTATGGATTCCCGGATTACCTGGGAGACCTCGATGCGCTACTGGATCAGACCGCATTCGATCTGCCGGCCCGTATCGTGGGTCATAGCATGGGCGGCAACATCGCCAATCTGTATGCCGGCCTTCGACCGGAGCGCATCCGTTGTGTGGTCAATATCGAGGGTTTCGGCTTACCGCGCACCACCCCGGCTGATTCGCCAAAACGCATGCGCAAGTGGTTGGACCAGATCAAAACTCCGGTGCTCGAGAAGACCTACAACTCATTCGAGCAATTCACGTCGGTGATTCAATACCGCTACCCACGTTTCCCCGTTGGCGCGGCGGCATTCGTGGCTCAGGTGTGGGGTGCGCTCGATGCGGATCAGCGCGTACGCCAGGTCGCTGACCCGCGGCATCACTGGATCAATCCCATCCTATATAAAAGAGAAGACTCCGAGGCGGCCTGGGCGCAGATTCGCGCGCCGTTGCTGATGATCGACGGCGAGAAATCCGATTATCTGCAGAGATTGGGACCCGATGGAACGATGCCGGCCTTACGCGCGAGCTTTCCGGGCGCCGAATTCGCGACGGTTGCCGACGCAGGGCATATGCTGCATATAGAACGCCCAGAATTGGCAGCACCGTTGGTCGAGGGATTCTTGGACGCACACTGAATGATCCGGCGAATTTATCCGACGCGGTTTGGGCAAATGCATTTACGCAGTCATGACGGCAAGGGCGTGCCCATCGTGTTGCTGCACATGTCGCCGCGTTCGGGCGGCATGTGGGAATTGCTGCAAGAGAAAATCGATCGGCCGACGCACGCGCCGGATCGCTTGGGTTATGGGTTCTCCGATGCGCCGCCCTGGGCTTTGTCGTTGGAGCAATACGCGCAAGCCACCATTGACGGTTTGAAGGCGGCCGGCATGCAAGGTCCGATCGATTTGCTGGGCGTGCATACCGGCTCGATCGAAGCGATCGAGATCGCCCACCAATTGGGGACGCAGGTGCGCCGTGTCATTGCGGTCGGCATGCCGCTGTTCACCGCCGAGGAACAACAGCGCCAAATGGAGAAGTACAGTGAGCAACCTTTGCGTCCGGCCGGCGAGGGAGGCCACGTTTTGGCGGCCTGGCGGGGTGTTCTGGCTTCGAGAGTGCCGCCTTTTGATTTGGCGGATGCCCACCAACGCTTCATTGAGCATGTACTGGCGGCGAATCCCGGCGCAGCATTTCGGGCTGCCTGCGGCTATGCCATCGAAAAAAATTTGAAGTCACTGCGCTCGCCGTTGACTGTGTTCGCGCCGCATGACGACATCCACGAGCAGACCCAACGGGTGAAGCCGTTGCTGAAAGGTGATGCGCACTACGAAGATCTTCCGGATCTGAAGCTCGACCTATTCAGCACGTCGGTCGACCGCATGGTCACACTGATCAACCGGCACTTGCCGGCGTAGCCGACAAACGGCCATGCATGTTTCCAAGCTACCGCCGTCCGCTCTCCCGACCACTCAGCCTGAAACGGCCCCTTCGAAGCAAAAGCTCGTCAGCGAAATAGCGGCTGCCATCACCCAGGATTTACAGGAGCTTGAAAAGGCCGCTCCGGGTGCGGACCGCGCGGACATACGGCCTTTGGATGTCCGCGGCGGTTTGCAGGTGATGCTTGCAGAGATCCGCTCGGCTTTTGAACTCATCGCGGAGTCCATTGGCACGGAGGCGATGAGCGATTTCGCCCCAGGCGAGGACGGCAACACAGGTGTTGAAGTTCCTACGCAAGCGGCGCGCCAGATCGTCGAGTGGGTGCTGCAAGCCATGCCCGAGGATGCCGGCAATCCAGTCGTATGGTCGGCGGTGTTGGTGCGAGTAGAAACCGCGCTTCAAGAAGGACTGCAACACGCCGAGAGCGCGCTGGCTAACTGGAACGAAGTGCCCGCGTCGGTCATCGATGCCGTCAAGCAAGCCGGCGGCCTGGCGCTGCAGGTATTGAGCGATGACCGACCGAATCCGCTATGGTTGCGGCCCGAATGGGTAGGGCTTGAACCCCGGCTGGAGCGCTTCTGGCGCCGCCGCCGTGCCGCGCGGCGACACCTGACCGATCCGGATCTTTGGCAGTGGAACCTGGACGACAATGAAGAACAACAACGCTGACGCTGCAGACGACGGAATTTCAATGGTGCGAATATCCCAAAGAATTGGCTTGGTGGTGGTATTCCTGTGGTTTTTCTTAGGATGCATCCCGCACTTCAAATACACCGCCATGGAAATGAGCATCATGCCCCCGTATGTGCCGTATCCCCGCGAGATGGTTTTGATCAGCGGTGCATTCGAACTCTTGGGAGCAATCGGCATTTTGATACCAAAATCCCGCAGGGCCGCGGGCGTCGGGCTGGTACTGCTCACCATTGCCGTGACACCGGCGAATGTCTTCATGCTGCAGCATGCCGATCGCTACAACTGGCCGATGTGGTTGCTGATTTTCCGATTGCCCTTCCAGGCGTTCTTGATATGGCTGATCTGGTGGACTACCTGGAATCCAATTTCTCGTGAGAGTGAGGTCAGTCGGTCTGCACATTGACGTCGCGAGCCATCACCGCAGGGCGGTTATCGATGCGTCGATCAGATGTAAATCTTGGACGATTCCAAAGTCCGGCTCGGGCGAGTATCCGAAACGGGTGATCACCAGGTGTTCGCTCGGGATGATGTAGATACGTTGTCCGCGGTTGCCGCTGGCGAAAAAACCGTCCTTGGGAAACCCGCTGGCCACTCGGTGCGCGGCCGGCGCACTCGGGCCATCGTTGGTCCAAAAGCCGGCGCCATAGGGCGAGCCCAAGGTCGAGCGGCGAGAGTACTCCACCCAGTGCTCAGGCAATATCCGCTGGCCGTCGGGTCCCACGCCGTCATTGAGATACAGCAGTCCCAAGCGCGCATAGTCTCGCGCCGAGGCAAATACCTGCGCTGATCCAATGAATGTGCCGGCGCCATCGAATTCCATGGTGACATGGTCCATGTGCAGCGGCGAATAAAGTGCGCTGTCGGCAAACTCCCGCATCCCGGGCGCGCCGCCGCCCACGGTATCGCCGAGCATGCGGTTGAGCAGCAATGTGTTTGCCGAAGTGTATTCCCAGTTAGTGCGAGGAGGCTCTTTCAAAGGGAAACTCGCGGCGAATGCCGCTGTGTCGTCATGCAGGTATAGCATTTGAGAAACGGGGTCAAAGCCGCTGCCGGTTTCCACCGCATCGATGCCGCTGTCCATCCGCAGGAGATCATCTACCGCGAGTGCACCGCGCGGGTCGCCGGGTCCCTGCCACTCCGGCGCGCCAATGCGCTGATCGATCGCCAGTCGATGCTGCTGCACCAAAATCCCAACCAGCGCATTGGTAAAGGATTTCGCGACCGAAAAGCTCAGCAGCGGCGTATCGACCGTGACCCCAGGCGCGTATCGCTCCGCAACCACGTGTCCCTCTTTGACAATCACGATGGCTTTGACGAAACGCGGTCGTTCGCCGGGTTGATCGGCGAACTCAGCGTCGAGCGCGGCATTGATGGCAGCGTCTTTCGTTCCGACCTCGGTTGATGGCGCAAACGCATCGGACGGCGACGCATTGCGAGCGATCACACGCTCTAAGGATGGTACGGCGGGATCGAGGCGCAAGCGGCAGCCGAATCCTGGGGTGAACTCAGCGCGCGCGGGTGCAAGTCCTGCGACACTGGCCTTCACCGTCTGGCGTGTGCGATCGACTTGATAACGAAGCAGTGGGCTGAAGAATCCAGGCAGCATCGGTTTGACGAGCTCATCCTCGGTGTGTTGCGGATCGAGACCTGACACGAACACCGCCGAGCAAAGGATGTGCGCAGTGAATCCCGAGGCCACGCGCAGGGCCCGATCCGGACGCCAGTGGATTACGCCTGCAACGACCAGCAATGCCAACAACATGGCGCTCACGCCCAATTCCAAGGTCACGGG
>CAZZWE010000116.1:4924-15121 GCA_964657675.1 uncultured Steroidobacteraceae bacterium
CAGCACTAGCACGAAAAGAACTGTTTTCTTCACTTTCGCTCCGATAATTGGCGCTGTATGCCCCACGCGTCGACAGCCTTGCTGCAATATCTTACGATCGCGCCATGCTCACCGCACCCAAGCTGAACGGCTCCGGCAACTAGAGAATCCTTATGAATTTGATTTCTACTCGATCCGCCAAAGCGGCCGTACTGATCGTCGCCGCGCTGCTGTGCGCGGTCAGCGCGAGCGCCCGCCATCGCAGCAACCGCACCAGCGGCGGCGAGCCGGGCGACTTTTCCTACTATCTACTGTCGCTCTCCTGGTCACCGGCCTTCTGCCTGTCTTCGCCGAATTCGGCCGAGTGCAGTGGCGCGCGCCGCTTTGGGTTCATCGTTCACGGCCTATGGCCGCAAAATGAAAAGGGTTGGCCGGAGAACTGCGATGTGCAGAGCCAGGTGCCCGACGATGTCGCGAAAGGTATTTCTGATCTGATGCCGGCGCGCGGGCTCATTAACCATGAGTGGACTGCTCACGGCTCGTGCAGCGGTTTGGATCCGGCGGCGTTTTTCAGCTTGGTACGCCGGGCCCACGACGAAATTGTGATTCCTTCAGAATTTTCCCAACCCTCACAACCCATCCAGCAGTCGCCAGCCGCGGTCCTGGGCGCGTTTCAGCGCGCCAATCCAAAATTGCCGCCGCTGTCTTTGGTAGTGACTTGTAGTGGACAGGGCGCGCCGCGCCTGCGTGAGGTGCGTGTGTGCATGGACCGCAACCTCTCGCCTCGGGCTTGTTCCGCGGATGCGGCGCGTGGCGCCTGCCGCGCACCGACGCTCATTGTTCCGCCGGTTCGTTAACACATCGCCATGGTTGGAGAGCCTATGGATCGACCGCCGCTGCCGCCTTTCACGCGGGAAACAGCCCAACAAAAAGCCCGCCTGGCCGAAGATGCGTGGAACTCGCGTGATCCGGTGCGCGTAGCGGGCGCTTATACAGCGGACAGCCGCTGGCGCAATCGCGCTGAATTCCTGCAAGGCACTGAGGCGATCAAGGCCTTTTTGATGCGCAAGTGGGCCCGCGAGCTTGAATATCGGCTGATCAAGGAAGTGTGGGCCTTCGGTGAAAATCGCATCGCCGTGCGTTTCGCCTATGAATGGCACGACGACAGCAGTCAGTGGTTTCGCAGCTATGGCAATGAGAACTGGGAATTCGATGAACACGGCCTGATGCGGCTGCGCATTGCCAGCATCAATGATCTGCCGATTGCGGCGGACGATCGCCTCTACCATTGGCCTCTCGGAAGGCGTCCCGACGATCATCCTTCGCTGAGCGCTCTCGGACTTTGATCGGTTGAACTCGGCGCGTTCGATGGGCGGGTTCGCGGTTCTGCAACATCGCGACTTCTCTCTCTACCTGGCCTCGCGATTCTTCGGCACGCTCGCGACGCAAATGATCATCATGGCGGTCGGTTGGCAGGTGTATCACATCACCGGCCGCGTGCTGGACTTAGGCCTGATCGGTCTGTCGCAGTTTCTGCCGTTCTTTTGTCTGATGCTGTTATCGGGGCATGCGTCCGACCAGTTCGATCGCCGCATCATCATTTTGATCTGCCACTGCGCCTATGGAATCTGCGCGCTGATGTTGCTGGGATTTGCGCTGGCGAAAATCACCACCACATGGCCGATTTTCGCTGTCCTGGCTTTGTTTGGCATCACGCGCGCGTTCCAGGTACCGGCCTCTCAATCCTTCGTGCCAACCCTCGTACCGCTCGAGGCCCTGCGCAACGCGCTCGCCATCAACTCGTCCGCCAATCAGGTGGCGGCCATCACCGGGCCAAGCCTTGGCGGGGTCATTTACGCCTTGGCAGAGGTCGATCTGGGTCGCAACAGCGGCGCCGGTGTCGTTTATGGGTCCGCGGCTGTGTTGCTGCTGGGGGCCATTTTAATGATTGCGCTGGTCCGCAAGCGACGCCTGCCCTCGCCGCGCTCCGCCTTGTCTTGGTCCACCCTCCTGGAAGGTGTGCGTTTCGTATGGCAGCGCAAAACGGTACTGGGTGCCATTTCACTGGATCTATTTGCGGTATTGTTCGGCGGGGCCACCGCGCTGTTGCCTGCCTATACCCATGATGTATTGCATGCCGGTCCGGCGGTTTTTGGGGCCTTACGGGCCGCCCCCGGCGTCGGTGCTGGCCTAACGGCGCTGTTTTTGGCCTACCGGCCGGTTACGCGCCATGTGGGCAAGGTCATGTTTATCGGTGTCGGGGCGTTCGGCGCTGCGACGGTGATTTTGGGCCTAACCCACTGGTTTTGGATCGCCATGGCTGCTTTGGTGATACTCGGGGTCGGCGATATGATCAGCGTATTCGTACGGTCGATGCTGGTGCAGTTGGAGACGCCGGATACGATCCGCGGACGGGTGAGCGCGGTGAACTCTGTGTTCGTTGGGGCCTCCAATGAACTGGGCGAGTTTGAATCGGGCACCACCGCCGCCTGGTTCGGTCTCGTGCCGGCCATAGTCCTCGGCGGGGTGGCGACTTTAGTGGTTTCGGCTTTGTGGGCGCGGGTGTTTTTTCCTCGATTGTGGCGATTGCACAGCTTCGAGCAACTCAAGGATTTGAAGACGAATGGAACATAAGCATCACGGCCACGATCACGACCATCATCATGATCATAAGGAACATGCGCATGATCACGCACACAGCCATGACCATGGCCACGGGCATTCTCATGCGCTCCCCGCCGATGGAATGAACTTGCGCATGGGCGCGGCCGTTGGCCTGAACGTGTTGTTCGTCCTGGTCGAAGGCGGTTTTGGCTTCTTGTCGAATTCGGTGGCTTTGATCGCCGACGCCGGTCACAACTTGAGCGATGTGTTGGGTTTGCTATGTGCCTGGGCGGCGATGTATCTGGGCCGCCGGCCACCCGGAGCGCAATTTACCTACGGTTTGGGGCGTTCGTCCGTGCTGGCTGCGCTCGCCAACGCAGTGCTGCTATTGCTGGCCTGCGGGGCCATCGCGTTCGAGGCCGCGAGCCGCCTGGGCTCGCCGCCGCCGGTGGCGGGTCGCACCGTGATGATCGTTGCCGCCATCGGCATTGCGCTGAACGGATTTTGTGCCTGGCTGCTGCATGCCGGCAGTCACGGCGATCTGAATCGGCGCAGCGCCTACATTCACATGTTGGGCGATGCCGCGGTGTCCGCGGGCGTATTGCTGTCGGGCTTGTTGATCAGCGCAACCGGCTGGAATGTACTCGATCCCATCATCAGTCTGGTGATCGTGGCGGTGATTTTGGCCAGCACCTGGCGGCTGCTGCGGGATTCACTGCATCTGTCGCTGGATGGCGTGCCATCGAGCGTCAACTCCTCGGCGGTGCTGTCGTTCCTGTCGGACCAGCGAGGGGTCACCGATGTGCACGATTTGCATATCTGGGCCCTGAGCACGACGAACGTGGCGTTGACGGCGCACTTGGTGGTGCCGGATCGCGGCGCCGAAGATGCGCTGCTTGACTCACTGACGCCCAAATTGAAGACGCGTTTTCAGATTCACCATGCGACGCTGCAGATCGAACGCGATCGCTGCGTGCACGGGTGCGACGAGGAATCGGAAGCCGGTGCGGAGCCCGCCGGGCACGATCACGCCGCCGCGTGACCCTCGGCCGCGATCAGGCGCCCGCCGGGCGTTTGTTGAACAGGTAGTGCGACACCATCCATTCGTGGCCTCGCGCGTAGCCCCAGAGCTCCGCGCATGACATGAAAAACACGCGCCAATAAACCCACCAGCGACCCACCTGTTCGGGGCCGTAGGTCTCGGCGAATATTGGTTCTATTTCCGCCCGATTTGCATCCATGTTCTGCAGCCAGTGTTCGCTGGTCTGACTGTAATGTTTGCCGTCCACCTGCCAATGATCGGCAAGGGTCAAATGCTTCTGAAAGTACAGCAGCAAATCATCGCTCGGCATGATGCCACCGGTGAAAAAGTATTTGGCCATCCAGTCGGTGTCATCGCGCACTTCGAACGGATAGGCATAGCTCTTGTGCGTGAAAATGTGCACGAACAGCGTCCCTTCAGGTTTGAGCCAGCCCGAGATGCGCTGCATCAGCGTTTCGTAGTTGCGCATATGTTCGAACATTTCCACGGACACAACGCGGTCGAACTGGATCCACGGCGAGAACGACAAGCGGTTCACATCGCACGTGAGGACCTCGAGGTTCTTGAAGCCGCGCGCGGCCGCGCGTTCATCGATGAATCGCTTCTGCGAGCGGGAATTCGATACCACGGTGATCTGTGAATTCGGAAAGTGTTCGGCCATCCACAACGACAGCGAACCCCAGCCGCATCCGAGTTCGAGAATGCGATCGCCATCCCGCAACTGCGCGCGTTCGGCGGTCAGCTGCAGCATGTTGGATTCAGCTTGCGCCAATGTTTCACCGGCGTGGCGATAATAGCCGCTGGAATATTTAAGGTGCGGACCCAGTACGCGTTCGAAAAAGCCGCTGGGCAATTCGTAGTGTTGCTGATTGGCCTCGCCGGTGTTGATGGCCACCGGGCTTTGTCGCAGACGGCCGATCAACTTCATCAGATGCTGTTGCTGCGCTTCCGGGCTGCCCTGGTTTTCCTCTTCGAGCCGCGCCCGCAACAGGCGCCGGATGCCGTATCTCACCAGTGCATCCGGCAACATGCCGCGCTCCAACAGTCGCATCGACCAGGACATGGGCATTGAAAGGGTGGCGGTGGTCATGACTTAAGCCTCAGAGGTGAAGGGGACGCGTGCACATGCGTTGCTAGCGGTTCTGCGTGATGAGGATGCTGGAAGCATTTTGATCGCGTTTAAGCCGCAACAGTTGCAGCAAGACGTACGCCGACATCGCCATGTTACCGAGAAGCATGATGGCTATGAACCAGGCGATGCGCGGCAGCCAGCGAGTCTCTTTGTAGAACACCCAAACGTAGAAAGTCAGGAAGCCGAAGTAGGCATCCATGAAGGTGGCAATGGTCCAATATCGATCGGCTCCGGTGGTCAAACCGCCCCATTGCAGCACGGGTTGCTGGGTGCTGGCCCACGCCGTGTAGAGCAAGAGGGATAACAGGATGCATGAAAAAAGGATTTTTAAGCTGGTTTTTGCGGACATGACGGGCCTTACCTGAGCTATTCGACCACGACTCTCGGGCGGATTCACCGGTCTGAAAACACCGCGCAAGCCGCTTCCCCATGGCGCGGTACGCCCGAAAGCCGTTACAGTCGGTCAAGGAGACCATAAATGTCCAATGAAAATGCGATTCGTCGCGATGTAGGCGCGGTCGCGCTGATGTTCACCGGTTTGGGTTCCATCATCGGTTCCGGTTGGTTATTCGGCGCGTGGCGCGCGGCTCAATTGGCAGGCCCCGGCGCCGTCTATGCCTGGATCATCGGTGCCGTGGTGATCATGTTCGTCGCATTCACGTATGCCGAACTGGGCGCCATGTTCCCAGAATCGGGTGGTGCGGTGCGTTATGGTCATTATTCTCATGGCTCCTTGGTGGGCTTCGTGGCGGGGTGGGCTGCCTGGATCGCCATCGTTTCCGTCATCCCCGTCGAGGCTGAAGCCTCAGTGCAGTACATGAGCTCGTGGCCCTGGGATTGGGCGCATGCCCTGTACACGCACGCGGCCAACGGGCAGGGGGTGCTCACGCCGCCGGGCCTGTGGATTTCGGCGTTTTTGGTGGTGCTGTATTTCTTGGTGAACTTTTGGAGTGTCAAAGTTTTTGCGACCACCAATAGCGCCATCACCTTCTTCAAGTTGATTGTGCCCGCGGCCACCGCGATCGCATTGGTCCTAACCGGTTTTCACCGGGAAAATTTTCAAGTGGGCATCCACGGCGGTCAGCACGTTGGCAATCTTGCGGCCATCCTGACCGCAGTGGCCACCAGCGGGATCGTGTTCAGCTACAACGGATTTCAAAGTCCCGTGAATCTTGCTGGAGAGGCGCGCAACCCGGGCCGCAGCGTACCGTTCGCGATTTTCGGCTCTATCGCGCTCAGCACCGTGGTGTATCTGATGCTGCAGGTTGCCTTCCTAGGGTCGGTATCCCCGGAGCATTTGGGCGAGGGCTGGGCGGCATTGGAATACAGTTCACCCTTCGCGCAATTGGCGCTGGCGTTGAATCTGAATTGGCTGGCGCTGCTGTTGTATGCCGATGCCTTCGTCAGTCCCAGCGGCACGGGCAGCACCTATACGGCGACCACCGCACGGATGATTTACGCCATGGAAGTCAGCGGCACCATTCCGAAAATATTCGGGCGGGTGCACCCGCGCTACGGCATTCCGCGGCCGGCCATGTGGCTCAATTTGTTGGTGTCTTTCGTGTTCCTGTTTTTCTTCCGCGGATGGGGCAAGCTTGCGGCCGTGATCTCGGTGGCGACCATCATCACGTATCTGGTAGTTCCCATCAGCGTGATCGTATTGCGGCGGACTGCGCCGAATCTGCACCGACCGTTGCGTGTGCCCGGCCTGCCCATCCTGGCTCCCATCGCGTTCGTACTCGCGACGCTGATGCTGTTCTGGGCGCGTTGGCCTCACACCGGTGAAATCATGCTGCTGTTGATTTTGCCTTTGCCGGTGTATCTGTATTACCAGGCGCAAGGCGATTGGCGCGACTTTGGCCGGCAACTGGGCGGCGCTTGGTGGCTGTTCGCCTACCTGATTGCCATCACCATTTTGTCGTGGGCCGGCAGCAAGGAATTTGAAGGCAATGGAATTCTCGGATACGGCTGGGATCAGCTGTGCGTGGCGATTACCGCGCTGGCATTCTACTTCTGGGGAGTGCGCAGCGGCTGGCGCACGCCGGCGGTGATTGCGGTGGAGAGCGCCGCGCCGCCACCGACAACGCCTTAAGCGCCGACGGATTCCTTGAGGTTGATCGGCTGCTCGTCGCGCAGGTAAATGGAACGCTTCGGCTTCGCCATCACCCGTTGCACCATGGGTTCGAAAGCTTCCAGCGGCAGGGTGCCATAATTCGGATCGAAGGCGTTCTGATCGTGGCGTGAGCAGAACAACGCAGTGCGCTCGAAATTCGGATGGTCGCGGAACTGCTCGCGCATGTTCCGATCCAGCCCCAAGTAATGAAAGAAATAATATCCCTGGAAGATGCCGTGATTCTGCAGCATCCAATGGTTCTCTTCCGAGACGAAGGGTTTGAGCACGGTCGCCGCGAGTTCAGCGTGGTTGGTCGAGGCGAGAATGTCGCCCATGTCATGCAGCAGCGCGCAGACCACATATTCCTCATCCATGCGGTCGCGATACGCCAAGGTGGCGGACTGCAATGAGTGCTCCAACCGGTCCACCGAGAATCCGCCGCAGTCGCCCTTGAGCATTTTCAAATGCGCCAGCACTCGATTGGCCAACTCGCCGTTGAATGCGGTCGCCGCCGCGGCGATTTTCATCCAGTCCGCCTGCGTGCTGTCCGTCATGGCTGTGAAAGACGCGCGTTCCATGTCGATGGGGTCTGTCATTGAGCGATTATAAGTCGTGGCCCGGGCCCACCGCCAGATGGGTTCAGGTGGGCCGGCGGCGGCGCGTGGCTTGAGCCGTATAAGGGTCATCCGGCCAATAATGTTTCGGGTATCGCCCCTTCAAGTCCTTTTTAACTTCGTGATAACCGCGGTTCCAGAAGCTGATCAAATCCCGGGTGATTTGCACCGGGCGTCCGGCCGGCGACAGCAATTTCAGCAACAGCGGTTGTCGGCCCGCAGCCACTGACGGGGTTTGCGTCAGGCCGAACAATTCCTGCAGGCGCACCGAGACGGTGGGGATCTCGCCGTCGAGGTAATCGATCGGGATATGAGAGCCGCTGGGAACGGTGTAGTGGGTCGGCGCTTCGCGTTCCAGAATGGTTGATTGCGCGTGAGTGATGAAGGATCGGAGCGCGTTGCCCAAGTCCATACGCGCAAAATGATCGCGGCGGGTAATACCGCTCATCCATGCGGGCGCCCATTGGTCCAAACTGTCCTCGAGAGCGGAGTCGCTCAAGTCCGGCCAAGGGTGCGGTGCCTGGACCTTGAATTGACGCAGCAGCATCACCCGAGCTCGCCATTGCTTCAGCTCTTTGCTCCACGGCAAGCCCGCCACGCCGATTTGACGCAAACCCTGCAGCGCCGCCTGCTGCAGGGCGTCCGCATCAGGATTGCGAATCTCGGCGGTCTTGAGAACCAACGCGCCGAGGCGCCGCTCGCGTTGCGCGCGAATCAGCCCCTCGCGCTCATCCCAACGTATGTGCGCGCTCTCGGTGATCTGCGCCGCAAAGGTTCGTTCCAGGTCCTCGAGAGCGACCGGTGCCGCCAGGAATATTCGTGCCTCGCGCTCCGCTCCGTCCAGCTCGGCGGCCACGATGAATTCGGACTTGGTCAGCGCTTGAGGCTCGCCGAAGCGGGCTCCGCTGCCATTGGACATCAGATACCGCCCGCCCTCGCCCCGCGCGCGCGCGATTCGATCGGGGTAGGCCATCGCGAGCAGTAGTCCGGTGGCCTCGTGCAGGTCGGCGCTGTCTCGCTCGCCGCGGGTGAAATCACGTTGCCATTGTTTGGAACTGCGTTGTGCCTGGCTTTTGGCGCGCGAATCTACAGTCAAGCCGGACGGCACGTCGCGTTCATCACCGCGCAGGACGGCGACGCGTAAACGCAGATCTGCATCGCGAATGCCGGGGCTTGAACGGATGATGTCCCGCTCGCTCAAAATGGCCGCCAGGTCGCAGGCAAGATGGACGGCACCGATGTCGCGGGACTTGATCAGCATGTGCGCCAGGCGGGGATGCATGCCGATCTTCTGGAGCTGGCGTCCGTGCGCCGTGATGCGGAATTGCGCATCGATGGCTTCGAGCCGCAGCAGTAGATCACGCGCCTGCGCCAGTGGTGCGGGCGGTGGTGGATCGAGCCAGGCCATGGAATCCGCATCGACGGTGCCCCAGCAGGCCAGTTCCAACGCCAACGGCGCGAGGTCGGCATGCAAAATTTCCGGCGGGGTTTGCGGGCTCAAAGACCCCTGCGTGCCCTCGGACCAGAGACGGTAGCAATCGCCGGCGCTCAAGCGTCCGGCGCGGCCGCGCCGCTGATCGGCTGCGGCTTGCGAGACTTTGCCGGTTTCCAGTCGGCTCATGCCGGTGATTGGATCAAACTCGGAAAAACGTCGCAGGCCCGAATCGACGACGACTTGAACGCCTTCGATGGTGAGGCTGGTTTCCGCAATGCTGGTGGCAAGCACCACCTTGCGTTGGCCGGCGGCAGCCGGCGCTAACGCGGCATCCTGGGCTGCGCCCTCGAGATCCCCGTACAGTGGGAGTACTCGGACATTTCTCTCCAGGCCCGCGGTTTCCAAGTTGCGTTGCACGCGGCGAATTTCCGCGGCTCCCGGCAGAAAACAAAGGACGTCGCCTGGGTGTTGCTGCAGGGCGGAGCGCACCACCTGGGAGAGTTGTAGTTCGAGCGGCAGGTCGGTGCGCCGCGCCGCGTAGTGCGTGGTCACCGGAAAGGTTCTGCCCTGAGCACTGACAATGGGTGCGTCTTTGAGCAGGCGCGCCAGCGGCGCCAAGTCCAACGTCGCGGACATCACCAGAATGCGTAGCTCCTCGCGCAGCATCTGTTGGGATTCGATGCACAGCGCCAATCCAAGGTCGGCGTTCAGACTTCGCTCATGGAATTCATCGAAGATGACGCAGCCGAATTCGGCGAGCGAGGAATCCTCTTGCAGCATCCGGGTCAAGATGCCCTCGGTGACCACCTCGATACGGGTGTCGCGGCTGACGCGGGTTTCCAGACGCGTTCTAAATCCTACCGTCTTGCCCACGGGTTCGTGCATCAGGCTGGCCATACGATTGGCCACTGCGCGGGCGGCAATGCGCCGCGGCTCGAGCATCAGAATTTTTTGCGATTTGAGCCAGACGGCGTCCAGCAGAACCAGCGGCACGATGGTGCTCTTGCCCGCGCCGGGCGGCGCCTCAAGCAGTGCGGCGTTGCGCTTCGCCAAGGCTTCGCCCAGCGCCGGCAGGGCTTCTTTGACAGGGAAATCAGGTAGGTCGGACGCTTTCACGAGCGCGGTACGATAACCCAAGGGCGCGCGCCATGTGGCCCGTGGTAACATTCGCGCCGTCGGGCCTGTAGCTCAGTTGGTTAGAGCAGGGGACTCATCAATTCAATGGTGCCTTCGCATCGCAAGGTGCGAAGTGGACGGGATGAATTCAGGGAAACCTCA
>CAZZWE010000117.1:0-15065 GCA_964657675.1 uncultured Steroidobacteraceae bacterium
GTTACTGTGCGGGATCAGCCAACGGGTTGCGGTGGACATCGTCGGCACTCGCTGACCGTAATCGCATCCGTTCATCTAGAATGTTGCTAGAACGACAGCATGAAAGTGTCTGGGGGATCGGGCTTGAAAAGTATTGGTGCGCTCATTTTGGCCGGCATTATGCTCGGCTGGCTGCCACGCGTGTCGCACGGCGAGTCCAAATGTATCGTGGCTAAGGCTGACTTACCCGTCACGATTGCTCCCGGAAATCGGGCAATGTTGGCGACGACAATTAATGGCCGAGACGCGCGATTTATTTTGGATAGCGGAGCGTTTTTCAGCATGATGTCGCTGGCCTCGGCCGCGCAATATCATTTGCCACTGCGTTGGGCACCCCAAGGGTTTTATGTGATCGGCGTTGGCGGGAATGCTGACGTGCAGATTGGCATCGTTAAAGAATTGATGATCGGCAGATCGAAATTTCAGAACGTCGAGTTTCTAATCGGTGGAAGCGATATTGCCGAGAATGCGATCGGGTTGATCGGGCAAAACCTGCTGGCGAATTGGGACGTGGAATACGACATGGGCCAAAGCAAAATCGCTTTGCTCCGCACAGAGGGCTGCGGACGAACGTGGATTGCCTACTGGGCGCCGGCCGGACAGGGATCTGAGCTTGCTATAGATACCGCTGAGAACAGCCAGTATCACACGATCGGGAGCGTGCTAATCAATGGCAAGGAAATCAAGTTTACTTTTGACACGGGCGCGCCAACCTCAATGCTATTTCGCCGCGGAGCCGACAAATTAGGCATCAAACTCGACGGACCCGATGTAACTGACGCTGGCTACACCGGTGGTCTTGGTGCGAGCCACGTCAAGGAATACATCGTGACGCTCAATAGTTTCAAAATAAGCGATCAAGAGCTGATCAAGAATCCGCGAATCCGGGTATTGGACGGCAACATGGGCCCAAACGTGTATTCGAAATACACGACTGATATGTTGCTCGGCGCCGATTTCATGCTGGCCCACCGCATTCTCGTGTCGAACAGTCAGCATAAAATGTACGTTACTTACAACGGGGGTTCGGTGTTCAACGTCAAGAGACCCCTGCCCGACAGCACCGAATCCCCGCAAGATGCGCAGTCTGTTGGCGATGGCCCAACTGCCGCGCCGACGTCTGAATCTTTGTCGGCCATGGATTTCTCGCGTCGAGGCAATGCATCTGCCGCTCGACGCGACTTTGACTCCGCAATTGCGGACCTCAGCAAAGCCTGCACGCTCGCGCCAGAGGATCCGGAATACTTCTACCAACGCGCGCTGATTTACTGGCAGGCTGGAAAAGGGGAAAAGGCGCTTCAAGATCTTGATCAGGTCTTGAATCTCAAATCGGACTTCCTCCCTGCATTCACACCACGCGCACGCCTGTACCTTGCAAGAGAGCAACCCGAGCAGGCTCTCGCTGATTTGGATGCAGCCGATCGCCTCGCGCCGAAAGAAGCCGCGCTGCGCTTCGAGTTGGCCAAAATCTACGGTGAGATGCGCCGCTATCCAGCAGCGATCGGGCAATTGGATCTTTGGCTCAAGAGCCATGACTCGGACTCCCAGACTGGTCCCGCCCTAGGCGATCGCTGCCGTTACAAGGTCTATCTAGATCGGGATGTTGCCTCGGCGGTGGATGACTGCGGGCGCGTACTTCGTCTTGAAGACAAGAAAGAGCCAGGCTACGTGACCGCATTGGCATTTCGAGGTTTGGCCTACGTGCGTCTAGGTAAGCTCGATCGTGCAATCGACGATTGCACGGCCGCGGTCAAACTCAGCCCGAAGCAGGCGGCCGCTTATTACTGTCGCGGCCTAGCCGAGGCGCGTACCAATAAGAAATCTCAGTCCGATGCTGATTTCGCCGAGGCCCGAAAGATCGCGCCAAAGATTGAGGAATTCTACGCAGGGCTCAACCTCAAACCCTAGTCATTCGTTGTACGCCGCCGAGTGGGAGTGTTCATGATTCGATTCGTGCTAGCCGCCGCCACACTTGCATTAGGCCTGCATTCAGGACTTTGCTTTTCAGAGGCGAAATGCGAAATCGCGCGCGTGGTTGAACTCCCGATCACCATGATGAGTCTGCAGCCGACCATCATGGCCAAGATAAACGGCAAGGACGCGCGGTTCGTGTTGGATAGCGGGGCCTTCTACAGCATGATCAGTTCTGCGACCGCGGCGCAGTACGAGTTGCAAAACAACACCAGCCGGTATGGATTGAAAGTTAGCGGCGTCGGCGGCGCGCAAGATGCGGGGGTTACGACGGTGAAGGAGTTCACTCTCGCAAATGTTCCAATAAAAAACCTGCAGTTTATCGTCGGCGGAAGCGAGATTGGACCGAATACGGTTGGTCTATTGGGGCAAAATTTACTGGAAATATTCGATGTTGAATACGATTTAGGCCATGGCGCGGTTCGGCTTTTCAAAACCAACCATTGCTCGCACTCATTGCTTGCGTATTGGTTGAAATCCGGCGATGCATATTCGGTGATGGAGATCGAGCCCTCGACAAGAGTTCGTCCTTGGACCATTGGGGTGGCTTATCTTAACGGCCAAAAAATACGAATTGCCTTCGATTCAGGCGCGGAGAATTCTTTGCTGTCAAAGCAGGCCGCGGCGCGTGCAGGGATCAAGTTGGACTCAGAGGGTGTCCAGTTCGCTGGGTACGTCCGCGGAGTCGGGCGCGGCTCGATCAAAAGCTACACCGCCCGATTTTCAAGCTTCAAGGTCGGCGATGGCGAGGAAGTGAAGAACGCCCGACTAAGAATATCCGACAATGACTTTGGATTTACCGACATGCTGCTGGGAGCAGATTTTTTTGTTTCACACCGCATTTTTGTCAGCAACAAAGAACAAAAGCTGTTTTTAAGCTACAGCGGCGGCCCCGTGTTTGACTTGACGAAACATCATGAGTCTCCTCAGGCAAGCGAGGGTGAGGACATTGCTGATGCTGGAAACCCCGCGGAAGCCGTAACAGCAGCCGACGCGACCAGCTCGGCTGCGAGTTCAGATGCTGCGGAGGTCGCACGTCAGGGGTCAGCGCTTATTGCGCGCGGCGATTTTGCAGCGGGTCTGCCGCTTCTATCGAAAGCGATTTCGATTAATCCGAAGGAGCCTGAATACTATTATCAGCGTGGCAATGCGTACTGGGCCGACAAACGGGCGGATCTTGCGTTAGCAGACTTCGATGAGGTTATCAAACTCAACGAAGCCTTTCTGCCCGCGTACATTCCGCGAGCCGAACTGCAACTTGCTAAGGAAAATTCGACTGCCGCGTTAGTCGACCTGGAGACGGTAGACCGACTCGCGCCGAAGCAAGCGGATTTGCGGTATTCGCTGGCTCTCGTTTACGAACGAATCGACCACATGCCGGAGGCGATACAGCAATATAGCCTGTGGATCGATAACCATCCTGATGACTCGCGCATGGTGGCTGCATTGGGGAGCCGGTGCTTTAGCCGCGCGATGCAGAACCAGGATCTTCCTGACGCAATGAAAGACTGTGACAAGGCTCTTTCCCGAGGCGACAAGTCCAACCCGGCCTATTCGAACCTCTGGGTCGATCGAGCCTTGGTGCGAATTCGCATGGGGGAGTACGACAAGGCTATAGCCGACTGTAATGATGCTGTGAAGAAAGCGCCGAAAAATGCCACGGCGCTGTACGTTCGAGCAGTCGTCGAAGCGCGGAAAAATAAGAAAGCTGAGAGCGAAGCCGACTTGTCGGCGGCTAGGCAAATCGCTCCCAAAGCAGGTCATCGGCTCGAAAAATATGGATTCACGACGTGAGCGAAGTCCCGTCGTATCCCACCCTCTAGCTCTCGAAGAACCCCATCTTCACGCCGGCCAGCTGCACGACATCGTTGTCGTTCAAGCGCCGCGCCTGCGGTCCGATCGGCACCCCGTTGACCTGCGGGTAGTCATTTTCCTTGCCGCTGTCGACATGGACGATGAAGTAGCCCTCGGAGCGGCGCGTGATCGCGGCCACCTGCACACCCGGACGGCCGAGCGTGGTCAAAGCCTTGGTCAATTCCAGTTCGCGTCCGGCAAATGCGCCGCTCAGTACCTGCAGCTTGGCTTTAGGCAGGGCAGTGGCATTGTCAGGAACGGTCGGGCGCTTGGAGGCGACCTGCTTGGCAGCATGATCGACCGCGGCGCTGACCTTGCGGATCTTATCCTCGCCCTGCGAACTGGGCGTGATGACCATGGTCTTTTCGAATTCGTCTTGCTCGACATCGCCATCCTGGCTGTCGACGAAGCGTAGCTGGTGGTGGCCGACGGTGATGACGTCGCCGTGCTGCATGGCGTGTTTCTTGATCAGCTTGCCGTTAACGTACGTGCCGTTGGTGCTGTTCAAGTCCTCGAGAAACGAGTCATTCAAAATATTGATGATGAGCGAGTGATGGCCGCTGACCGCCGGGTTGTCGATACGAATATCGTTATCCGGTAGGCGCCCAATTGTGTAGCGCTCTTTGTTCATGTTGTATTCCGCGAGGATTGAACCATCCAAGCTGAGCATCAAGCGTGCCATGCAGACTCCATATCGCTAGCCAAACCATCCCAAGATTTTGTCAAATATACGCCGGTGAGCCGGGAACGGCTCCTCGACGTGCGCCATGATCACAGAGACATTATCCCGGCCGCCATTATCGTTAGAAAGCTGTATCAACTGCTTAGCAACCGTATCAAGATTAGCACTAAAGGTACTGATTGTTAAGTGAATGTCCTCATCTTCAATCATGTCAGAAAGGCCATCTGAACACAGTACGTAGTAGTCACTTTTCTGCGCCGGCTGCTCGTGAATCTCTACCTCGACATTCTGCTCTACCCCAAGCGCCCGTGTAACATAATTCTTGTTCGTGGCCCGCTGCGCTTCCTGCTGGGAGTAGAAACCCCGGTCGACCAGCTCCTGTAGGAGCGAGTGATCCAGGGTCATCTGCTCGAAGCGGTTATCGCGCAACCGATACAGCCGCGAATCACCCACGTGAGCAATCGACACCTTGTTATCGTGAAACAAACAGGCCACCACGGTCGTGCCCATTCCCTCACATTGAGGCTGGGTCTTGGAGGTGTGGTAGATGATTTTATTGGCTCTGTGAATCGCATCACGCAGGATGATGCTGGGCCGGGTCAATCCCGTCTCAGGGTCGCGTACGGCCAGATCCTCACGGACGAAGGCGTCGCGGACCAGGTTAATGATGGTCTTGACCGCGATGCCGCTGGCGACTTCGCCGGCGTTATAGCCGCCCATGCCGTCGGCGAGCACGAACAGTCCGATGTCGGCCTCGCTGCCGATCATGTCTTCGTTGTGCTCGCGCACCTTGCCGGTGTCAGTCAGCGCAACGCTGGAGATTTTCCCCTTCAAGCTCATCGTTTTACACTCACGGTGATCCGCTCGGTATTCGCTGCCGGCAGTCGTCCAATGCCGCAGCCATTTGGGCGCCCGAGTCGTACCGCTCTTCCGGGGTTTTGGCCAACGCTTTGTCGATCACCTTTTCCACGCACTCGGGCAAATCAGGCCGGAATGCCCGAAGCGGAGGATGCGGCGCTTCTGCGATCTGCTGCATCAACCCCGTCATCGAATCGGCGGTGAAAGGAAGCTGGCCCGTCAACAATTGAAACAGGCTAACACCCAGGGAAAACAAGTCCGAGTGACCTGTCACAGTTCGTCCTTCAAGCTGTTCGGGCGACATGAACGAGGGTGTGCCGAGAACAATTCCCGTGCGTGTGCTGCCCGCGCCGGACAAGCGTGCGATGCCAAAGTCCGTGATCTTCAGGACATCAGTGCTCGGGTCGTACATCAGGTTGGCGGGCTTGATATCGCGATGAACCACCTGCTGTTTATGCGCGAATCCTAGGGCATCGGCGGTGCGTCCGACAATCTCCAAAACCTTGCGCGGCTCGAGCAGGTTGTTGGACCTGGCGTAGTCGCTCAAGTGCCTACCCTTCAAGTACTCCATCGCGATGTAAGCCAGGCCGCGTTCCTCGCCGACGTCATAGATAGTGACGATGTTGGGATGATTGAGGCGACCGGCGGTTTCTGCCTCGCGAAAGAACCGCGAACGCGCTTCGACCAACTCCGCATCGCTGAACTCTGCCGCCAAGGGAATGGCTTTGATCGCCACCATGCGGTTGATGGCGGTATCGCGGCCAAGATAGACCGTACCCATGGCGCCGCGGCCGATCTCGCGCTCCAGGTGATAGCGACCCAATTTTTCAGTGTCTGCGGCCGGGGCGATGCCGGTGCGCTCCAGAGGAGCGGGCGCTATGGTCACGGGGGCGGCAGGTGCCACTGCCGCGGTGATTGAAGCTCCCGGAGGGCTGGCTGTTTTGGCGGCCACCTTGGGCTTGGAACGTTCGGTATCCATCAATCGCTTAAGCTTCGCAGCGACGTCTTTGTACGTGTTATCGATCCGCGCGAGGTAGCGATAGACCGCGGTCGCCTGGGGCAGACGGCCCCGGGTCTCGAGCTGGCTTCCCAACGTGTAGAGGTCACCCAACACGCTGACAGTGGCCTTGCGCCCCTTGAGCTCGGCGAAACGTTGTTCGAAATTATCCAAGAGTCGGGCGGTGTCGGTACCCACCACGGCATTGGCACGCGGCTTGGCGACGGCGGCATCGGGCTGAGTGCGCCGCGACCAAAGAAACAGCGCACTGCCGCCCAACAGCAGCAAAGCACCCGGCAGCCACAGCCAAGTGTTGGAATTATTCGGAGTTCGAAGCGCCAGCGCAGCGGCTGTCACTCCTAATCCCACAATGGCGGCGATCAATCCGACTTTGCGCATGCAATAGACATAATCCCAGTCGAGAAGCGGGGCAGTATAGGTGATCGGCCTGCCCAATCGGCAATGCTAAGCTCACAAAACCACCCGATGAGGACCCATGGCGAAGCTAAAAGAGGTGTTTATTTGCCAGAACTGTGGAGCCCCTTCGCCGAAATGGCAGGGTCAGTGCGCCACGTGCGGCGAATGGAACACATTGGTCGCGGAGACCGTCAGTACCAGCGCACGCAAGGCAGCACCGTCCGCCGCCAAGCGCGTCGACACCTCCACCTCACTCGCGGTCGAGGCCATCAGCGAGTCGCCGCGTCTGTCGACCGGCTCGACCGAATTGGATCGAGTGCTGGGCGGAGGCTTGGTGCCAGGTTCGGTCACCCTGATCGGCGGCGACCCCGGCATCGGCAAATCGACGTTGATGTTGCAGGCGGCCGCAGCGCTGAATGCGGCCGGTCCGGTGCTTTACGCCACCGGTGAGGAATCGCTAAAGCAAGTTGCGCTGCGCGCACGACGCTTAGGGCTGGAGGCCGCCACGGCGCGGTTGATTACCGACACCTGCGTGGAGGAGGTGGTGGCCGCTGCGGCTGGACTCGGGGCCTTGGTACTCATCGTCGATTCGATTCAGACCATGCATTCCGAACGGGTTGAGGCTGCACCGGGCGCCGTCTCGCAGTTGCGCGAGAGCACTGCCGAGCTGGTACGTTTCGCCAAGTCGAGCGGCACGGCGGTATTGCTGGTGGGCCACGTCACCAAGGAAGGACAGATCGCCGGTCCCCGCGTGCTCGAGCACATGGTGGACACTGTGCTTTATTTCGAGAGCGATACCGGCAGCCGGTACCGGGTGTTGCGGTCGGTGAAGAATCGCTTCGGGGCGGCCAATGAGATTGGCGTGTTCGCCATGGTGGAGCAGGGTCTGCGTGAGGTCACCAATCCATCGGCCATATTTTTATCGCGCCATGCCGAGCCGGTTCCGGGCAGCGTCATCACCGTCATGCGCGAAGGCACTCGCTCACTGCTGATCGAGGTTCAGGTATTGGCTGACGCCAGTTTAGGCAGCAACCCGCGCCGGGTGGCCGTGGGTATCGATGGCAATCGACTCACCATGTTGCTGGCGGTGGCGCATCGACATGGCGGACTATTGCTGCACGGTCAGGATGTGTTCGCCAATGTCGTCGGCGGCGTACGCATGGCGGAGACCTCGGGGGATCTTGCCATCATCATGGCGGCGCGCTCGAGTCTTGAGAGCTCGCCGGTGCCCAATTCCATGATCGTATTTGGCGAGCTCGGGTTGGCGGGGGAAATCAGGCCCGTGCCGTTTGGCGAGGAGCGGCTGCGCGAAGCAGCCAAACATGGCTTCAAGTCGGCCATCGTGCCGGAAGCCAATGTGCCGCGCCGCGCGCCGGAGGGCATGACGGTGCGCGGCGTCACCCGCCTGAACCAAGCGCTGGATGCAGGGCGCGAGTAGCGCACTTTTAAAAGCTAGGGTGGCGTCGGTGCCGGCGGACGGATGCGCACGGTTTTGATGGCGTTATCGCCGGTCTGCAAGACCTCGAGCATGTAATCTGCCAGTTTCAGCGTGGTTCCGGGCTCTGGAATCGTTTCCAGGAATTCCACGATCAGACCGTTCAAGGTCTTCGGCCCGTCGGTCGGCAGGTTCCAGCGCATGGAACGGTTCAACGCTCGGATGGTGGCGGAGGCATTCGCCACAAAACTGCCATCGGCCTCGGCGTGCACATCTTTGTGCATCATCGTGGCCGGATCACTGGTGAACTCGCCGACGATTTCCTCAAGGATGTCCTCGATGGTCACTAAGCCCTGAATGTCGCCGTACTCATCGACCACGAACGCCATGCGTCGCTTGTTACGTTGAAAGTTCAATAGTTGCGTGTTGAGGGTGGTGCCCGACGGAATGAAATAGGCATCGCGAGCCCGCGCCGCATCGGTGAGTGCTTCGACGTCCAGATTCCCGCGGGCCTGTTCGTGCACCACTTGCTTCATGTGCAGCACACCGATGATGCGATCGATCTCGCCCTGGTACACCGGCAGGCGCGTGTGCTGCACACCGCGCAACTGCTCGACGATCCGGTCCCAGTCATCGTCCACATCGAGGCCGACGATTTCATTACGCGGCACCATGATGTCTTCGACGGTGGCATTTTCCAGATCGAGAATGCTCACCAGCATCTGTTGATGGCGTCGCGGGATCATGGCGCCGGCCTCGGCCACCACGGTGCGCAGCTCCTCACTGCTCAAGGAATGCGCCGCCTGGGTGCGCGACACGCCGAATAATTGCAGCACCCCATTGGCGAATAGATTGGTGACCCAGACAAACGGATACAGAACCCACAGCAGCGGCGTGTAAATGTACGCGGCGGGCAGCGCCAGTTTCTCCGGATACAAGGCGCCAAAGGTCTTGGGCGCGACTTCGCAGAAAATCAGCAGCACAAACGCCAACACGGCAGCGCCGAAGGCCACCAGGAATTCCCCGCCCAGCCGCAGGGCGATGAAAGTTGCCAGCATCGGCGCGGTCACATTCACCAAGGTGCTGAGGAGCAGTATCAAGCCGATCAAACGGTCGGGATGCGCCAACAGCGCCTCGGCCAGACGCGCGCCGCGGCTCCCTTCGTTGGCGCTGTGCCGGAGTCGATAGCGATTCAAGCTCATCAAGGCGGTTTCGCTACCGGCAAAAAAAGCGGCCAGGACCAAAAGTCCCGCCAATGCACCACAAAGCAATCCGAGCGAGGGCTGGTCCACCTAACCCCAGTGCCGTCCGTAGCCGTATTCGAGAACGAATTTCACGCCGAAGTAGGCCACTGCCAAAATACCGAAACCGCTCAAGGTCCACTGCACGGCCGAGCGTCCGCGCCAACCGAAGCGCAGTCGGCCGACCAGCAGTACGCCAAACACCAGCCAGGCAATCAGTGACAACACGGTTTTCTGCACCAAGTTTTGCGTAAACAAATTGGTGACGAAGACGAAACCGGTAAACAATGCCAAGGTCAGAAAGCCAAAACCCGCGCCAATCAGGCGGAACATGACCTTCTCGAGCGCATCGAGGGGCGGCAATACGCTGGGCAGATTCGACAGGCGGCGCGTCCGCAGGCGTCGTTCCAGAAAGAGCAGCAGTAGTGCGGTGACAGCGGCCGCGAACAGCAACGCCGCTGCCGCCATCGATAACAATATGTGCGCCGTCAATTCCCAGCCGTAGGGGCTGGCCTCGGCATAATTGCGCCCGTCACCGGTGAACGCAGCGCCGACCGCAGCGCTTGCCAGGAGCAGTGCGCCCAAGACGCGATTCTGTTTGTCGATCGACACCAGACAGGCCAACACCGCCAGAAACCAGCCCAACAGTGAAAGTGCTTCCAGCACTCCGATGGAGAACGCGCCGTGCGTGCGCATCATGTGCATGATGGAATCGCTGTGGCCGACGATGGCGGCTAGGATGACCGCCCAAGCGATCGGTTCCAGACGCCGGTGGGTCACCGTGCGAAGCATCAGCCACGCGCCGGCGAGGTAGAGTAGAAACAAGAACAAAGTGATGGCGAATCCCATGGTTCGACTATAATACCGCACTATGTTTGACCGACTTTCATCCAGTCTCGCCGCAGCGCTGAAGTCCCTGTCCGGTCGAGGCCGGCTAACCGACGACAATATCTCTGACACGGTCCGCGAGGTGCGATTGGCGCTGCTCGATGCCGACGTCGCACTTCCGGTGGTGAAGACCTTCACCGATGCCGTGCGGGCACGCGCCGTGGGTATCGAAGTCACCAAGAGCCTCACGCCGGGGCAGGCCTTCATCAAAGTGGTGCACGAAGAACTCACCCGCCTCATGGGTGAGCCGAGCACCGGTCTGAACCTTCGCGCACAGCGTCCCGTCGTCGTTATGTTGGCCGGCTTGCAGGGCGCAGGTAAGACCACCACCGCCGGTAAACTCGCTCGCTGGCTGATCGAGAAGCAAAAAAAGAAGGTGCTGATGGTCAGCACCGACGTGTACCGGCCGGCCGCCATCCTGCAGTTGCAGACCTTGGCCGCCCAGGTGGGTGCCGGCTTCGCACCGGCGCTGGCCACGGAGTCTCCGGTACTGATCGCGAAACGGGCGTTGACCGAAGCCAGCCTACAAGCCTATGACGTGCTGCTGCTGGATACCGCCGGTCGTCTGCACATCGACGATGAGATGATGGCCGAGGTGAAGGCGCTCGAAGCCGCCATTCAGCCGCACGAACGACTGTTCGTGGTCGACAGCATGGCGGGTCAGGATGCGGTGAATGCCGCGAAGGCCTTCAATGATGCCTTGAGTCTGACCGGCGTCATTTTGACCAAGGCGGACGGCGATGCCCGTGGCGGCGCCGCATTGTCGGTGCGCCAAGTCATCGGCAAGCCCATTCTGTTCGTCGGCACCGGCGAGAAATCCGAGGCCTTGGAGCTATTTCAGCCTGAACGCATCGCCTCCCGCATCCTCGGGATGGGCGACGTGCTGTCGCTGGTGGAACAGGTTCAGGACCAGGTTGATCAGGAAAAGGCGGAAAAGCTCGCCAAGAAGATCTCCAAGGGCAAGAATTTTGACTTGAACGACCTGCGCGATCAGTTGACGCAGCTGCAAAATATGGGCGGCATGGCCGCCGTGCTGGACAAACTGCCGGCCCATTTGCAGGCGAATGCGGCGGCGGCCGCCGGCGCGGTGAGCCCAAAAACGCTCAAACGGCAGATGGGGGTCATCGATTCCATGACCCCGAAAGAGCGCCGCCGTCCCGACATGATCGATAATTCCCGCAAGCGACGCATCGCAGCAGGCGCGGGAGTGCCGTTGCCCGAGGTGAACCGGCTGCTCAAGCAGTTTGACCAAATGCAGAAGACCATGAAGAAGATGGTCAAGGGCGGGATGTTGAAGAACATGATGCGCGGCATGGCCGGCAGGCTTCCCCCAGGCGGCTTTCGGCCGTAAAGAGTTGCCCTTAAGCCCTGATTGTCATTACAATTAGCGGCTAGGCTCTGCAAGGTGAATTAAAGATGGTATCGATCCGATTGACTCGACGCGGCGGCAAGAAAACCCCGTTTTATCACGTAGTGGTGACCGACAGCCGCAAGCGCCAAGGCGGCACCAGCCTTGAGAGCGTGGGTCTGTTCAATCCCATCGCGCGCGGCGCCGAAGTGAAGTTGCGCATGAACGTGGCCCGCATTGAGCATTGGGTCAGTCAAGGCGCGCGCATGTCGGATCGCGTCAAGTTTCTGCTAACCACCTTTAAGAAACAGGCCGCTTAAGGTCGGGCCGCGCGAGGCCGGACAAAGCCATGAAGCGTTTACGATGAGCGATGATGATTCATCGGCGCTCATCCAACTAGGGCTGGTCGGCGCGCCGTTTGGCGTGCGAGGTTGGATCAAACTACGCTCACACACCGATCCCCCTGAACGTCTGCTGGAACATCGTAATTTGCAGATCGGTCGGGAGGGAGCGTGGCGTACGTTCCGGATCGAATCGACCGGTAAGAGCGCCGGGCAGCTGACCGCCAAGCTGGTGGGTGTCGAGGATCGGGATCAGGCGGCCGCGTTGCGAGGCGCAGCCGTTTGCGTACCGCGGGCCGAGTTGCCGCCGCGCGATGACAAGGATTTCTATCGCGCCGATCTGATTGGCTGCGATGTGGTGAATTTGGCAGGCACGGCCTTAGGGGTGGTGCAGCATTTTGTGGAAACGCCGGCGCAGGCTTTGATGGTGGTGCGCGGCGAGCAGGAATACTGGGTGCCGGCGGTCCCGCAGCACTTACGGCGCGTGGATCTACAAGCGCGGCGCGTAGTGGTGGACTGGGAAGCGTAGGGCGATGCGGTTTGCGGTGATCTCGCTATTTCCGCAGATGGTTCGCGAGGCCTTGAAAGAGGGTGTAGTCGGACGCGCACTGGAGCGCGGTGGTTTTCGGATCGAGTACAGCGATCCACGCGACTTCACCACCGATGTGCACCGCACGGTCGATGACCGGCCGTATGGCGGCGGACCGGGCATGGTGTTGAAAGTGGAGCCGCTCCGGGCTGCGCTGAACGCGGTCATGCAGCGCATGCCGATGGGAAGCCGGCGTGTGTATCTGGGAGCGGACGGGCAGAGGTTTGATCAGCGCAAGGCACGTGAAGCCAGCAGTTTGCCGGGCTTGGTGCTGATTGCCGGACGTTACGAAGGCATCGATGAGCGCTTCATCGAGCGCGATGTCGATGAAGTGTGGTCCATCGGCGACTACGTATTGTCCGGCGGTGAACTGCCGGCGCTGGTGGTGATTGATGCGATTGCACGGCTGCTGCCGGGAACCCTCGGCAGTGCGGAATCGGCGATCGCAGAGTCGTATAGCGATGGATTGGTGGATTGGCCGCATTACACGCGGCCGCCGAGTTTAGAGGGCCAGGAGGTGCCGGCGGTGCTGGCCTCAGGCGATCATGCCGCGATTAGTCGCTGGCGATTGCGCGAGGCCTTAGGACGCACCTGGCTGCGCCGCCCGGATCTGTTGGAGCTTCGTGGCCTGAGCGACGAAGAGCGGTTGTTGTTGGAAGAATTTAAGATTGAAAGTACGAGGCAACGAACATGAATAAGATCATCCAGGCTTTGAACGGTGAACGCGCGACGCGCAAATTACCGGAGTTCAACCCCGGCGATACCATCGTGGTGCAGGTCAAGGTGGTCGAAGGTGATCGTGAGCGCGTCCAGGCGTACGAGGGCGTGGTCATCGCGAAAAAGAATCGCGGTTTGAACTCCTCGTTCACGGTACGCAAGATTTCGCACGGCGAAGGCGTGGAGCGTGTGTTCCAGACCTTCAGTCCCTCGATCAGCGAAGTCAGCGTCAAGCGTCGCGGCGCCGTCCGCCGCGCCAAGCTGTACTACCTGCGTGATTTGTCGGGCAAGGCTGCTCGCATCGACGAGAAGATCTGAGCGACTGAATGACGCTGGGATCCGCTTTCAGGGGCTTCTTTGTCCTGGTCTGGCGGATCCTCGATGGGGTGCGCAAGGTCCTGCATTTGGCCTTGCTGCTGGTGATTTTCGGATTTATTTTGGCGGCGCTGCATACCTCCAGCCCCATCGTGCCGCACTCGGCCGCCTTGGTCATCGCACCGGAAGGTGAATTGGTCGAGCAATTGGCCGTTGACCCGGTCCGGCGCGCCGTCGGCGAGGCCTCAGGCACCACGGCCTCAGAAACGCTGCTCAAGGATGTCATCGACGCCATCGCGGCGGCCAAGACTGACACCCGAATCAAGTTGATCGTGCTCGACATGGATTCCATGGGCGGCGCCGGCTTGTCCAAGCTGCAAGAGATCGGCGCGGCATTGCGCGACTTTCGCGCCTCCGGCAAACGCGTCATTGCAGCCGCGGACTCGCTTGATCAAACCCAGTATTACTTGGCGGCCCAGGCCGGCGAAGTTTTCCTCGATCCCATGGGCGAGGTGTATCTGGACGGGTTCAGCTACTACCGGATGTACTACAAGGACGGCATCGACAAGCTCGGCATCGATTTCAATATCTTCCGCGCCGGCACCTTCAAGTCGTATACCGATGAATACACGCGCAGCGACATGGCGCCGAGCGATCGCGAAGAGAGCTCGGTGTGGCTGCAGGTGCTGTGGAACGCGTACATGCAGGATGTGACGCGGGCGCGCTCGCTGCCCGCCAATGCCATCACCGATTACATCGCAAGCCAACCCTCATCCGTGCAGGCCGTGAATGGCGACATGGCGAAAATGGCCTTGCAGCGAGGGTTGGTGACGGCGCTGAAATCGCGCCGCCAGATGGCGGATGAACTGAAAGGCTTGGTCGGGGAAGATGAGGACACTCACTCGTTTTATTCCATCAACATGCGGCAGTACCTGACGGCGGTGCGCGCCAAGCGCGTGCTCACCGGCAAGACTGATTCGAAGGTGGGCATCATCGTCGCCTCCGGCGACATGTCCGACGGTCGCCAGCCCCCCGGATCGATTGGCGGCGATAGCACCTCGGAGCTATTGCGCGAAGCACGCTACGACGATGCCGTGAAAGCAGTGGTGCTGCGCGTGGACAGCCCCGGCGGCAGCGAATTTGCGGCCGAGAAAATCACCCGTGAGGTACAGGCGCTGCGTAAGGCCGGCAAACCCGTCGTTGTCTCGATGAGTACCTATGCCGCCTCCGGGGGCTATTACATTGCGGCGGCCGCCAATCAAATTTTCGCAAGTCCCACGACGATTACGGGCTCCATCGGCGTGTTCTCCGTCATTCCGACCTTTCAACGCAGTTTGGAAAAGCTCGGTGTTCACGTGGATGGACTCGGTACG
>CAZZWE010000118.1:0-13044 GCA_964657675.1 uncultured Steroidobacteraceae bacterium
GTCGATATTATTAGAACTGTCCCGCGCCGCCGCCCCGCAAGTATCCGCCATTCGCCGCCGCAGGCGCAAACTTGGTATCGTAGGCGCATGGCCTCCCGGAAAAAGCAGAGCGTCAGCCGCGAATCCGCCGAAGCGGCGGTGCGCACATTGTTGCGCTATGCCGGGGATGATCCGGACCGGGAGGGCCTGAAAGACACCCCCAAACGGGTGGTCAATGCCTACGGCGATTGGTTTTCCGGCTACGGCAGCGACCCCGGCGCCTATCTGCGCCGCACCTTCGAGGAAGTCGAGGGCTACGATGAAATGGTGGTCTTGCGGGACATTTCCTTCGAATCGTTTTGCGAACACCATATGGCGCCCATCATCGGCCGCGCCCACGTCGGCTACCTGCCCTCGGCACGCGTGGTCGGCATCAGCAAGCTGGCGCGGGTGGTAGATGGCTATGCGCGCCGCTTCCAAGTTCAGGAAAAGCTCACCGCCCAGATCGCCGGGTGCATCAACGAAGTGCTCAAGCCGCGCGGCGTCGGGGTGGTCATCGATGCCGTGCATCAATGCATGACCACGCGCGGCGTGCACAAGCGCGGCGTCTCGATGATCACCAGCAAGATGCTCGGCACGTTCCGGGCGGATGCCAGCACGCGCGCAGAATTTCTGCGCTTCATTGCCATCGAAGGCAACCACCGCTGACATCGGCTTAGTTGCGCGAAGCCTTGGGGCCGCGCACCGGCATCAGTTCCACCGAGAAACTGTATTTGTGCATCTCGCCGGGTTGCAGCGCGCCAACACCCACGACCTGGCGGGTGATTTTTTCGCCCTTCTCATTGGTGATCGACACCACCACGCAATACTCGCATTGTTCATCGCGAGTTGCGTGGCGGATCGATCCATCGATGCGCATGGCCGACAGAGAAGCAGTCTGTGTCTCTGCGGCGGCGCCGGTGTTGAAGCGCAGATGGTGTTGGCAGCCGGGGCAGATGTTGGCACTTTGCAAAACCGTGGCTTTGCAATGCGGACAAACCCGGGTTGCGCCCAGGTTGCTCTGGCGAACCGCAACCACCATTAGCCGCCGTTGCTCACCAAGCCGGGCTTGACGCTGCCTTTCGCATCATCCCAACCGAACTCGACATGCCCGCGCATGCGCGATCCAGCAGCGACGGTAATGGATCCGGCCTTGACGTCGCCGACGATGACGCCGCCTTCCAGCACGTCGACCCGCTTGGCCGATTCGATATTGCCCTGCAGTTCACCGCCGACAATGACGATGCCCGCCAGTACTTGGCCGGTCAGCTGCGAGCCGGGATCCATGGTGAAATTGCCATCGATGCGCACGTCGCCTTTGAAACGGCCCGCCATGCGCACGTTGCCCGACCCTTCGATCTTGCCTTCGATGGAAAGATTAGCGGCTATGACGGACTCGCCGCCCTCGCTGGCCGTCTTCGCCATCGGCACCGGCCGACGCGGCGACACCGCACCCGGGTCAATCGTCGGGCGATCGGTGGTGACACGTTCCGGCACCACTGCCGGAGGGGCAGCAGCAACACCTGGGGAGCCCGCGGTTGCGGACGTGGGGGATTCTTTCCAAAGCGCCATATAACTCTCCCGCTGGTAACTGAGGACAAAGCGTACACGCTACTGCCGATAAATGTCATCGGGCCACTGTCTGAGAAAGGAGACGGTGACCCGGTATAATGAACTCAAACCATTTTCAGGATGTTAACTTTTGTTTCAACAACTTAAGCCGCTCGGCGCCGATTCCATTCTTGGCCTGATGGCGAAATACCGGGCCGATCCCTCCACCTCGAAAGTCGACTTAGGGGTGGGCGTGTATCGCGATCTCAGCGGCAATACCCCGGTATTGGACTGCGTGCGCCGTGCAGAGCGGGAGATCCTCGCCGTTCAGACCACAAAGTCCTACGTGGCAGCGGCAGGCCGTGAAGAGTTCAATACCTCGGTGGAAGAACTGGTGCTGGGCGCCCACCACCCGGCGCGGCGCGACCGGCGCGCGCGCACCGTGCAAACCCCGGGCGGCTGCGGAGCCCTGCGCGTGGGCGCAGAATTGATTCGCGCCGCCTCCCCGTCAGCCACGGTTCACTTGAGCGATCCGACCTGGGGGAATCACGCGCCGTTGCTCGGCAGTTCAGGCTTGAAGCTTGCGCGGTATCCCTACTATGACGCCGCGGCGCACAGTTTGCGCTTCGAGGCCATGTTGGAGCAGTTGGGCCAAGCGCCTGCCGGCGATGTGGTGTTGATCCATGCCTGTTGTCACAATCCCACGGGAGCCGACCTCAATCCCGCGCAGTGGGATGCGCTGACCGACCTGCTGCAGCGCCGCGCCTTGTTTCCCTTCCTGGATCTTGCCTATCAGGGATTCGGCGCCTCGCTCGAACAAGATGTCGCGGCGCTACGCAAGGTGGTTGAGCGGCTGCCGGAGGCCTTGATCGCCATCTCGTATTCGAAGAACCTGGGGCTGTACCGCGAGCGGGTCGGCGCTTTGATCTCGATCAGCGAAAACGCCGAGCGTGCCGATGCCGTGCAGAGCCACGTGCTGCAGACCGCACGCAGCATCTATTCCATGCCGCCGGATCATGGCGCTGCCATTGCCGCGAAAATTTTCGCCGACGCGAACCTGCGGCGCGATTGGGTGGTGGAATTGGATGCAATGCGCACCCGCTTTCAGGACATGCGAACGCTGCTATCCGACAATTTACGCGACACCACGGCGAGCAGCGACTTCGATTTCATCGCCAGCCAGCACGGCATGTTCTCCCTGCTGGGGGTGTCGCCGAATGCCGTGGAGCGCTTGCGCGAACGGCACCATATTTACATGACCCACGACAGCCGCATGAATCTCGCCGGCATCATGCCGCACAACGTCCGCTATGTCGCGGAGGCCATCGCCGCAGAGCGGCGCGCCTAATCGCTCAACGCCTGGCTCAAGGCGGTGACTTCGGCGGCCGAATCCTGCATGACCGCCATGGTCTTCGATTCGGTGAGGCCCAGGCGTTTGGCCGCGGGCTGCGTCTGTAGATCCTGCTCGAGGCCGGCGATATCGGTGCCGTAGGCCCCCATCAGGATGGCCACACCCACCACATCGGTCAGGTCGGGCGCTCCGGCTTCTTCGCGCGTGAAGTCCTCCTGACCCACCGCACGCGACAGCGGTTCCGCAAAATCCCAGTTCTCGAGGATGGCCTTGCCAATCGAGGCATGCCAGTCGGCGATGATATCGTCCAGCACCTGCTCATTGGCGAACAAGGTAGGGTGGCTTGAGGCGCGTGTCAGTATGTACAGCTTGCCGATGCCATGCAGCATGCCGGTCAGCATGGCTTCATCCGGATTGACACGTGAACAGGTTCTCGCCAGCACGAAGGCGTAGGCGGCCACGTAGGTGCTCTGTTCCCACAGGTGCGTCAAATGCGGCGCCAAGCCGGCCAGCTTGTTGGCATTGCGTACCTGGTTCATCGCGAAGGACATGGCGGCGCTGCGCACCATGTTGTAGCCCAGACGGTTGACGGCAGTGCGCAAATCGGTGACCGTCTTGCCACTGCGGTTCAAGGAGGCCGAATTGGCGATTCGCATCAGCCGAGCCGCCAGCGCGGGCTCGGAGCCGACCACGCGAACCACCTGTTCCACCGCAGAGTCGCTGTCCGCCAGCACCCTTCTCACCTTCACGGCAATATCGGGAAACGACGGCAGGTCAATGTGGCCTGCCGATAGCTCGGCCGCCAAACTGCGTACAAAATCAAAGGCGACATTCGCGGGGGATTGCACAGCTCAATAATCGGCTAATTTTTAGCAATCTTGAATCGAATCTGAGGCGATTCTAACGGTGCAGTTTGCAGACCGTGATCATGTCGAGGGTTTCGGACGAAAGGCCGATGGACGGCTTGTAAATCGCTGCTGGACCTCACCGTTCTGCGCTCGCTCGGTGTAGCGACCGCCGCAGTACACGGACACCACCCGGCGCCAGAAGGCCACCGACCCTGGATGACGTTGATACTCGACAATCTCCCAGTCGCCTGCGAACCGATCGAATATCAGGGTGGCGGCGTCGCGGCCGATCCCAACACGCTGGAACGGCTTGCGCACGAAAAATTCCGACATGCGGTAATTCGCCACCTTGGCGCCGATCGAGGCGATCCGCGGGCGCGTGACCAGCGCAAAACCCACCGACTCGCGGCCTTTGAGAATCAGCAGCGGATGGGAATGATCGTTGGAAAACCAGTTGGCGAAAATTTCATCTTGGTGCGGATTGCCCGCACCCAATGCCGGGAACAACCCGGTATTTAAGTCGGCCAACGAATCGATGTACTCGCCATAAACGCCCTGGATCCACTGGCGGTCCTGCTTCGATTGCCTGACATCGCGAATACTGACGAGCAAGAGCTTTCTCTAGAAAAGACACAGCCCGGACGAACATGCCATGCGGCAGCCCGTCCGGGCTAGTGTGATCAGCAATACGAAGTTCTTATTACTTCGCAGCAGACGCGGCGCTGGCGGCATCGGCAGCAGCACTGGCGGCGGCAGCCGAATCAGCAGCAGCAGACGCGGCAGAATCCGCAGCGGCAGGAGCGGGAGCAGGAGTCACGACCACGGCAGGTGCCTCGGTCTTGCTGCCGCAGGCACTCAGCATGAATACAGCGACAAAGGCGCTTAGAGCTAGTTTGGTCTTCATCTATCGATACCCCAGAAATTTTAAGGATTAAAGTTTTGGCCGAGCGTGTTTTTTGGGCCTAGACCCAAAACTCAGCACGATTTTAGAGGGTTTCGCCTGACTTTGATATCTCTTTCGGGGAGCTTTACACCGCTTTAACATTTCTGCCACAGCGGCCCACAGGTGCATACTTTGTGTATTGGCCCTCTATTGGAGAGATTGTGCGCGATTCGAGCCTCGATCAATTGTATGCCTCCCACTTGCAGGGGTTGATGCAGCGGACCGATGCGTCGCTGGCCGCGAGCGGTTTCGATGCGCTGGTGATTCACGCTGGACGACCTCCCCTGCAGTTTCTCGACGATCAGGATTATCCCTTCAAGGTGAATCCGCAATTTAAGGCGTGGGTACCCGTTCTCGACAATCCACGCTGCATCGTGGTGTACACGCCGGGTGCGCGGCCGAAACTGCTGTTCTATCGGCCCAACGATTTTTGGCACAAACCTGCGGCCCTCCCCGATGCCGGCTGGACGCAATACATCGATGTGATTCCCATGGAGGATGACTCCAAGGCAGCGGCCCACTGGGCCGCGTTGGGTCGCGTAGCCATGCTGGGTCCGCAGTTAGGTGCGGTCGACGCGGCGGACACCGACTTGAATCCGCCGGAACTGCTCAAGCGGCTGGATTACGATCGCGCCGTGAAAAGCCCGTATGAACTGGAATGCATGCGCCGGGCAAGCGCGCTCGGCGCGCTCGGCCACGCCGCAGCGCTCGCCACCTTCAAGCGGGGTGGTTCTGAATACACCGCGCACATGAGCTACCTTGAAGCTTGCGCGCAACGCGAAGAGGAAATGCCGTACAACAACATCGTTGCATTCAATGAGAATGCCGCCGTACTGCACTACCAACATCTGGAACGCCATGCTCCGCAGCACCTGCGCTCCTTCTTGATCGACGCGGGAGCCCAGTATCGCGGCTACGCCGCGGATATCACGCGCACCTATGCCAAGAGTCCCGGTCGCTTCGCCGATCTGATCGCCGCCCTGGACCAAGCCCAGCTACAACTCTGCGAGGAAATCACCGCTGGCCGCGATTATCGCGACGTGCATCTGTCAGCGCATCGCGTCTTGGGCGATGTCATGCATCGCTGCGGCATCATCAAGATTGCCGGGCATGCGGCCGTGGAAGAACGCGTCACCAGCGTGTTCTTTCCGCACGGCATCGGCCACTTATTGGGTCTGCAGGTGCACGATGTCGGCGGTGTGATGGGCGATTTGAAAGGCCGTGAACGCAAGCGGCCAGAGGGTCATCCGTATTTGCGTTTGACGCGGATGCTCGAGCCCGGCGTTGTGGTCACGGTCGAGCCTGGAATTTATTTTATCGACTCGCTGCTCGCGGCCGCGCACGCCGATCAACGCCGCGCGCATATCGACTGGAGTGTGGTGGAAGAGCTCAAGCCTTTCGGCGGGATCCGTATCGAGGACAATGTGGCAACGACTGCGTCGAAGCCGGAAAACATGACGCGCGATGCCTTTGCGCGTCTGGCCGCCTAATACTAGGCGGCCCTTGAACCGCCCGATTAGGCGGCAGCTTTCTTACGGCGCTTCGGCGCGGCTTTCTCGGCGTCGCCGGCATCGGCCTCAGGCGCCGCTTTCTTCGATTTCTTGGGGGCCTTGGCCGCCTTGGTTTTGGTGTCTTCTTTCTTTTCAGTTTCGACCGGGGCCAAGTCCACCAACTGCATCAGCGCCATGTCGGCGTTATCGCCGGGACGCGGTTCCATCTTCAAGATGCGGGTGTAGCCGCCGGCACGCGCCTTGAAGCGCGGACCGAGATCTTCGAACAGCTTGACGACAATGGCCTCATCGCGCAAACGCGAGTAAGCCAACCGCCGCGAGCCGATCGAGTCGACCTTCGCCATGGTGATCAGAGGCTCGACCACGCGGCGCAATTCCTTGGCCTTCGGCACCGTGGTGCGGATGGTTTCGTGTTGCAGCAGAGAGGTCGCCATGTTGCGCAGCATCGAGTGGCGATGCGAAGCATTCCGCGACAGCTGACGGCCGCTATTTCTGTGACGCATTTTCTTTAAACCCTATTCTTGATCAGATGCCGTCGCGCTCATCGTCGCGCTTCAATCCCGGCGGCGGCCAATTGTCGATGCGCATGCCCAAGGTCAGGCCGTGGCTTTCGAGAACTTCTTTGATTTCGGTCAAGGACTTCTTGCCCAAATTCGGCGTACGCAGCAACTCGACTTCGGTCCGCTGTACCAGATCGCCGATGTAGTGGATGTTCTCCGCTTTGAGGCAATTGGCGCTGCGCACCGTGAGTTCCAGCTCATCCACCGGACGCAGCAGGATGGGATCGAACTGCGTCTCGGTCGCCTTGGTGGTCGACTCGTCCTGGCCCTGCAGGTCCACGAACACCGACAGCTGGTCCTTGAGGATTCCGCCGGCGCGGCGAATCGCCTCCTCGGGATCGATGGTGCCGTTTGTTTCGATGTCCAAAATCAACTTATCGAGGTCGGTACGCTGTTCGACGCGGGCGCTCTCGACGTTGTACGTCACCTTGCGCACCGGGCTGAACGAGGCATCCAACTGCAGCCGGCCAATGGCGCGGGTCTGCTCTTCGAAGGCCATGCGCTGGGCTGCCGGACGGTAGCCGCGGCCGCGCTCGACCTTCAAGGACATGGACAGCTCGCCGGCTTTCGTCAGGTTGGCGATCACCAGATCCGGGTTCAAAATCTCGATGTCATGGTCGCCGGCGATGTCGCCCGCGGTCACGGGGCCCGGGCCCTTCTTGTGCAGGCGCACTTCCGCGACATCGCGGGTGTGCATGCGGATGGCAACGGCCTTCAAGTTCAGCAGAATGTCGACGACATCTTCCTGCACGCCCTCGATGGCGGTGTATTCGTGCAGCACGCCTTCAATCTCGATCTCGGTGATGGCAGCTCCCGGCAGGGAGGACAGTAGCACCCGGCGCAGGGCATTGCCCAGCGTATGACCGAAGCCGCGTTCGAACGGTTCGATCACGATACGCGCATGACGCGGCGACACAGGCTGTACTTTGACGACCCGTGGCTTCAAGAATTCATTGATCGATCCCTGCATGGATATCACCTACGTTAACTAATCCGGGACAAACACCACATCGCTTAAGATGCGGGGCCTTACTTGGAATACAACTCGACGACCAGGCTCTCGTTGATGTCCGGCAGGATCTCCTGACGATCCGGAACCGACTTGAGGATTCCCGAGAATTTCTTGTCGTCGACTTCGACCCAGTCCGGAAATCCGACCTGGGTGGCAATGGTCAGCGCGGCGGTGATGCGCGTCTGCTTCTTGGCCTTCTCACTCAAGCTGACCACATCCCCCGCCTTACACTGGTAGGAGGCAATGTTGACCAACTTGCCATTCACGAACACCGCTTTATGGCTCACCAATTGCCGGGCTTCCGCGCGTGTGGACGCGAAACCCATGCGATAGACCACATTGTCCAAACGGCATTCCAAATATTGCAGCAAGGTCTCGCCGGTCGCGCCGGGGCGGCTTGCGGCCTTCTGATAATAATTGCGGAACTGACGTTCCAGCACGCCATACATGCGGCGCAGCTTCTGCTTCTCGCGCAGCTGCAGGCCGTATTCAGACAGGCGCTGCTTGCGCTCGCTCTTCACGCCGCCCGGCGGCACTTCAAGCTTGCACTTTGACTCGAGAGGCTTGATGCCGCTCTTCAGGAACAGATCAGTTCCTTCACGACGAGAAAGCTTGCACTTCGGACCGGTATATTTTGCCATTGCGAACCTTTGCTTGAGTGCGAGACTTAAACGCGACGCTTCTTGGGAGGACGGCAGCCGTTATGCGGAATCGGCGTAACGTCTTCGATGTTGGTGATCTTCAAGCCGCAGCCGTTCAAGGCACGCACCGCCGATTCGCGGCCGGGGCCAGGACCCATGACGCGCACTTCGACATTCTTCACGCCATGCTCTTGCGCCGCGGTACCGGCACGTTCGGCCGCAACCTGCGCGGCAAACGGCGTGGACTTGCGCGAGCCACGGTAACCGCAGCCGCCGGAAGTCGCCCAAGACAAGGTGTTGCCCTGCCGATCGGTGATGGTAATGATGGTGTTGTTGAAAGAGGCGTGCACGTGCGCGATCGCATCGAGCACGTTCTTGCGAACCTTCTTGCGCGCCGGCTTGCCGCCCTGCTGCGCATCGCCACCTTTACCGGCATTTTGCTTCTGATCAGCCATGTATGTTCCTTAAACCTTGCCCGGAGGCGCGTTCATCTTCACTGCTTGCTTGCGCGGTCCCTTACGGGTGCGGGCGTTGGTGCGCGTGCGCTGTCCGCGCATCGGCAAACCCTTGCGGTGACGAATGCCCCGGTAGCAGCCCAAATCCATCAATCGCTTGATGTTCATGGACACTTCCCGGCGCAGATCGCCTTCCACCGCGAATTTAGCGACCTGGGACCGCAGCGACGCCACTTCGGCGTCGGTCAGATCCTTCACTTTGACGTGGTACTTAACGCCGGCGGCATCGCAAATGCGTTCCGCACGGCTGTTGCCGATGCCAAAGATGCTGGTCAGCCCGATGACAACATGCTTGTTCATCGGAATATTGATGCCGGCGATACGCGCCATCTAGCTCTCCACCAGCGCCGTCGAAAAATGGCGCAAAAGTATATAAGAAAACCCGTTGAAACTCAATTCATTAGACATTGGCAACGACCTAGCCCTGACGCTGTTTGTGGCGGGGATCCGAGGAACAAATGATGTAAACGATGCCGCGCCGCCGCACCACTTTGCAGTTCTTGCAGATCTTTTTGACCGAGGGACGAACTTTCATTTCTTGGCTCCAATGCCTCTCAAGCTGGCCTTTTTCATCAGGCCTTCGTACTGCTGCGACATCATGTGCGAGCGCAATTGCGCTACGAAATCCATGACGCCGACAACGATGATCAACAGCGACGTGCCGCCGAACTGGAACGGGATGGCCGGATTGACCATACGGATGATTTCCGGCAGCAAACACACCGACATGATGTACAGGCCGCCCCACAGGGTCAGACGGGTCAGTACCTTGTCCAGGTAATCGCCGGTCTGCTGGCCCGGACGGATCCCGGGGATGAAGGCACCGGCCTTCTTCAGGTTTTCAGCCGTGTCCCGGGCGTCATACACCAGGGCCACGTAGAAGAAGGCAAAACCGATCACCAAGAAGCCGAACAGCAGCACATGCAGCGGCTGCCCATAATTGAGGACGGCGGCGATCTTTTGCAAGGTACGCTGAATGGCGTTGGGATTGGCGGTTTGGCCGAAAAACTGCGCGATGGTCGCTGGGAACACCAGCAGGCTGGAGGCAAAAATCGGCGGAATCACGCCCGCCATATTGAGCTTGAAGGGCAGATGCGTGCTCTGGCCCTGCATCATGCGCCGGCCCACTTGGCGTTTGGCGTAGTTGACCTGAATCTTGCGCTGCGCCGACTCGACGAACACGCAGAAAAAGGTCACCGCGGCGACCACGGCCAGAATCAACAAGACGATCAGGCCGTTCATTTCACCCGAGCGGACCATTTCCAAGGTGCTGCCGATGGCGCGCGGCAGGCCCGCGATGATGCCGCCGACGATGATCATGGTGATGCCGTTGCCGATGCCGCGCTCGGTGATCTGCTCACCCAGCCACATGACGAACAAAGTGCCCGTGGTGATGGAGATGGTGGCGACGAACAGGAACTGCGGGCCGGGATTCGACACGAGGTTGCCGCCCGAATTCTGGATGGCCAAGGCCGCGCCGAACCCTTGGAACGCCGCCAAGCCCACCGTGCCGTAGCGGGTGTACTGCATCAGCTTGCGCCGGCCGGACTCGCCATCCTTGCGGATCTGCGCCCAGGGCGGATACACCATGGAGGCCATCTGCACGATGATGGAGGCCGTGATGTACGGCATCACGTTCAAGGCGAAGATGCTGAAGCGCTGCAAGGCGCCGCCGGAGAACATGTTGAACATGCCGAGCAGCGTGCCGTTCTGGGTCGAGAAGAACGCCGCAAAACGCGCCGCGTCGATACCCGGAACCGGAATGAACGTGCCAACCCGGTACACCACCAACGCACCCAGCAGGAACAGCAGCCGCTTGCGCATTTCGGCGAAGCGGGTGACGTCCCCTAAGGCGGCGGCTGGATTAGTGGAGGTGGCCATAGTGTCCCGTTAGACGGCGAAACTGCCGCCCGCCGACTCGACCGCGCTCTTCGCGCCCTTGGTCGCGGTGACGAATTTATCTTTGATCGCATAGGCCTTGGAGACCTTGCCGGACAGGATGATCTTCACTTGCTTGGTGTATTCGGGCACCAAATTCGCCTCGATCAGGCCGGCCACCGTCACATCGCCGCCCTTCACGCGCATCAGATCATCCAAAGTCAGTTCACAGCGCGACGCACTCATATGCGAGCGGAAACCGATCTTCGGCAAGCGCCGTTGCAACGGCATCTGGCCGCCTTCGAAGCCGACCTTGTGGTAGCCGCCCTTGCGCGCGCGCTGTCCCTTGACGCCCCGGCCGCAGGTCTTGCCCTGGCCGGCGGATGCACCGCGGCCCACGCGCAGACGCGTTTTCTTGGAGCCCGTGCCCGGCTTGATGGTATTCAATCTCATTTAGACACCCTTACCCAACGCAGTCTCTACTTTCAGCAGATGACTGGCGGCATTCATCATGCCGCGATTCGACGGCGTATCCGCAACCACCACGCTGTGGCCGATGCGGCGCAGGCCAAGCCCGCGTGCCGAATTGCGAATGCTGGCCAACTGGCCATACATGCTCTTGATCAACGTGACTTTGACTGTGTTTTCCGCCATGACCTTAGCCCACGATCTCTTCAACACTCTTACCGCGCTTGGCGGCGAAATCATCCGGGGTGCGCAGCTTGGCCAGCGCATCCATGGTGGCTCGCACCACGTTGATGGGGTTGCGCGAACCGTAGCTCTTCGCCAGCACGTTGCGCACGCCGGCGCACTCGAACACCGCGCGCATGCCGCCGCCCGCGATCACGCCGGTACCGTCAGCGGCCGGCTGCATGTACACACGCGTGGTGCCATGCCGTCCTTTGACCGCATAGAACAACGTATCGTTCTTCAACGAGACCGGAATCAGGCTCTTGCGGGCCTGCATCATGGCCTTGGAAATGGCGACCGGGACTTCCCGTGCCTTGCCGTAGCCGAAACCGACCCGTCCAGCCCCGTCACCCACGACGGTCAGCGCGGTAAAGCCGAATTGCTTACCACCCTTGACCACCTTGGCCACACGGTTGACCGCGACCAACTTCTCTAAGAGGTCGTCGCCGGACTGTGGTTTTTCTGTTCTCGCCATAAGTTGCCCTTAAGACCTTTCAGTTAAAACTCGAGACCGGCTTCGCGAGCGGCCTCGGCCAGCGCTTTGACGCGCCCGTGATACATGAACCCCGAACGGTCGAATGCGACCTTCGAGATACCCTTGGCCTTGGCGCGTTCCGCGATGACGCGGCCCACGGCCTTGGCGGCCTCAATGTTGCCGGTGGTCTTCAAGTCGCCGCGCACGTCCTTTTGCAAGGTCGAGGCGGCCACCAGAACCTTGTCGCCTTCGGCGGCAAAGATCTGCGCATAAATGTGCTGCGGCGTGCGGTGCACGGACAGACGCAATGCGGCCAATTCTTTGATCTTCACTCGACCTCGCAGCGCACGGCGCAGGCGGGTGTCTTGTTTGGTCAGTTTCATAATTACTTCTTCTTCGCTTCTTTCAGCGTGATCTTTTCATCGGAGTACTTCACGCCCTTGCCTTTGTACGGCTCAGGCTCGCGGTAGGCCCGAATCTCCGCGGCGGTCTGACCGACGCGCTGCCGATCGATCCCCTTGACGAGGATTTCAGTCTGGGTCGGCGCCTCGATGGTGATGCCTTCCGGAATCGCATAGTTGATCAAGTGCGAATAGCCCAGGGTCAGCGTCAGGTTCTTGCCCGCCACCGCGGCGCGATAACCGACGCCCACCAGTTCCAATTTCTTCTCATAGCCCTTGGTCACGCCGGTCACCATGTTGGCCAGATGCGCGCGCGTCGCGCCGGCAATGGCATTGATGCCTTCGATGCTCCCGTCAGTGGTTTCCACTTCCAGGTGCTTGTCCTGCTGATTGACCTTCAGGCCATGCTTGATCGCCAGGGTCAAACTGCCTTTGGCGCCCTTCAGCGTCACGGAGTCCGTGGCGATGGTGGCGGTCACGCCCTGCGGCAGATCAACCGGCTTTTTTGCTACTCGAGACATATGAACCTACCTGGAAAAAACTTACTGAACGACGAACAACACTTCGCCGCCGGTGCCGGCCGCGCGCGCTTGTTTGTCGGTCATGATGCCCTTCGGCGTGGAGACCACGGCGACGCCCAAACCGCCCAA
>CAZZWE010000118.1:13144-14816 GCA_964657675.1 uncultured Steroidobacteraceae bacterium
CGCGTAAGAAGATCGGCAATCGGATCAGTCATGCTCATTGTGCGCGCCTCACCAACTCGCCTTCGTCAGGCCTGGAATCTCACCGCGATTGGCAGCCTCGCGCAGCTTGGTGCGCGCCAATCCAAATTTGCGGTATACGCCGCGTGAACGGCCGGTAATCGAACAGCGGTTGCGCTGTCGGGTTTTTCCCGCATCGCGCGGCTGCTGCTGCAACTCGGTCTGAGCGGCAACGCGTTCTTCGGCGCCGGTCTTCGGATTGCGGATCAGCTCCTTGAGTTCGGCGCGTCGGGGAGCGTATTTCTTCGCTACCTTGAGGCGCTTTTTCTCGCGCATGAGCATATTCGTCTTGGCCATGGGCTATTACCCTACTTACGAAACGGAAAGTTGAAAGCTTCTAACAACGCGCGACCATGTTTATCGTCGGCGGCCGATGTGGAAATGGTGATGTCCATGCCACGGATCTGATCGATCTGATCGTATTGAATCTCGGGGAAAATGATCTGTTCCTTCACGCCCAGGCTGTAGTTGCCGCGGCCGTCGAAAGAGCGCCCGCTGATGCCGCGAAAGTCGCGGATACGCGGAATGGCAATATTCACCAGACGATCCAGGAATTCATACATGCGGTCGCCGCGCAGCGTGACCTTGCAGCCGATGGCCTGGCCATCGCGCACCTTGAAGGTCGCGACCGACTTCTTGGCCTTCGTGACCGCAGGCTTCTGGCCCGTGATCTTCGCCATGTCGGCGGTGGCGGCATCCATGACCTTCTTGTCGGCCACAGCCTCGCCCACGCCCATGTTGACCGTGATCTTGAGAACGCGCGGCACCTGCATGGTGTTCTTCAGCTCAAGCTTGGCCTTGAGCTCCGGCACGATCTTCTCGTTGTAAATCTGTTTAAGTCTTGCTGCCATGATGATTACTCGTTAAATGCCGGCGTTACTTCGCGTCGACCATTTCTTTGTTCGACTTGAAAACGCGCACCTTGCGGCCGTCGTCGAGCGCCTTGAATCCCACGCGATCGCCTTTCTGCGTCGCCGGATTGAAGATCAGCACGTTCGAGACATGCAGCGGCGCTTCGCGCTCGATGATGCCGCCCTGCACGCCCGCCTGCGGATTCGGCTTCAGATGCTTCTTGGACATGTTGAGGCCCTCGACGCGCACGCGGTCATCCGCCAGCACTTCGATGACGGCGCCCTTGCGGCCCTTGTCCCGACCGGTGATCAAAATCACCAAGTCGCCTTTGCGAATCTTTTTCATAACTGCCTCACAGCACCTCGGGCGCTAGCGAAATAATCTTCATGAACTGAACATTGCGCAGCTCGCGCGTCACTGGCCCGAAAATACGCGTGCCAATCGGCTCGAGCTTGTTGGTCAGGAGCACCGCCGCATTGGTGTCGAAGCGGATCAACGATCCATCCGCGCGGCGCACGCCGCTCTTGGTGCGTACCACCACCGCGTCGTAAACCTCGCCCTTCTTGACCTTGCCGCGCGGGATTGCATCCTTGACGCTGACCTTGATCACATCGCCGACCGCCGCGTAGCGCCGCTTCGAGCCGCCGAGCACCTTGATGCACATCAGCCGCTTGGCACCGCTGTTGTCAGCGACTTGCAAAATTGTTCTCATCTGAATCATGTCGAGTCCTTGAGTTAGGCGCGGGCGCGTTCGACAACGCGG
>CAZZWE010000119.1:0-14665 GCA_964657675.1 uncultured Steroidobacteraceae bacterium
TGGAGTGCAAAATTATCAAGTCAAGAAGCCGTCGGAGTCAAAATATCCTTGGGACTATTATCGGGTGATCAAAGTGATGAAGGGTGATGAGGCATTTGGCGCGACGCCCGACGCCAGCTGCCCCTTCCTCAAAAAATGAGACCGCGGAACATCGATGGCGATGATGAGTAATCAGTGACGACAGTCTTCGGTGTTCCACTCCCCGCGATTCTTGGCCAGCTCATGTTGGGCTTGGTCAATGGCTCTTTTTACGCGCTGCTCAGCCTCGGTCTGGCGGTGATTTTCGGCCTGTTGGGCGTGGTGAACTTCGCGCACGGCGCCTTTTACATGTTAGGCGCCTTTGCGGCCTATGTCGGCCTCGAATACCTCGGTGTCAATTACTGGTGGGCACTGTTACTGGCGCCGCTCACCGTTGGCCTTCTCGGCATCGTCATCGAGCGTTTGTTTTTGCGGCATTTGGTGAGTTTGGAACCCATCTATGGTTTGCTGCTGACCTTCGGCATTGCATTGATCGCCGAAGGAGTGATGCGCAGCCTGTTCGGTGCCTCCGGCAAATCCTATCCCGTGCCGCCGTTGCTGCGCGGTGGATTCAATTTGGGTTTCATGGTGCTGCCGATTTACCGTGCCTGGGCGATTTTGGCCTCTGTGGTGGTGTGTTTCGCGACCTGGTTCATCATCGAACGCACGCGGCTGGGTTCAAGGTTGCGCGCAGCCACGGAGAACGCGCGCTTGGTGCAAGCCTTCGGCATCAACGTGCCCATCATGGTGATGTTCACCTACGGCGCCGGCGTGGCGCTGGCGGCGCTGGCGGGAGTGCTGGCGGCGCCGGTGATCCAGGTGAGCCCGTTGATGGGCAACTCGCTGGTCATCGTGGTGTTCGCAGTGGTCGTGATCGGCGGTATGGGTTCCATCATGGGCGCCATCGTCAGCGGCTTGGTGTTGGGCATGGTGGAAGGTCTCACCAAAGTGGTGTATCCGGAAGCTTCCAATATCGTCGTGTTCGTCATCATGGCCCTCGTCCTGATTTGGCGTCCGACCGGTTTGTTCGGCAAGGAGCCCTGAGCATGCGCGGAACACTGGCCGTGTATGCGATCTTGCTTGTGTTGGCGCTGATTGCGCCATTCATTGGCTTGTATCCGGTGTTCGGTATGAAGTTGCTGTGCTTCGCCATGTTCGCCTGCGCCTTTAACTTGTTGCTCGGCTACACCAAGATGCTGTCCTTCGGCCATGCGGCGTACTTCGGTGCGTCGGGCTATGTGACTGGATGGCTGATGACGGTTCATGGCTGGGGCGCGATCGAGGGACTGATCGCCGGCGTGGCCGCGTCCGCCTTGCTGGGCCTGCTAATCGGCGCAATCGCGGTGCGCCGTCAGGGCATTTATTTTGCGATGATCACCATGGCGCTGGCCCAACTGGTGTTTTTCGTCTGTCTGCAAGCGCCTTTCACGGGGGGCGAGAATGGCCTGCAAAGCATCCCGCGCGGCAGCCTGCTGGGATTGCTGCCCCTATCCAACGATCGGACCATGTACTACTTCGTGCTGGCCCTATTTGTCGCGGTGTACTGGTTGATTGTTCGAATCGTCGATTCGCCGTTCGGCCAGGTGCTGAAGGCCATCCGCGCCAACGAGCCGCGCGCCGTTTCCATCGGTTACAAGGTGGATCGCTACAAACTTCAGGCCTTCGTCATTTCCGCCGGCATTGCCGGCCTCGCAGGTTCGCTCAAGGCGTTGGTGCTGGGTTTCGTCACCCTGTCGGATGTGAGTCAGGGGACCTCGGGCGAGGTGATTTTGATGACGCTGCTCGGCGGCAGCGGCACGTTCTTAGGGCCGGTGATCGGGGCTGGCTTGGTGGTCACGCTACAGGAATATCTCTCGGACCTGGTCGGCGCCTGGGTGTCAGTCATCATTGGCGCCATCTTTGTGGTATGCGTCATGATTTTTCGCCGCGGTTTTGTCGGCGAAATTCAACGTCTCCTGGTGCGGCCAAACGCCGGCGCCGCGCAGCCCGAGAACACCCAATAGACGCGCCGCCTGTTCCCCGCGAACTGCGACATAGCCTGAAGCAAAGGCATATGACGATGATCGCCTTTGGCGGGGTCATCGGCGCGGGACTGTTTGTCGGCAGCGGTGTGGTCATCAAGGCGGCCGGCCCCGCGGCCGTGATTTCTTTCGTGATCACCGGTCTTCTGGTCGTGTTGGTGATGCGCATGCTGGGCGAGATGGCCGCGGCCCTGCCCATGGTGGGTTCATTTTATGAATATGCTCGCTTCGCGTTCAGCGATCGCCCGCGTGTGGGGCAATTGATCGGTTTCCTCACCGGTTGGATGTACTGGTACTTTTGGGTCATCGTGGTGGCCATGGAGACCGTGGCGGGGGCCAACCTCATTCAGTTCTGGTTGCCCGATGCGCACGGCTGGATGGTGAGCTTGGTTTTGTTGGTCACGCTCACGCTCACCAATTTATTTTCGGTGCGAACCTATGGAGAATTTGAGTTTTGGTTCGCCTCCATCAAGGTGGCCGCGATTGGCGTTTTCCTGTTGGTGGGCGCCGTGTTTGTGTTGGGCCTTTGGCCGGGCGCCCATACCCACCTCGCCAACCTCACCGCCCAGGGCGGGTTTGCGCCGAACGGCATCCTGCCCATATTGACGGGCGCCGTCGCCGCCACCGGATTCTACTTCGGCGCTGAGATCGTCAGTGTCGCGGCGGCCGAGGCCGCGGAGCCCGCCAAGGCGGTGGCCGCCGCCACCAACGCAGTCATTTCGCGCACCTTGTTGTTCTACATCGGCTCCATCTTGTTGGTGGTGTGTTTGGTGCCCTGGAACTCGCCCGATATCGCCACTCCGTATGTGAGCGCCTTGAGCGTCATTGGGATTCCCTGGGCGCCGCACATCATGAATGCCGTGGTGCTCACTGCGGTGTTGTCGGCGCTCAATTCGGGGCTGTACGCCTCATCCCGAATGCTGTTTGCGTTAACGCGTCACGGCGATGCACCGGCGGCACTCACCCAGCTGAGCCGCAATGGCGTGCCGCGCCGTTCCATATTGCTCGGCACGTTGTTCGGCTATGCAGCCGTGGTGATGTCCTATGTATCGCCAGACACGGTGTTCCCTTTCATCGTGAACTCGTATGGGACCGTGGCCATTTTTGTGTACCTGCTGATTGCGATTTCGCAACTGCGGCTGCGCAAGCGCCTGGAGCAAGAGGCACCCGCACGGCTGTTGGTGCGAATGTGGGCGTATCCGTATCTCACGTATGTGACCATCGCGGGTATGCTGTCCATCGTGATCGCCATGGGCCTGATTCCCGAACAGCGCACGCCGCTGTTGTTCGGCGTGATCAGCGTGGGAATTCTCTTGGTGGCCTACGCGCTGCGCGAGCGCTACGGCACCAAGCCGGACGTAAAACCACTCAGTTTTTAAGAGCTCCGGTAGTATGATCCCGCGATGAAAAAACCTCACATCGCTTGGCTGTTGTCCCTAGGGACCTTGTCCGTGGCCTACGCCGCCAACCCCAACTTCCCCAGCAACGAAGATCTTCGCCATGTGCGCGCCGTGGCGGACGTGCGCTTGTCACCCGACGCAAACCGGGTGCTGGTGCAAATCGCAGACGCGGCCGCGGACGGCGGGCGCGGCCATCTATGGCTGGTGGATGCGGCCGCCAACACGTCGCGGCAACTGACCTTCTCCCCGACGGCGGACAAAGGCGGCGAGCACCATGGCCGTTGGGTGCAGGACGGTGCAGCCATCGTATTCCTCGCCAAGCGGGGCGAACGAACGCAGTTGTATCGATTGCCGATGACGGGCGGTGAAGCGCATGCCTATGAGCTGACCGTGGCACCGCCTGTGGATGCATCGACGGTGGCCGATGTGATCCCACCGCGAAAAGCCGATGACCCGGCGGCAAAACACGATCCACTGCCATTGGAGGTCAGTGACTTTGAGGTAGCACCGACGGGCAAGGTGATTGCAGTGCTCGCCGCAGACCCGGAAACGCCCGGTGAAAAGAAACAAAAAGACGATAAAGCCGATGCCGTATGGGTTGACCACGATTTGCATGGCAAGCGGCTTTATTTGATGGACGTGGAATCGGGCAAGCTGCAGCCGGTCGCGCTGGCGCCGGATGTCACGGCCGTCAGTTGGAACAAGGCCGCCGATCGACTCATCGCGTTGATCGAAGGACCGAATCACCAGGGTGATTTAGGTCCTGAGACTCAAACCTGGGTGGTGCAAGCGGCTGACCCCGGCCATCCCACCCAGCTCAAGGAGATGCCGCCCACCACCGAGCGCGTCGCGTGGTCTGAGGATTCGACGCACCTGTATTTTCTGGCGCAGGCCGAGCAAGATGCGCCGCCCGGATACGCTGACCTCTACGCGATGAAGCTCAGCGATCACAGCACCGTGAATCTCAGCCGCGGGTTTAGCGGCTCGGTGAGCGGCGATAAGCCGCTGAGCGTTGGTAACGATGTGCTGCAAGCCGTGCAACTGGGATTTGGAAAATCCTACCTGCGAGTGCGCGATGGCAAGTCCGAAGTGCTGCAATTTGAAAGCCCGGTGGTGGGCAGGCTCGACACTGACGCGAAGCATGCGGCCTGGGTGTGGGTGGGGCAGAGCGGCACGCAAGCGCCGCGTTTGTTCTACGCCAAGACTTTAGGGCGTGCGGCGCGAGTCCTGGACACGCCGGCCGCGACGCCGTCCCCATGGCCGGCCCTGACGGCGCAAATCGTGCGTTGGAAGAGCGATGAGTTGACCATCGAGGGTATGTTGTATCTGCCGCCGCAAAGCACCGCCGGGAAAATCCCGCTCATCGTCGATGTGCATGGCGGTCCTACCGGCGCGTGGGCGAATTCATTCGACCCGTTGACGCAGTTCATGCTGGGCCAGGGTTGGGCGATACTGCGCCCGAATCCGCGCGGCAGCGTGGGTTACGGTTTGGCATTCGCCGCGGCGAATAAAAACGACTTGGGCGGCGGCGACTATCGCGACATCATGGCGGGCGTCGACGCCGTGATCGCGCAGTATCCCATCGACGCAACTAAGCTGGCCCTGATGGGCTACAGCTACGGCGGAGAAATGGCCGCCTTCGTCGAGGGCAACACCGACCGATTCAAGGCCATCATCAGCTGCGCGCCCGTCATCGATCAACATAGCGAATACGGCACGGAGGATTCCTCTTGGTATGACCGCTGGTTCTACGGCAAACCCTGGGAACACCCGGCCGATGCCTGGCGCCAAAGCCCCTTGTCCAATGTGGCCCGGGCGAAAACGCCGTTTCTGCTGATCCAAGGAGAAGAGGACGTGATCGATCCGCTGGGCCAGAGCCTAGAAATGTACCGTGCGCTGCGGCAGGCCGGGGTGCATGTCGAGATGGTGCAATATCCGCGCGAGGACCACGGCCCCTTGAGCGGCGCCATGCACGGGTTGCCGAGCAAGGAACCCTGGCATGGGTTCGATGCGCGGCAGCGGTTGATCAAATTCATCAATGCAGGCTTTGCACCGGCCGCGCCCGGCTAATGGACCGGGTGTTGCGGTTTGAAGCCGGGTCGGCGAACATCGTCGGCATCTACCGGCCGGCGTCACACTGCAGACCGTGCCTACAAATCATCAGGAGTTGGTTATGTTTGTGAAGTTATCTGCCGCCGTATTGGGCGCATCGATTGCCGCCACGGCATACGCCGCGCCTGCCTTCCAGGTGTATGTCAGCAACGAGAAATCCGGCGATGTGACCGTGATTGACGGCGCGAATTTCAGCGTGCTCGGGACCATTTCAGTGGGCAAGCGGCCGCGCGGCATTCACTCGAGTCCGGATGGAAAAACCGTGTACGTGGCCTTGAGCGGAACGCCGGTGAAGGCACCGCCGCAGCTGGATGCGAAAGGCAATCCGGTGTTCGAAAAAAAGAAAGGCAAGGATGATGATGACGATGATGATGCAGGCGCTGATAAAACCGCGGATGGCGTCGGCGTCATTGATGTGGCCTCACGCAAGCTGACCGGCAAGATCAAAGCGGGATCCGATCCGGAGGAGTTTGATCTCAGTAAGGACGGCAAGCAGATCTACATCTCCAATGAAGACGTCAAAACCGCCAGCATCGTCAACATTGCGGCGAACAAAGTCGAGCACATCATTCCCATTGGCTTGGAGCCTGAGGGCGTGACTACGACATTGGATGGCAAGCATTTTTACGTCACCTGCGAGGCCGGCGGCGATATCTATGTGATCGATACCAAGAGCGCGGCCGTCAGCGCACACTTCAAGATTGAAGGCAGACCCCGCAGCGTCGGCTTCCTCGCGAACGCGCCGGTGGCCTTCATCCCGTCAGAGTCCGCCGGGCAGCTCAACATCATCGATTCGGCGAATGTAAAAGTGATCAAGACCATCACTCTGCCGGAAGGCTCACGACCGATGCAGGCGCGCGTTTCGAGCGACGACAAAAAACTCTATGTCACGAATGGCCGGGCTGGAAACATCTTGGTCTTCGATACCAAGAGCTATGAGTTGCTCAATACCATCAAGGTGGGCCCGCGCCCCTGGGGTATGGGGTTATCGCCCGATGGCAAATTGCTGTTCGTCGCGAACGGCCCGTCGAATGATATTTCGGTGGTCGACCTTACGACCAATTTAGAGATTCAACGCGTCAAGGCTGGCAATAGCCCCTGGGGATTGACCATCGTCACGGGCCAATAGTGAACACCTGTTGTTCGGTGATGCTGCGCGTGAACCCTTCCTTGTAGGCCCGCGTGCGCACCACGGCGGTTGCGTCTATTTTGATCGGCTTCTCATAGCGAGGGTCGGAAGTGCCCGGCACCGAGCCGTCCAAGGTATAGCGGATATCGGCGCCGGGTTCGACGTCGCTCAATGAGATTTCGATCGGTGCGTTGTAGACCCCGCCCTGCGGCGCGATGACGGGGGGCGGAACGACGTCCCGGCCGGGCAGACTCGATATCCAGTCGTTGAGCAACTTCACGCCTTTCTGATCGATGGTTTCCCGCGCCAGCGGCGGCATTTTAATTTCCGAATTGGTGCTAACGCGCATGTAGGCCATGGAGCGCCACACATCATGCGGTGCAATCACCCGCGGCTTGTCGATGCCCTGATCGATCAGCACCGGTCCATCCACCAACAATTGCCTTTGCAGCGGCGTGTCGTAACGGGCATCGAAGCTTGCGACATTGCCGCCCGGCCGATGACAGTGAGAACAATTGGCATCCAGATAGGAGCGCGCCCGATCCTCCAGACTGCGCGACTCATCGTTCGCTGCGGCCAAGGTATCAATGTGCTTGAGGTCATTGTCGTTCAGCGCCGGGTTGAACAGGCCCAGGTGATTCCATGCGCGCAGCTCATTGTCGGTGACGCCCGAAGGATATTTAAAGTCGTGGTTCATTTGGCGCGCCTTGAGCCCCAATACGTAGCCCGCAGTGGCCGTATGGCACGTAAGACAGTCTTTAGGGCTGGGGTAATACCAAGTCTGCTGGCGAATCGTGCCGTCGGCTTCTGTCACCGCAATCTGCTCGGTTTTCGCCTCAGTCACCAAATCGGCATCGCGTCCGTCTGAGCGCCATTGGTAGGTAAAGCCATAAACGCCCCCTTGGCGGTCGCGCACCAGCAGCCGCGTTTCCAGACGCCGCTTGACGGCCGGGTTGCGGGCATCGGTGGGCAGTTCGAAGTGCTTGACAAACACCGTGCAGGTGGGAAATTTCCACTCGGAGGTGGGACTGAAATCGACTTGCTCTTTAGGGATGGCCACCCAACGCGACTTGACCGCCCCATCAGACCAAAACGCCACGATGAGATCGTACGGAATGAGATCACGGTTGGGGACGAGGTTCGCGGTGTTCGCAAACGCGCCGGTCTGCGACAGCAGCTTCGGAATCACTCCTGTGGCCACCGAAGGCATTTTTAAGCACTTTTGCGACTCTATGCGGGTCGGTATTCCGTAAGGCGCTTCGGCGGCGGAAAGGGTCGAGACAATCGAGATCGCGGCCAACCCCGCCCAGGCAGGCCATGCAGTCAATTTCATCCCTATATAGTACCCAAAATGAAACTCTCGCTTTCCAATGTCTTGAGCGTTAACGGTGGCTATGTCGATACCGCAGGCTTCCTGGCGTTGCACGGCTTGTTCACCACCCATGTGACCGGAAATTTCGTGACCTTAGGGGCCGCGCTGGTCATGGGCACCAGCGGCGCGGTGGCCAAGCTGCTGGCGCTGCCCGTCTTTTGTGTGATGGTCATTGCCTCCCGGTGGCTCAGCCTGGGATTGGCCAAAACCCGGCTGCCGGTTTTGCGCACCGTGTTGACGTGTAACGTGGTGTTATTGGTGGCCGGCGGGGCGCTGGCGGTCAGCTTGGGCCCGTTCGCCAGCGGCGATGGCCTGGCTGCGCTGATGACGGGCATGACCCTGGTCGCGGCCATGGCCATACAAAATGCGGTGCATCGGCTGCATATGAGCAATTCGCCGCCCTCGACCATCATGACCGGCAACACCACCCAAATCATGATTGATGTGGCGGATCTGCTGCGCGGCGTGCCCGCCGAGGCGCGCGCGGCCGTCCAGACCCGACTGCTGCGATTGAGTTTGAGCGTGGCCTGCTTTGCCGCCGGCTGCGCCGCCGCGGCGCTGCTGTTCGCATTTCAGGGTGTTTGGTGTTTTCTGGTGCCGCCCCTGATCGGCGCGTTTGCCCTTTGCTTGCGGGAGGCGGCGCCGCCACGGGAGAGCACGGGGACTTAAAAAAAATAAATGTCACCTTTTTTTGGGAGATTTCGATCCTCCTAGTAGGCGGATGAATTTTTGACCCTTATTGAGGAGCTCGACATGAACACCAATACCTTGAATGTCACTGGCCAGCAGACCTTCAGCAAACCCCAAGAATCGGGGCAGGAGCATGTCGGCAGCTCGGCCACGCAGAAAATCGCCTTCGTCCTGGTGTGGGCGGCCGTGAGCGTGCCTCTGATCTGGGGCGTGATGAAGGCGTGGGAGGAAGTGCAGGGCATGTTCTAACGCGGCACTGCGATTTCGCGAAGGTATACTCCCCGACAGCATCGAGCTTTCGGGGAGTTTTTTTATGTTGAGACTGTTGCTGATGACGGCCGCGGCAGCCCTGGCCCTCTGTGTAAGCCTCCTTCAACCCATCCTTGCGGCGGACGCCGTCACGGACTACTCGAACCCCGATGTCTGGCTCTGCCGTCCCGGGCGAACCGATGCCTGCAGTGCCTCGCAGGATGCCACTGTCATTGCGGCCAATGGTCGCTTGAGCCGCGAGGTGTTTCACCCCGCAAAAAACCCACCCATTGATTGTTTCTACGTGTATCCGACGGTTTCCACACAGACCACCGGCAACTCCGATTTAACGATAACGGTGGCCGAGAAAAATGTCGTCAATGCGCAGTTTGCCCGGTTTGCCTCAAAGTGCCGGCTGTTCGCCCCGATGTATCGCCAGGTCACGCTGACGGCGCTGCGGGCCACCATTGAGGGAAAGCCGATGACGGTCGACCGCGCGCTGGGCTACAGCGATGTGCGGGCGGCGTGGAATTATTACTTACAACATGACAATCAAGGCCGGGGCGTGGTTCTGGTTGGGCACAGTCAAGGGTCCGGCGTGCTGCTGCGTTTGATCAAGCAGGAGATCGACGGAAAACCGGTGCAAGCCCAACTGCTGAGTGCCATTCTGATGGGGGCGAATGTGCCGGTACCCAAGGGCCAGGATGTGGGCGGCGCATTCATGAATATTCCGGTGTGCCGTTCCAACGCTCAGCTGGGCTGCGTCATCGCCTTTGCCGACTTTCGCGCCACATCGCCGCCGCCCGCCAATTCCCGTTTTGGAATTGTGCCCGATGGAGAGCAGGCGGCGTGCGCCAATCCGGCGGCTTTGGCCGGGGGCTCGGGCGCGATGGATGCGTATCTATCGGTCAATCGTATTTCCAATGGCGTGGCCGGTGCGGAAGCCTATCCCTGGACTGAACCACCCAAGGTCATCGATACCAATTTCGTCAAGGTGCCCGGGTTGCTCAGCGGGGAATGCGTGGTCAATGAGCATGGCTCGTATCTCGCCGTGACGCTGCATCCCACTCCCGGGGGCGCGCGCGCCAATGACATCTCCGGCGATGTGCGAGTGCGCGGCGAGATCCTGGAGGATTGGGGTCTGCATTTGATCGACGCGAACCTCAACATGGGCAATCTCATCCGCATCGTTGGTGCTGAAACCAAGGCCTATCTGGCGAAAAGGAAATAATCACGGTGACTGGTGCTTGGCTGAACCGCATGAGTGCCGCGGGCGTCGCACATCGGCGCGCCGACGGCCCCGTCTACAGCATATTTGAAGTGTTGTAGGTGGGAACCGTACGCCGATTGACGGAGTCTCATCCAGGATGAGCAGAGCTGACGAAGACCGCGTTTTACACGGCCTCTATTTTTACCGCGAGAGCATCGAAGAAGACATTCAAGTTTCGGGGGATGAGATTCTATGGTTGGCCATGCATCCGCTGCGGCTGGGGGACGCCTGGCACAGCCAGGGCGAACTGCAGGCGCTCGATGCCACGGAATTCCCGGTAGAGATCCGCGCCAAATTGCTCACCGCGAAGCTCGAGTTGCCGCTGCGCTATCTGCAGTATCGGCGCCTGATCAAATTCATCAAACGCAGCGACGGTATATTTGTGGTGTCCGTGACTTTCGCCGGTGCGGATCGTGCCATCAAGCTGCACACCTTCCGGGGCCGGGCGGATCTGTGGTACCGCGAGCACAAGGAGGGGGCCCTCGGCATCGCGATCACGGCGCTGGTGTCATTGATCACGGCCTTTACCACCGTGTTGGTGCTCGGTTTATTCTTGCGGCGGTAGGGTCGAGGTATGCGCGCGCAGCGGAAATTCGGGCAGAAATAACAACGCGACCAAGGCCACCGCCACGATACATACGCCGCAGACGAACGTCAGCGTGATGGCGTGACGATAGACGGCAATGGCGGCCAGCTGCGCATCGGGCGGTAATGCCGCCAACTGGCGCATGCCGAGGTCCGACAGTGCGCCGGCCGAAGCAGCCTGCGCCAGATGCAGCTGACTTGCGAGAATGGCGCCGGAGCCCGTGACGCCAATCAGTCCGCCGAGGGAGCGAAAAAAGGCGAGAGTGGCGGTGCCCACACCGCGATGCGCGACGGACAGTGTGTTCTGCACGGCCACGGTCATGTTCGGCATGACGAATCCCAAACCCAACCCTAAGCCAAAAATGCAGGGCTCGATGAAGCCGAATCCACGCGCCGTGGCTGCGCTCCAGGCCAACCCGGCAAAAGCGGTGACCGCCAAGGAAAGTCCCCCCAATTGAGCCGGCTTATACCGCCCGGTGCGCGACAGCAGGCGGCCATTGACGATGGACGAAATGAGTACGCCAACCATCAGCGGCACTGTCAGCAATCCTGAGTGCGCGGGACTTACGCCCATGACCACTTGGAAGAACAACGGGAAGAAAATGCTGGCGCCCAGCAGCCCCATGAACGTGAACGACATGACGATGCTCGCGAGTACGAACAGCTTGTTGCGAAACAGGTCGAGCGGCAGTACCGGTTCGGGCACACGACGAATATGCAGACAAAACCAAACCGCGAGGCCCAGCGTGAGCGCGCTCAAGGCGGCGATGTTGGCCGAGTTCCAAGCCCACTGCGTACCCCCCAAGGTGAGAATGAGCAAGAAGGCGGTGGTTGCCACGGTGAGCAGCAGGGCGCCCAAATAATCGATCTTCTGGCGGCGTGCGTGATGCGGACGGCGAAGGGATTTCTCGATGACGACCAATGCAATGGCACCGATGGGCAGGTTGACGTAGAAAATCCAATGCCAGGACAACAGATCGGTGATCAAACCGCCGAGCACCGGCCCCACCACGCTGCAAACCGCGAACACCGCGGAGATGGCACCTTGGCGGCGCCCGCGCTCTTTCGGCGGTACCAAATCCGCAATGATGGTTTGGCTGAGCGGCAGTAATCCGCCGGCGCCCAGTCCCTGTATGGCGCGAAAGATGATGAGCTGCGTCAGGCTGCGCGCCGCACCGCACAGTGCGGAGCCGATCAAGAACGTGACCACGGCGATGAACAACATGGACTTACGGCCATATTGATCGCTGAGCTTTCCATACAGCGGAATGACGCCGGTGGACGCCAAGACGTACGAGGTGACGATCCAGGTCAGTTTCGATACGCCGCCCAAATCACTGGCAATGCGCGGCAGGGCAGTGGCCACGATGCTTTGATCGATGGCTCCTAACCCTAAGACAATCATCAGACCGATGAAGACCGCGCGGATTTCTTCGGCGCTGGCCGGTGGCGGTGCCTTCATTGGCCGAGGTCGTTCAAGGCGCCGATGGCGCGGCGAATGGCCTGTCGTGCGGCAGGGGACAGGCTCGCCAATCGGTTGGCCAGCCAGTCGCGTTTCCGCCGCCGCGACGCTTCGAGGCTGGCCCGGCCCTTCGAGGTGACGAGTAGACCGATGCGCCGGCGATCGTCCGCGTCCGGCAACTGACGCGCCACCAGTCCGGCGGCCACCAGGCCCTTGATGTGACCACTGATGGTCGGGCCGCGTAATTTTTCCATGCGCGCAAGTTCACTGACGCCGACGCCCGGTTGTTCAGAGATTGCCGCCAACAGCAGGTTTTGCAACGGCGAAATCGTGCGGGTGGGATCGCCGCTATTGCGCCGCAGCTGGCGGTGCAGACGGTGCAGGGCGGGGCGCAGCAATTCGGCCAGCGCCGCCGCTTCTTCATTGGAACCTACGGTCACGATAGATAGGTAGGATACCTACTTATCTACGCTGTGTCGAACCGGGCCGTTGTTCCGCGCTGCAATGCGAGTGTGGCGCCATTGGTACGAAGCTTTACAACGCGGTGAATCTTGTAGGGCAGCTTTTACATATCAGTCGCGCCAACGTTTTCTGCGACACGGGTCACTAGCGTTATGGTCATTGTCGCTATTTTTAGACGACTTAGCTGACAGAAAATGATCGTCACAACGTAGTACACGGAACGCGGGTGCAACATGTCAATCAATCGCAGTCGTCGCTCTTGGCTCTTAGTGGTCGTGGTTGTCGGCGTGGCATTGTCCATTCCCGCTGCGAGGCACGCCCTGCGGCCGGCGGCCGCGCCCGAGGCGAGCACCCACCCCGCCAGACCGGTTACCGCGGCTGTGCCGGCACATGTCGGGGTGAGCGTCGAGGACTCGCGCCACCGCTATATCGTGCAAGCGCAAACTGCCGATATGGCGCGCACGGCAGTGATTCAAGCCGGTGGCGCAGTGACCGCCGACCTCAGCATCATTCGAGCGGTGGGCGCGGAGCTGACGGGCCATCAAGCCACTGAACTGCGCTCACAGCGCATCGCGCAGCTCAAGGTGTTTGATGACACCGCGGTGGTCGCAAGCTCCACCGTCGCCGTTCCGTCCACTTATTATCCGAGCGAACTCGAGGCGGCCAATCTGCACATCGGTGGCATGACCGGCCGTGGCGTCACCGTGGCGGTACTCGATTCCGGTATCTGGAATAATTTGGGACCTCTGCAAAGCGCGCCGGGCGAAACCAATAGCCGCGTGCTCGCGCAGTACGATGTCATCGCGGCGCGGCAAAATCCCGGTTACTACCAGATCCCGTTGCTGGAAGCTTACAACCGCACCATCGGCGACTTGTTTGGCCACGGCACCCATGTGACTTCCATCATTGCCAGCAGTGCGGCGGACAGCAGCGGTAAGTTTCAAGGCGTGGCGCCGGGCGTGAACCTGGTTTCCGTGCGAGCGCTCGACAGCAACGGTCAAGGCACGTACTCGGATGTGATCAGCGGCCTGCAGTGGATCATTTCGCAGAAGTTACGCTACAACATCCGCGTGCTGAATCTCTCGTTGGGTGCACCGCCCTCGGGTCCGTATTGGCAGGATCCGCTCAATCAAGCCGTCATGGCCACCTGGGCATCGGGCATCGTCGTGGTCACGGCCGCGGGCAACCGAGGTCCTGATCCATTGACCATCAATGCGCCGGGCAACGTGCCTTATGTGGTCACGGTCGGCGCGGTCACGGATAACTACCTGCCGCTGCAGCCGAAGCAATATAAGTTGGCGTCCTTCTCCTCGGCGGGACCCACGCTCGAAGGTTTCGTGAAGCCGGATGTGCTCGGCATGGGCGGCCATATCACCGCCTATGCGCCGAACAACGGCACGTTGGCGCAGGAGTACCCCTCGTGGATGAATGAGGCAGTCAGCGACATGACGATGTCAGGCACCTCACAGGCCGCTGCCACCGTGAGCGGTGTGGTGGCATTGATGCTGCAAGTCAATCCTTGGCTCACCCCCGATCAGGTGAAATGTCATTTGATGGCCGGCGCTCATCCCGCCGTGGATGCCAGCGGTAACTTGGCCTATACGGTATTCCAGCAGGGCGCGGGCTTGGTCAATGCGCAAGATGCCGCTTATAGCACGGCGTCGAACTGCGCCAATCAGGGCTTGAACGTACTGTTGGATCTGGCGGGCCTACAACATTACGGCGGCCGTGCCAATGAAACGAAGGGCGGGGAGTTCTACATCATGCAAGTGGCGCAGACGACGCCGGGCCCCATCGGCAACTTGCTTTCCAGCGTCGGGACGTTGGCCTCCAAAATTCCGGTGGTGAACACGTTGCTGGTAGGCGTGCCGGTGATCGGCGATGGTTTGCTCTGG
>CAZZWE010000120.1:0-14586 GCA_964657675.1 uncultured Steroidobacteraceae bacterium
TGGTGGAGCACGCGCGCAGTCTGCGGGGCACGCGCGATACCGTGTTGTTTCTGGACGAAGTGCATCGCTTCAACAAGTCGCAGCAGGATGCCTTTCTCCCCTACGTCGAAGACGGTACGCTGATTTTCATCGGCGCCACCACCGAGAATCCCTCCTTCGAGGTCAACAACGCCTTGCTGTCGCGCGCCCGCGTATACGTGTTGAAGTCGCTGGAGGCGGCGGACTTGAGCCGGCTGATGGACCGCGCCTTGGTCGACAAAGAGCGCGGATTGGGGGAACTCAATCTTAAAATCGATGATGACGCCCGCGAGCTGCTGTTGTCAGCGGCGGATGGCGACGCGCGTCGATTGTTGAATCTGCTCGAAACGGCGGCGGATCTGGCCACGGTGCAAGGTTCGCAGCGGCTTCTAACTATCGAGACCACGCGTGCCGTCATTGGCAGCACCTACGTGCGATTCGATAAGGGCGGGGAGAATTTCTACGACCAGATCTCGGCGTTGCACAAATCCGTGCGTGGCAGCGATCCGGATGCCGCGGTGTACTGGTTGTGCCGCATGTTGGCGGGCGGTTGCGATCCTCTGTACATCGCACGCCGCGCACTGCGCATGGCCAGTGAGGACATCGGTAATGCCGATCCGCGCGCCTTGACCCTGACGCTGGAGGCATGCGCCGTGTACGAACGTCTGGGCAGTCCCGAAGGTGAGTTGGCCATCGCGCAGGCGGTGATATTCATGGCCTGTGCGGCCAAGAGCAATGCGGTGTATGCCGCCTACAATGCGGCCACGGCGGATGCGAAGAGCTTGGGCTCGCTCGAGGTGCCGCTGCACCTGCGCAACGCGCCGACCAAACTCATGAAAGAGATCGGCTACGGGAAAGGCTACCGCTATGCGCATGATGAGCCCGATGCCTACGCGGCGGGCGAGCGCTACTTTCCGGACGCCATGCCGGATCGGCGCTACTACGAGCCGGCGCCCCGCGGACTGGAAATCAAAATCGGCGAAGCGCTGACCGCGCGCCGCGCTCGGGACGCAAAGGCGCGAGATGCGGGCTAAGATAACGTCATTGAATAGGGGGGATTTTCATCGTGCTTGATCCGAAGCTGCTGCGCAGCGATTTGCCGGGCGTTGCTGCTGCGTTGGCACGCCGCGGTTTCGTGGTCGATGTGAGCGCCTTCGCGGCGCTTGAAGAGCAGCGCAAGGGTGTGCAAATCGAGGCCGATCGTCTGCGCGCCGAACGCAATGCCAGCGCCAAAGCGGTGGGCATGGCCAAGTCCAAGGGTCAGGATGTGGCGCCACTGCTCGCCGCCGGCGAAGCGTTGGGCTCGCAAGTGCAAGCCGCCGAAGCGCAGTTGGAAACCATCCAGTCGAAACTCACGGCGCTGCAGTTGGAAATGCCGAATCTTTTGGATGCGTCGGTGCCTGAGGGGCGCGATGAGACTTCGAATGTGGAAGTGCGCCGCTGGGGCACGCCGCGGCCATTGGGCTTTGAGCCAAAGGACCATGTGGCGCTGGGAGAGAAACTCGGCATGGACTTCGAGGCCGCGGGGCGAATCTCCGGCGCGCGTTTCGTGGTGATGACGGGAAAGCTCGCCAAACTGCACCGCGCGCTGGCGCAGTTCATGCTCGATTTGCACACCCGCGACCATGGCTATGTGGAAGCCAATGTGCCGGTACTGGTCCATGCCAACGCATTGGTCGGCACGGGGCAGCTACCGAAGTTCGAAGAAGACCTATTTGCGGTGCGCGGCGATCCCGGGTTTTATCTGATACCCACCGCTGAAGTATCGGTCACGAATTTGGTACGCGAGCAGATCGTGCCGCCCGAGCGCCTGCCGCTGAAATACGCTGCGCACTCGCTGTGCTTCCGTTCCGAGGCGGGCTCGGCAGGCAAGGACACGCGCGGCATGATTCGCCAGCACCAGTTCGAGAAGGTTGAATTGGTGCATATCGTCAAGCCGGACACCTCATACGCGGCCCTCGAAGAAATGCTCGGTCACGCCGAAGCGGTACTCAAAGCGCTGGAGCTGCCGTACCGGGTGTTGTCATTGTGTGCCGGGGACACCGGTTTTGGCAGCGCCAAGACCTATGACTTGGAGGTGTGGCTGCCTTCGCAGGATCGCTATCGGGAGATCTCCTCGTGCAGCAACTGCGAGGCCTTCCAGGCGAGGCGTCTGCAGGCGCGTTGGCGCAATCCAGAGACCGGCAAACCGGAGTTGGTGCACACCTTGAACGGTTCCGGTGTCGCGGTAGGCCGTGCATTGGTCGCGGTGCTTGAAAACTATCAGCAGAGCGATGGCAGCGTCGCGGTGCCGGCGGCCTTGGCGCCCTACATGGGCGGGATCACGGTCCTACAATAAAACAGGCCGGCGATGTCGCCGGCCTGTGATTCGCTGAAGTTAAGACGGATTGCTTAGTTGCGGCTGCCCATCATTAGGCGCAGCACATACCAGAACATCAGCGCGATTGAGGCGAACAGCTGCATGGCCGCCGCCACGTAGCGATCCTCTGGATACACGTGGATGATGTTCGAGGTGTCATACAACACCGCAGCGCCCGCGAAGCCAATCATGGCCACCGAGAACCAAGTGCCCAGCTGGAAGCCGAAAATCGCGCCGCCAATCATGGCCACGATCGCGAGCACGCCGCCCCACATCAGAATGGCCCGTAAGAACGAGAAGTCTTTGCGGGTGCGATGCGCGACCAACATGAGTCCGGCCGCGCCCAAGGCGGTGACCAGGGTCGCACTGTCGATCGCGCCCGGTGCTTTCGCGTTGGCGATGTACAGCAAGGGAACGAAAATCAGGGCTTCCACCACGACATAGGCCGCGTATGAGAAGTACTGCATCCCAAGGGAGGTACTGGTCTGCGCAGTGCGCGTTGCAAACCAACCGACCAACATGAACGCGCCCAGGATCAGGAACCAGGGAAGGGCGAACATGTAGCGTGCGATGGTTTCAGCGGCGCCCGATTCGAATAGCGCCAGCTCGACCAGAATGAAACCCAAGATGCCGCCAACCACATGGGTGTAGGTGCGCGTAATGAACTGAGCGCGGCTATCGATGCTCGCACTTCTAAAAGCGGAATTGTTACTTGGGAAAGTCGCCATCAAAATCTCCTAGTTGCCAACCGATGGCATTTTAGCACTCATGCGGCGGTGCCAAGACGCCAGATCGGACCAATATGGGGTTAAGTGACTGATGTTCAATGGCATTAGATCCTTCCAGAACCGCTATAATCGCCCCAACGGAAGGCTGGCCGAGTGGTTTAAGGCACCAGTCTTGAAAACTGGCGAGGAAGCAATTCCTCCGTGAGTTCGAATCTCACGCCTTCCGCCAACGAGCCGCCCGTCTGCCGCTGAGAACCCATTCCCCCGACCAGCAGCATTTTGGACGTTACGGCCAAGCGGGAGTTCAATCGCTATCGATCTTGCGACAGCCCGCCCTGTTCAGTAAAAATTGGTTCATGGAACAATCATTTGCAAAGTCTGTGAAAACGATGAGCTTTATCGTGACGCGCGATCGGGCCAAGGCGAAACTCTTTTACGGCGAGCTATTGGGGTTTGCGCTGGTCGGTGAAGATGACTTTGCAGCGGTGTTCGACATGAATGGCATTCCGCTGCGAGTTTCGACGGCGCCCAATCATGTGGCGGCGGCCCACACGGTGCTGGGTTGGGAAGTGCCCGATGTCGTCGCGACCGTAAAATCTCTGCGCTCGAAGGGCGTGAAGTTCAACGTCTATCCAGGACTCGACCAAGACGAACTCGGCATTTGGAAACCCCCGGGCGGTGAAACTCAAGTGGCATGGTTTCTAGACCCCGACGGAAACAATTTAAGCGTCACGCAGTTTTAGGCGGTTTGGTCGCGATCCTCGGTGAGCTGCGGCTTCAATGCCAAGACCAATGGAAGAATGGCGATGGCCGTCAGGGCCGCGGCCAAGATGCCCACCGTGCGATTTGAGTAGTCGGCAATGGCGCCGTAGGCAATCGGCGCAAGACCCCCGGCGCCGATGACGCCCGTATAAAAGAGGGCGAACCCTCGGCCCACGTTGCCTTTGGGCGCCAGGTCGGGAACCGTGCCATAGAGCACCGAGGATGTGCCGTTGAGCACAATGCCCAGCAAGGGGAGTACCACCAGCATGGGCGCAAGTGGCAGTACCAGAGTTGCCGCGATCAGTAATGCCGTCGCGGTTTCCGTAACGAGCACGCTCCACACCACGCCCAAATGTTGGCCAAGCCAACCGCACGCCGCCTTGCCCAGCGCGCCTCCTATGAACAGCAAGGCCAAGCCGAGGCCGACCATGCCGCTGCTGGCGCCGCGGGTCTGCAATAAAAAGGGCAAGAACAGCAGATAGCCCATTCGAGTGGCGGTATCGAGCGCGCCGACGGCGAGCAGCAAACCGAATCCGCGACCGCTGCTGGCACGCGTTGTCGACTTATCCTCGACCGGCGCGGTGAAGGGTTTGCGCGGTATGACCGCCAGCAAAGCGATGGCCGCGGCGATGCCGATGCCGGACATCATTCCAACAACCGGTCGCCAGGCCATGACCGGCAGCAGCAAGGCCACGGCCGCAGGAAATGTGGCCTTACCCAGATCACCCGCGAAATTGTAGATTCCCAGCGGACCCCGCGAGGCCTTGCCGAAGGTATTGGAGACGAGCAGGGATGAACGCGGGTGCTGCACACTGGAGCCGATGCCGGCGAGGACTAAACCTGCACACAAGCCGGCGAAGCCGAAAGGCAGGGCCATCAACAGAAAGCCGGCGGCGGCCACGAAGGTGGAGAGCGCCAAGGCCCATCGCGGGCTTAAGTGGGCGATGAGTCTGTTGCCCGGAACCTGCAAACCGCCCATGGTGCCGTAATACAGCGACCGAACGATGGCGAGACCTGCATAGGACAGGCTGAATTCCGACTGCCATACCGGCAACAGCGCGTATAGCTGGTCCGTATAGCCGTCGTGCAACACGTGAGCGAGGCAAGCTCCGATGAGATTGCGCTTCTGCGCACGGGAGTGGGTTTGGATTGAAAGAGGCAACACGTCGGTTGCGCTGGTCGTCTGCATCGTACGACTGTATACGCGTGAGTTTTTGGCGACTAGACTCATCTAATACCCCAATCTGTCAGTTTTTCTCACGGGTTTTATGCGCCGACTCCCGCCACTCAATGCTTTACGCGTGTTCGAAGTCGCGGCGCGCACCGGCAGTTATGCCGAGGCCGGCGCGGAACTCGGGCTCACCCATGGCGCTGTCAGTCGCCAGATCGCTGCGGTCGAGCGGTGGCTGGGTCAGCGGCTGTTCGTGCGCAGCGGTCGACGCATGCTGGCCACTCCGGCGGCGCGCGCTTTCGCAGCCGAGATCAGCCTTTCATTCGATCGGGTGATTTCCGCGGCTGAAGCCTGCGGTCGCCTCGACGCGCGGCGAATTCTACGAGTGAGCGCCCCGACCACCTTCGCCATGCGCTGGCTGATTCCGCGCTTGGATCGATTTCACGCGGCACGGCCCGAAGTGGAAGTGGCGGTGACCACGGCGATGACGCTGCACGATGAGCTGCGCGGAGGATTCGACATCGCCATTCGCCGCGGATCGGCGCAGCAGGATTCTTGGCCGCAGCACCGAGCGGTCGGTTTCCTCGATGAGGTCGACACGCTGATCATGAGTGGCGCTTTATTTGAGCGCCAGCCAGTTCATCGGCTCGAAGACATCGCGGGGCACGTGCTGCTGTCGACCGAAACACGTCCGGGAGATTGGACCGAATGGCTTGACCAGGCGGGTTTGCAGCCGCCGGCCGACCAGCGACGCCGGGTATTCGATCATTTTTTCGTCACGCGCCAGGCCGTGGCCGACGGGCTGGGATTGGCGATCGGCCCATTGCCGGTGTTGAGCATCGATATAGAGCAGGGAAACCTGCTAACTCCATTTGACACGATCACGGTGGCGCGCAAAGGCTATGTGGCACTGACGCCGTTTGACGCGGACAAAACTCCGTCTTTGACGAGTTTCATCGAATGGTTGATCGCCGAAGGGAAGACATCTGCTTCAATATCCGGCGACGCATCCGTCCGAGCGCGGGTCTGAGCCGCCCTCCAACACGCCGCTAGGATTTCTGATGATGGCGCCCGCATGGCCGACGGCTTCATCAAATGCGGTCAGCATCTCGATGTCGTGGCCGCGCTTTTCCAAGTCATGCACGATGGCATCGGAAATCCGCAGCTCGAGTTTCAGCGTGTCGCTGCTTTGGCCCCACGTGCGGCCCAGTACCCAACGCGGCGCTGAGATGGCCTGCTGCAATTCTTGGCCGAACCAAATGGCGCGCGAAAAAATAGCGGCCTGAGTTTGCGGCTGCCCATCGCCGCCCATGGTGCCGTACACCATCCGCCGGCCGTCCGTAAATTTGGCAGCGGCGGGATTTAAGGTATGAAAGGGTTTTTTGCCGGGCAGCAACGCCCGCAGATGCTTGGGATCCAGGCTGAAAGAAGCGCCGCGATTCTGCCAATTGAGGCCGGTGGTGGGCAACACCACACCGCTGCCGAACTCGTGGTAAATGCTTTGAATAAAGGACACCGCGAGCCCGTGGGCGTCAACCACACCCATCCACACGGTATCGCCGGCCTTCAAGGCGCCGCCCCAGGGCATGGCCTTGGCAAGATCGATCTCTGCCGCCAATGCATCGAGCCGCGATCCATCAAGCAGGTGTTGCGGCTCGAGCGACATAAAGGCTGGGTCGGTGACGAACTCGTCGCGCAACTTGAACGCCTGCTTGGTGGCTTCGACGCATAAATGAATATAGTCGGCGGTGTCGACTCGCACTTGCTTGATGCCGACACGCTCCAAAATTCCCAAGATGGCCAATGAGATGACGCCTTGGGTAGGAGGTACCAGGTTGTACAGCGTCCCTTCCGCGACGTCGAGCCGCAGCGGTGTGCAAATGCGCGGCCGGAAATTATTGAGATCGTGCAAGGATAGGAGTGCGCCGACGGATTTGAAATCTGCGGCGATGGAGTCGGCGAGTTCGCCTCGATAGAACGAGTCCAAACCTTGATCGCCCAGACGCTCCATAAACTGGCCAAGCACCGGCTGTTTGAACAATGACCCGGCCTGTGGCGTCTGCCCGTTGAGCAAAAAACGCGACGCGAAGCCCGGTTGCTGCGCGACCTCGGCAAATTTAGCCGCGGTCGAGGCGACTTGACTGGTCGTCACCGCAACCCCGTCCCGTGCATAACGACAAGCGTCTCGCAGCAAACGCTTGAGCGGCTGTGCGCCGCCATAGCCTGCGGAGATCTGCAGTGCCGCCTCCCAACTTCCCACGGCCCCGGCCACCGTATTCATCGCCAACGGTCCGCGAATCGGAATTTGCGCATGACCCGCGCTAGCGTAGGTCTCAAGCGTTGCACGCGCGGCCGCGGGGCCGGCTGCGTCGATGGCGATCGGCTCGCCGTCGGGCGGTACGATGAGCCAGAATGCATCGCCGCCGATGCCATTCATGTGCGGATACGCGATCGATATGGTGGCGGCCGCCGCCACCATGGCCTCGATGGCATTGCCGCCTTCTTGCAGCAGTGACAGGGCGCTTTGCGCAGCAAGGGCATGCGGCGCCACCGCCATCCCGTGCGTGGAACGGATCGAATGAATCATCGCGGAACGGTCATGCGATCGCCGTGGCCTTGAGAAACTTCGCCCGCATCGGCTTCAGCACCGCGATCGCCAACACCGCTGTAATGACGTCCAGCGATATCACGACGATGAACACCGTGATCCAACTGCCGGTGGCCTCGTGCAACTTCGCGGCCAACGGACCGCCGAATATTGATCCGATGCCTTGCGCCATGTACAAAAATCCATAGTTGGTGGTTGCGTGTTTCTCACCGAAAGTGTCTGTCAGCGTGGACGGAAACAGCGAGAAGATTTCGCCCCAGCCGAAGAATACCAAGCCTGATAACAACACAAACAGCATGCTGTTGTCGCGCGTCACGAGCCACAGCGTCATGGCGATGGCCTCCAGCCCAAAGGCGACGAACATGGTGTTTTCGCGGCCAATGCGATCGGAAACCCAGCCGAAGAACGGTCGGGTCAGCCCGTTGGTGAAACGATCCACGGTAAGGGCCAGCGGCAGCGCCGCCATGCCGAAGACCATCGTGCCGGCAATGCCGAAGTCTTTGGAGAAAGTCGCCATCTGCGAAATGACCATCAGCCCCGAGGTGGACATCATGGTCATCATCACGAACATGAGCCAAAAGACTGGAGTCTTGAGCATGGCGCCGGACGCCAGACCTTCGGTTTTCTTATTTCGAGAAATGGTATCGGCCATCCAACCCACCGGCGGGCGTTTAAGCCCCAAGGCTGCAACGCAGGCGATAGCACCGAAAATCAGGCCGAAGTGCTGCAAGGTTTGTTGATAGCCGAGTTTCGCGATGCTGTTGGTCACGGGAAAGGTGGTCAGCACCGCCCCCATGCCGTAGCCGGCCGCCACCACGCCGGCTGCAAACCCGCGCCGGTCCGGAAACCAGGCCACCATTAAGCCGACGATTCCGACGTAAATCACGCCCGTACCGATGCCGCCGAGCAGACCGTAGGTCAGGTACAGCGAGAGCAGGGAGGTGGCCGAGGAGGCCAGCACCCAGCTCAGACCGGTCAGAATCGCGCCTGCTCCCAAGAGTAGTTTCGGCCCGAATTTCTCGATCAAGAATCCCTGCAGGGGCGATAAAAATGTCTGCAGCACGATGAATATTGAAAAGGTGATTTGCAGTTGCGAGAGCGGCACACCGAGTTGCGCAGTCAAGGGCTTGGTGAACAGGGTCCACACATATTGCGGACTGGAGATTGCCATCATGCAAACCAGCCCGAGCAACAGCTGAATCCAGCGGCTTGCAAACAAACTGGCAGGCGGGTCGGCCGGGCTATTCATTTTTATGTCTCGCGGGTTGAGGAAAAGGCAAAGCCGTGCTTCGATGGTATCCCAGCCGACTTGAGAAAATTTTGGAAAGTTGCCGCGCGGTTCGACGAGCCGCGCCAGCATGGAAGTCAGCCATCGCTTACTTAAGTTCCTGCACAAGTTTTGTGCTGCGTTCCGTACAATCTGCTCTTTCACGGGGCACGGAGATCTTCGAGTGCGCAAGTTCACGGGGTTGATCGGCGGCGGCGTGATGCTGCTCTTCATGGCAATGACCGGCATGCGCTCTCAGGCGCAGGCGCCGAGCCCGGATCTGCCGAGCGACATCCCAGAGAAATTCGTGCCGCCCATTGACGCCTTCGATTTCAAGCGCGAGGAAGAGATGATCCCGATGCGGGACGGCGTCAAGTTGCACACGGTGATTCTCATTCCAAGGGGCGCCAGGTTCGCGCCCATGCTGTTGACCCGCACCCCTTATGGGGCCGGCAAAGCCTTTGCGCAGTCCGACAGCTCGCATATGGCTGCAGTGATTCCCCACGGCGATGATGTGATGGCCGCCGCCGGCTACATCCTGGTGGCCCAGGATGTCCGCGGCAAATTTAAATCCGAGGGCAGCTACGTGATGAGCCGTCCCCTCGTCGGACCGTTGAACACCAGCACCACGGATCATTCCACCGACACCTGGGACACCATCGATTGGTTAATCAAGAACATTCCTGAGAGCAACGGCAATGTCGGCATCATCGGCACGTCATACGGCGGCTTTTTGGCGCTGATGGCGACCATTAATCCCCATCCCGCGCTGAAGGTCGCCGTGGCCATCGCTCCGATGGTGGACGTGTGGCGCGGCGATGATTGGTTTCACAACGGCGCATTTCGCCAGATCTACGCCTTGGACTACACCTTTCAGCAAACCGCGACTCAAAGCTCGGATGAGCTGTTATGGCGCAGCGGCTACGATGACTACGATGCATTTCTAGGCTCGAGCGCACAATCCATTGCTCAACACAGTGGCGCGGACGCGTTGCCTTTTTGGCAACGGCTGGTGGCGCATCCCGCCTACGATTCGTATTGGCAGCAACAAGCGGTGGATCGCATCCTGGCCTCGAAACCACTGGTGGTACCCACCATGAATGTCGATGGCTTGTGGGATCAAGAAGATATTTACGGCGCGACCGCCGCCTACGCCGCCACGGAGACCAAAGACAGCACCAATGATAAAAATTTCTTGGTGATCGGGCCTTGGAATCACGGCGGCTCGAACGGCGATGGCAGTACGTTGGGCGCGCTGCACTTTGGAGCCGATCCATCGGCGTGGTTTCGGCGCACCGTACTGCTGCCTTTCCTTGATCAGCATTTGAAAGACAACGCACCGAAGGTGGCGACGCCGCCGGTATTGGCCTACGAAACCGGAACCAATGTTTGGCGCAAGTATCAGCAGTGGCCTCAAAGCTGCGAGCATGGCTGTAAGGCCGCCTCGCAACCGATGTATCTCTTGAAAGGTGGAAGCTTGTCGTTCGAAGCGCCGGGCAGCGCCGGCTACGACGAGTACGTCTCGGATCCCGCTAAGCCGGTGCCCTATCGATTGCGGCCGGTGCGGCCGGTGTATTGGAAGGACTCCACGTGGAGGCAGTGGTTGGTGGACGATCAACGCAACTTCTCCGATCGTCCGGACGTATTGGTTTACACCAGCAAGGTGCTGACCGAGCCGTTGAGAATTGCAGGCCAACCCTTGGTGCACCTGCAGGCCTCCACCAGCGGCACCGATGCCGACTGGGTAGTGAAGCTCATCGATGTGTATCCGGAAGAAGTCGCTGCGGAGCCCACCTTGGGCGGCTATCAACTGATGGTGGCGGCCGATATTTTTCGCGGCCGCTATCGCACCAGCCTGGAAACTCCGTCACCCATCGCAGCCAACAAGGTGTTGGAATACAAATACGTGTTACCGAATGCCAACCATGTGTTCCTGCCCGGGCACCGCATCATGGTGCAGATCCAATCGTCTTGGTTTCCGCTCTACGATCGCAATCCGCAGAAGTTCGTCGACAACATTTTTACTGCGAAGCCGGCGGACTATCAGAAAGCCACGCAGCGCGTGTACTCGGGCGGAGCGACCGCCAGCCGTATCGATATGCCGGTGCTGCCGATCACAACGCAGGAGCTCACGTCAGGAAATTGAACTAGCCGGCAGCCATCGCCGGTCGCTTGCGGGCTTCTTCCAATCCATGGCCTGAACCGCCCGATTCGCGGCGCCACAACAGGACGGCGGAGAGCAGGGCGGTGAGGCTCAACAGGAAGAAAAACCACAGCATGGCCGAGTATCCCGCAGGGTTATGGGCACTCGCTCCAGCCCGATCTGCCAACCAACCGGCCGCGACATTTGAGGCCGCCATCGCCAAGGCTTGAATCAAGGTGATCAGGCCGAGCGCCGTACCCAGTCGGCGCGGCTCGACGATCAGCGTGGTCGCCGGCCAAATGATGGCGGGCACCAAGGAAAAGCTCACCCCCATCATCGCCGTGGAGATCCAAAGATTGAGGTTGGTTGTCCCGAGTACGACAAAGGTCAGCGGCAATAACAAGGTGCCGAAGGTCAGCATCAAGGCGCGATGCCCGAACCGGTCGGCGGCGAGGCCAAAAAACGGCGTCGTGAACATAGCGGCGAAGAATACCCAGCTATTGGCAACCCCAGCTTGTTGCAGGGTTAAACCTTTGACGTGCTGAAAATATTCGATGGCGTACGTGGTGCGAAACGGAAAAAACACCGCGGCATACAACACGTGCAATGCCAAGATGCACCAGAAAGACTTATCGAAGGTAAACAGTTCGGTCCAGGTGATTCGCTCGCGCGCTTCGATCGCACCGGCGAGCCCAATGGAAATCCTCAGCCGCCTGCGATCGAGCCAATAGAACAAGGCCGCCGAGGTCAAGCCGACCGCAGTAACAGCGGTTCCCAACCACAGCGGCGCTTGCCAGCCGCGTTCATATAGCGGGTGCGCCCAAGCCGTGGAGGTATCGACGGCATACGAGCCGGCGCGGGCCAAACTCAGGTACAAGGCGGTGGCGAGTGCAATGCCGCTGCGCGGAAACCACTGCGCTAGGCCTGCGATCAGCGCGATGAATATCGCGCCCTCACTGATGCCAAAGATGAAACGCCCCAGCACCATCAGTTCATAGGGATTTCCGATGGCGGTGAGTGCGGCGCCGAGTACACCAATGGCTGCCGACCAGTAGGCGATGCGTGCGGGACCAAACCGATCGATGGCCAGGCCGCTGAACAAGGCCAGCGCGACATTCGGGATACTGATGACCCCGTTGAGGACACCGAGCTGCGATTGGCTGAAACCACGTTGCCGCTGCAGCAGATCGGCAATGGGGCCGATAATGTCATCTTCGTAATAGCTGCTCGACACGGCCACGGCCGCCAGCAGCAGTGCCCACCAGCGCAGAGTTGAGGCAGGGCGATCCTCAATCACTGATAGCGGACGCCTTGGCGCTTCAGCTCCCGTTGCAAGGCATCGATGTTGAGTTTATCCAAGGGCTCATCGCGCTGTAAGGAGATGGCCGCGGCCACACCAGCGCCCTGTCCGCCCACGGCGCAGCACATCATGTTGCGCGCGGATGCATGCGAGATTTTGTCGCCGCCGATGCAGCGGCCGGCCACCAACAAGTTTTCGACGTGCTTCGGCACCAGCGCGCGATAGGGCACATGCCAGTAGCGCCCCGTGGTCGGCAGAATCAACACGCCATAGCCGTCGATGAACTCCGGGAATATGCCGATGGCATCCGCAAAGCGCGCTTGCTCGCGCACGTCCTGTCCGGTGAGATTGTAAAGCGCATCGATTTTTCGGGTATCGCGAATGCCTAAAGTCATGCCGAAGTTGCGCAGCTTGGCGCCTTCGCAGCCGGGCATGAAGCCCTTCAGCGCTTCCAAGGCGTAAATCGCTTCGCGCCGGCCGCGCATCTCGCCAACCGTCAAATCGTTGGGATCCGTGCCGTCGATTTGTGGAACGTGCACCAGGTTCAAATACGTCAGGTCGCCCTGGTCCGTGACCGTACCCCAGGTGCCCGCGATGGTGTGCAAGTTGGCGGGGATCAAGCCCGCGTCCAGCGCCTGCTTGAAGGGTTTGCGTAGAAAAGGCGAGAACAGCTGGTCCTCCTTACCCGTCGTCTCGTAATCCCATTCACCATTGCCAGACCAGTCGCCATAGGTCTGCGGATCCGCCTTGACCGAGTCGATGAAGCGTTGCTTATTCACGCCGCTCATGGAGAACATCACGGACACCGACATCATTTCTTCTTTAGGTGTTTTGTGCACCGGCGCACCGGCGCGCGTGGCGATGTCGGCATCGCCGGTGGCATCGATGACGCGCTTCGCGAGAATGGCCTCACGTCCCGCCTTACTCTCGATGATGACGCCGCGGATGATGGGGCCCTCCATGATGGGCGCCACGCACAATCGATGCAGTAGTGGGCGGATGCCTGCCTCCTGCACCAGCGTATCGGCGACCCACTTGAACATTTCTGCGTCCAAGGCGTGACTCAAGGATTGCGGCTCAGGCATGGCGGCGCCCATGTCCTTGGCCCGCTGTTCGAATTCGATGCCGATGCCTTCGCAGTCGACGGTCTTTTCGTGCCGGTACCAGGCGAAGCCTTCCACGCCAACCTGAGTGATGTTGCCGCCAAAGCAGCCATTGCGATCGATTAACGCGGTGGCAGCACCCGCGCGTGAGGCGGCGAGGGCGGCGGCCAGGCCGCCCGGTCCGCTGCCGACCACCAACACGTCGGTCTCCAGAACGACATCCACCGAGCGTGCCACTTCATTGATCTTCTTCATGTCGGCCCCTGTCTTTGAGCGATGTTCGGAACGTATTGTGCCGGACCACTGTGAATGCAGCGTTGCCGCGATGCGCCTTTGGGGTTTGGGGGGCAGCCTAGCTGGAGTATTCCAAACCGATCTCTTGCAATAAGGCCACGGCGTAGTTTTGGAAGGAACGCCATATCTCGACATGAAATTGCTCTGCAGCGGTACGCCACAAGATGATGTCCGCCTTCGCGAGGACAGTGCGGGTGCACATGCCCACCGGGAAGGATTTGGGATCCAGATCGAGCGGGCAAGCGCCCGCCAAAATAGTCGCCGCGTAGGGACCTGTGAGTTCCAGCGCCATTTGCCGATGTGAGATGTCCACCAAGGAATGAGGATGGGATTGAAGCGCCTTTTCCAGCGCATCGATGGGCAGCTCGATTTCGCGTGAGGCCTGCCACAAGAGATGTTCATCGGGGCCCAGCCACAGCGTGGCCCGATTGCCTGACACATGGGCGCGGCAGCTCTCTTCGGAGAAAGCGACGCCCCACACGTCAGCCGCGATGGCTCGCGCCTGGGCATCGGCTTGCAGCAGCAAACGCCCAGCGGGTGCTTTGATGCGCATCCAGGCAGTGTTATCCATTGATGCGTACGCCTTCCGGATCGTAGAACACGGGAGAGGTGACCTCGACCGCGATATCGCCACCCGGCATGGATACGTACAGGGTCTCGCCCATGCGCGCACGGCCGCCGGCCACCATACTCAAGGCAATGGGGTAGCCCACGGTTGCCTCGGCGTAAGAAGAAGTCACGTGGCCGATGGTCTTCATGGGAACGGGCTGGCCGGGCCGCTCGCAAATTTGCGCGCCTTCTTCAAGACAGGTCTTGCCATCTTTGGCTTTGAG
>CAZZWE010000121.1:0-14064 GCA_964657675.1 uncultured Steroidobacteraceae bacterium
ACTCGAGCGCGTCCACGGCTCTCACGGTGGGTAGCGGGTACTACACCGTCGCACCGCCGACGATCGGACTCGCGTCCGCGCCGACCACGACGTCGCCGGGCATTCCTGCTACGTACAGTTTGACTGCAACTGCGGTTGCGGGCACCGATCAGTATAAGGACACGACCTGCCGCAGTTTTACAGTGACCTCTGCCGGAGTACGCACCGCAGCCGACGCCTCCAGCAACGACACAACTTCAACCTGCTGGTAGCGCAAATCCATTAAACGCTCTGCAAAAAAAAACGCCGCATGCGCGGCGTTTTTTTGGTGCACTTCCTGCACACCGGACCTTCAGATCCTCCTAGCGAGCGCTGTACCCCCGACCCTCAACGCAAGCCACCATGGCCCGCTGATAGTCCGACGGGTTCTGCGCAACTTGACCGGCCTGCTGAGTCGCCCATTGCTGGCACTCTGCTTTATCAGTCGTTTGCTGCTCAACGCTCTGGCCGTTCTTTGGATACATGAACACCTGTCCTACCGCGCCCTGAGACTGCGGCGGCGCCCCACCCTGGGACGGATCGCCCGCAGGTGCACCGTTCGGCGCCGTCGCACCACCGCTGGAATCCGTATTGCCGGAAATCGGCGGCGGATCGGTCGCTACGTATCCATCGTAAGAAGAATCGTAGGTGTAATAGGCATCGTTCGCATAATAGTAAGGAACACCGCCCCACCAATAGGTCGCATAGGCCAACGGCAGTACCGGCAAGAACCAGTTAAAGCCCGAGCCGTACCATGCACGAGGCCAATATCCGCCGCCCCAATAACCGCCGCGCCAGTAGGCGCCTGACGAGTACCCATAGCCGCGACCCGTGTATCGGCCGCCGCCATAACCGGGACGACCGGCGATAGCGCCGCCATGAAAGCCCGCGGGTGATCCATGAAAGCCCGCCGCGTAATGCGCGTTACCCGCAAATCGAGTGCCGCCGCCACCGGCGAAGTGAGCGCCACCGCCGGCTGCCGCGTGGCCACCCGAAAAATGTCCGCCGCCGCCACCGCCGCCCGCGTGGCCACCGCCACCACCGCCACCGTGACCGCCGCCAACACCACCGCCATGTTGGGCGAACGCCGGCGAAGCAACACCTAGCATCGCTCCTAACACGCCTACCGCGAGAAAGAATTTCTTACCCTTGGTACTCATCGAAATCTCCTTACCGGCGAACTTCTGTCTTGGCCGGCCCTGTTGAACCATCGCATACTAACAATTAGACACTAGTTGATTAACGCGGTTCATGACGTTTGGTGTACATAACTCCAGGTTAATTTCGCAGGCCCGCATTGAACATTAAGTACGCCGTGCGCCCGGGGGCCGGCTCGAAAAACCGTGAATTGGTTTCATTCACAATCACAGATCCTACATAGTCCCGGTTAGCGAAGTTATCAATGCGCAGGTACTCACTAAACTGCCAATGTTTCGACTCTTGCGTAAAACCTGCGCGCACATTAGCCACCCAATAACCGGGCGCGGCGGCCGTATTTCGGTCATCAGCATAAATAGCCGATCGCCCAATGGTTTCAAGCGTGGTGGAAAAGCCCATGGGGGCATAGTCCCAAGTGATCCCCAAATACAGCGAATTTCGCGGCACCGCAGGTAGGAAACTTCCTGCAACGACTTGGACATAATTGGGCGGCGGGGCAGCCGGATTGGCCAAGGGATTGCAAGGCGGCCCCGTGCAGGTGAAATAAGGCTGTGCAACCACCGCGTGGATGTAGGTATAGGCCAGGCGCGCGCTGAAGCCACCGGCCCAATTCGCGTCTGCACCGAGTTCCAGTCCACGGCGCTTGGTTTCACCGATGTTTTGATCGACCGTACGGCCGCTGGCGTTCTGCAGCACCGACAATTCGTCCACCGTCTTTATATAGAAAAGCGCGAGGTTGGCACGCAGGTATTCGTTGCCGGCTTTGATGCCGGTTTCGAAGTTATCGCTACGAGCGGGCTTGAGACCCAGATTCAGTCCTGGCAGGCTGCCGTCCACCGAGCGATACGCCAAATCATTCAGCGTTGGCGTCTCGAACCCTTTGCCATACGAACCGTAGACATTGGCCCACGAGGTGGCGCGGTACGTTACGCCGGCCACAGGATTCACCGCCGAATAACGTACGCTGCTGTCCGCCGCATCAAGCAGCGCCAAGTGGCCGTGCGAAGTGACTTCCACTGCGTTGTTGCGCACGCCGGCAATCAACCGCCAACGCGAGGTCGGATCCCACTGTCCCTGCAAGTATTGGTCAAAGTCATACACGTTGTTGGCTTCATCACGCCGCAAGGCGCCTTCGACACCGGTTTCGGAACCGACGAAATTCAAATAGCCTTTGCGCGCTTCCGCCAGATCATCGTAGTTCACGCCGGCCGTCAACTGAACCGGCATGCCGGCCCATTCACGATGGTCGGTCATGTGTAAATCCACACCCCAGTAGGCCCGGTCCAAATCAATCACGCCGCCGGGATACAGAGGCGCGGCCTGCGTGGCGACGGGAATGGCCTGAAACTGCGTGGTTGCGCGGTGACCGGTGTAAGCACTGGCGGAAAGGTCATCAGCAGCGCTGAGTTTGTCCTCGTACACAATGCCCAATTGTTCCTGCTGCAGATCCTTGCGCGTGTTGAACTGCAACGCGCCGACTCCGGCTTGCCGCGGATCCGAGGCCACCTGCGCTGCGGTCAGCCCCAAAGGATCTTGAACGCTGGGCGTCTGCACCACGTTGCCCACCAGCGTGATCTTCGAGTCCTCGGTCGGCTCGAAGCGCAATTTGGAATTAAAGTTGTTGCGCTCCGCTTCGCTGTGAAAGCGATAGCCATCGGTTTGAAAGTGCGCAGCATCGACCACGTAGTTGACCACGCCATTGTCGCCTGTGGTTTTCAACGCATAGCGCTGGGTGTTGAATGTGCCGTACTCCACCGTCCCATCGATGAGGTAACCGGGCTTTGCATCTTCGGTGAAAATCGAAATCACACCACCCGATGAATTGCCGTACAAGGCCGAAAACGGTCCACGCAACACTTCGATGTGATCGGCCGATCCTAAGTCGAATTGTGAGAACTGGCCCTGCCCGTCCGGCATGGTTCCTGGAATCCCATCGGAGTAAAGCCGCACACCACGCACGCCGAAACTCGATCGCGCACCGAAGCCGCGCAACGAAATCTGCAAATCCTGCGCGTAGTTTTGCCGGCTCTGCGCCGACACGCCCGGCACCGTCATGAGCGACTCGGAAAGATTGACCTGCTGCTGGCCTTGCTGAATAGTCTTTTGATCGACGCGATCAATCGACACCGGTAAATCTCGGCTGCTCTGCGCGACCCGCGTCGCAGTGACAACGATGGTGTCTAATTGAGCGTCGCTGTCGCCAAAGGCGGCATAGGACACGCCGAAAATGCACGCTGCGGCCAATAGCAGCGTTGCGGAGGATCTACTCATGCGGGGCTTTCCTTGGATAGTGCCCGATTATGTTAGCTGGCATGCGTGCGGCAAGCATTAAAGTCGCGCCGCCTCGTGCCGTTAATTCGGGCTTGAACAAATCTTCGCACAATCATGGATTGAATGCGGCGCGACTCGCGCTGGTCGTGGCGGGCAGCTTCGTCGCCGCGGGCGCGAAAGAAGTGCACTCCGCCCTGAACGTCACTGCCACGGTTCGCGCCGTTGCCCACATCGACCTGCAGTCCGTTCCCGCAGCACTAGAGATTTCCGCTAGCGATGTGAAGCGCGGCTATGTCGATGTGCCACAACCGACACACTTGGTCGTGCGCAGCAACAGTCAAAGCGGCTATGCCTTGGACGTGATGACGGTAGCGCCGATTCTCTCCTCGATGGTCATCGAGGGATTGAATTCAGAATTGGTGCTCGGCGCCGACGGCGGATCCGTGGTGCAACGCTGGCAGGCTCCTCAAGCCGTCAATCTGGCGCTGAAATTCCGCTTCTCATTGGCGGCCGGCCTCGCCCCCGGCACCTATCCCTGGCCAGTCCGCGTCGCCGTTCGGCCGCTCGAGGCGCCGTGAGGCTGACTCAATAGTCGACCGTCACCGTGATTACGTCGGCGTACGAGCCCGGCGCCACATCTTGGCCTGCGGGCGCCAACCCATAAAACGTACCCGTAGCAAAGTTAGTGCCGCCGGCGGGCACGTTGAACGGTTGCGTCGACCCAGCGAACGAGCCGCCTGAACCATCGCCGATGATCTGATTGTAGGCAGTGCTCCAGTACAAGTTGTAGTTGAGCGAGTTCGCCCCGGAAAACATCTTCCGCGTCGCGTAGTTGTTGCTCAATCCCGGGCTTAAAGTGACGCTAAGCGTGACATTCGCCGATCCACTGCCGCGGCCCGAGCAGGTCACCTTCACGCTGCCTGTGGATGCATTCCCCGCCGTGGCCAACGGATTATAAATGCCAAACGCGACGCCGGTGGCCGCCGCCGTGCAACTCACCGTGGTCGCCGCGTTGCATGGCGCAGCCAGCAGTGCCAGCCACACGGAGCTCATGAAAATCATGAGGCGTGTCACTGGCGACGCACCGTTAAATCATCGTGTTGAAGCGTGCGGCAACGAATCGTGCCCATGTCAGGCACAGGATCATCCGGCGGCGGCGGCTCTAACCGAAAGCTGCAACTGCCGTCCTTCCAATCGGCTTGCGCCGCCGTGCCGTGATCGTAACCGGTGACGTACACCACGCCATCCATGACCACCGGGAACACTTGCCCCTGCAATTTCACCAATGCGCCGACCGGCACCGGCTTGCCATCTTCGGTGACTAGGCGGAAGGTGCCGCCTCGCACCCGCTCGACTGGAAAGCGCGCCACCACCCCGCTGCGATACGGCGGCGCCATGATGGCGGTGGTGGCATTGATGGCAGTATCGAGCGGCAAGTCTTCCGGCGTGATGCTGATTCGATTGGCCTCGTACGGACGCAGGTTGTAGAGCAAGGCCCTACCGCTCGAATCGGTGTGCGTGGTGAGTTGATTCTCCACGTACACGGGAACGTCGGGAACGCCGGCCACATCCACCATCGCGAAACTGCCATTGATCGCTCGCGTCGCATTCAATTGGCCGTCGAGGAAGGTCATCGCACCGGTCAGATACGCGCTGCGGCCATCGAGTCCCTGGTTGCGCGCCGCTTCCACTTCGAGGTCCGCGCCGCTGAACTGCTGGCGCCAATCGGCGTCATAGTTGCCGGCAGTTGAGGCGCTGAACCGATAGCCGCTGCCCGGACCCACCGGCGGACTTTGTGTGATACCAGCGATCACTTCATTGACCGGGGCGCCGGGTCCGCTGCCGCTGACCGAGGTCAGTGTGGCCGCGCGACGGCCATCGAAGGGCACGATGAATATCAAATAGGCGCTGGTTGAGTCCTGCGCAGCCGTGGGAAACGACGCCGCCGTATGAATGCGCGACACGGTGAGATTCAAGCTGCCGAAGCGGCCGAAGCTCACGCTGTCAGTCAGACTCAAGGTTTGCTGCGACGGCGATTCTCGATATGTCTGACGCACATACGCCAAGGACAACGAACCAAAACGGCCCAAGCCGGTTCCCGCTTGCAGCAAGGATCTCTGCCGCATCCGCAACGCGGGATCCGACGGCTCGCCCACCTGCGAGAATTGATCGCTGGACCATTGCGTGTTGGCGATGAAGCTGGTGTTGGTGCCGCGGTGCTCAAACCCCACGCCGCTCAACACGCCGTTGCCGCTCGAATCGCCGCCGCCGGCGGCGGTAAAATTGACCACGCCGACTTTTCCCAAGGCGAATGCCGCGTTCAGCCCCGCCGCATGCGCATCGCCCGACAGATACTCGGCGTGACCTTCCAAGGTGAAGCTGTCGGTGATGCCGCGTCGATAGCTGAATTCGCCTAACGCGCCACCGTAGTGATTGCTCTGCAACGCGTAATCATCGCGCACGCTGCCGACGTTCACCGAATACTGGCTCAAACCCCGCGCCAGTAAAATCGTGCTGGAATAAAACGACTGCGTCAGCACTTGTTCGCGCCCGAGCGCGTCGCGCACGACCACGCTCACATCGCCGGTGCCCGATACCGTCGGCAGACGATCGATCACGAAGGGACCCGCCGGCAGTTGATTGCTGGTGACCAATTGGTTGTTGACGAATACATCCACGGTCGACGGCACCGTGGCGGTACCGCTGGTCGCGAGCAGCGGCGTGGTGAGTAAATCAGGACGCAGCGCGAAGTTGCGGCTCCAACGAATGCCCGCATAGCGCACGGCATTGCCCCAACTGCCGCCGTCGCTGATGGCATCGCCCAGGCTCAAAGTCTGCAGTGAATCTGGAAAATCGCGGGTGTAGGTGCTCTCCAAACGAACGAACTCATTATCACCGGCGCCGCTTGGGCCGCCGTAGCGGGCCACGGCCGTGTTCGTCAGAACGCCCGCGCCGGCGAACAGTCCGAGTTCGGCGTACGCGCCGCCGATGTTCTGACCGTCGACTTGCTGCGCGGATATCTGGTAGTTGAGAAATGCGCCCGGCGAGGCCGGCGTAAGGTCCGGATGTTGACGCTGCGCGCTGCTTAAATGCGTCGTGTCCAATGCGCCGGCGGGGGGCGTGAGGATGGCCATCTGCAAGCTCTCATCGATGTCGAGTTTGCAGCCCGGAATCGCGCGCGGATCGAAGTAGCGGCGGCCTTCATACAAAGTGGGCGTGGTCGCGGGCGGCCTCATCCGAAGCTTGGCAAAATCGCCCTCTTCCATCAAGAACTGACCATCGGGCCCGCGCAGCACCACCATCATCTCGCCGGGAACGCCCGTGGAGCTGACCTCCAAGACTGACTCGCTCAATACGGGCGCATCCGCCGCGTTTGCCGCAGGCCACCCAAGGCATAGCATCAGGAGCAGCAGCCCAGAATATGTCTGAATCGCGCGCGTGAACCGACTTCGACTGAATGCGGCCACGCGCGAACCCGCGGTTGTTACAGAGCGCTGGGCGCGACGTCGGCGGTGAAATCGCCTTGGTCGCTGTGACCGCGAATCGGAATCACTCCGTCTCGGGTCGCATCCGCGGGAGGCGTCAATACCCAACAGATGCGGCTGCCCGGCAGAACGTACTTCGAGGTGACTCCCCGCAGCGGCATGGCCGTACCGGGAAACCGGGCTTCGAAATCGGTGACCTGTAAATGTCCGCTACCGCTGTTGGTGGCCGCTACTTCGAGCTGGCCATTGGACAACCAGCGCGACTGCCAGGCGACTTGCGGGTTGGCCTTGCCCTGCAATGGCGCCACGAAGATGGGAACACTCAAACGCAACGCCACGCGTAAACCCGAGAACTCTCTCGGAGCGGCCTGCGGCACTTCCTCGAAGATGACGCGGTAAGTCAGCTCGTGCGTCGGGTCCGGATCGCGGCGCAGCGCAACGCGGATCACTTGCTGACTGTTGGCCGCGATTTGCAAAACCGGCGGCGTTGACAGCAACTCCCGAGTGTCTTCCAACTGCTCAACGCCATCTTTCTGCGACCAACTCACCACGCGCACCTGCACCACCACCGGCGAATCTTCGACGTTGGTCAGCGTCAAGGCCTCCGTGCGATGACCGGCGTTCAGCTGCGCGCGGATTGGGGAAATATTGAAGGTGCTCGCCAGCGTGGGCGCTGAGAGGAACACGCACGCGGCGAGCAGCAACGAACGCATGCTAATAGCTGACCGTTACGGCAATCGTATCGGCATACGCGCCGGCCACGGCCGTCTGGTTGGTGGCATTGTCGGGCACTTGACCGTACACGGGCACGTTCACTGCGTTGGTCGTACCCGTACCGGCACCCGTTCCAGCAACCGTGGCGGACCCGCCCGTACCGTCACCAAAGATGGTGCCCAAGGCCGCGGCGGTGTACAGGTTGTATTGCAGATGGTTGGCGGTCCCGTTCAGCATCAATCGTTGAGCCACCGTGCCACCGCCGCTGCCGCCATTTAAGGAGACGGTGAAGGTCGTGCCCTTGGTGCACTTCACCACGACGTTGGTATTGCCCGTCAAAGCGCCGGCGCCCGGGGTGTAGGCCCCAAACGCCAAGGTCGCCGCCGAGGCCGAGCAGGTCGACTGCAAGTTGGCGGTGACTTGGAAACTCGTGGTCGTGGTGGCTGATTGAGCGGCGCCTGCGGCCATTGCTCCGACGATCAGCGTCATTGCTTGAATCTTACCCATAAAAACCTCTTAGGAGAGGCAGCCGCCGTTCAACAGCGGCTGCCGATCTGTATCAATACGTAACAGTGACTGCGATGGTGTCGGTGTAGGCACCGGCCAGCGCGGTCTGGTTCGCTGCGCTGTCCGGCAAGTTGCCGTACACCGGAACCGTCACGGCATTCGCCGCCGCCACGCCGTTGCCGGTACCGGCCACGGTGTTGGTGCCCGCCGTCCCGTCGCCGAAGATGGTCGCCAGTGCCGCGGTGGTGTACAGGTTGTATTGCAGGGTCGAAGTCGCGCCCGCGTTGGCCATCAAGCGCTGCGCAAAGGCGTCGCCCGTGGTCGAACCGGCATTCAAGCCCACCGTGAACGTCGTTCCCTTGGTGCACTTGACCGTGATGTTGGTATTGCCGGTAATCGCGCCCGCGCCCGGGGTGTAGTTACCAAAGGCCAACGTGGCGGCCGAAGCGGAGCAGGTGGCCTGCACGGTCGCGGTCACTTGGAAGCTGGCGGTTGTCGTTGCGGACTGCGCAACGCCGGCGGTCATTACTCCGGCTGCCAGGGTTGCGAGAAGAATCTTGTGCATGAAAGCTCCTGAAGAAAAATTTCGGTCGGTACATCCGTTCGGGGAATCCCCTAGGTCGAGCTATTGTTGCGTTACGCAGGAATGGGGTTGTGACCGCAGTCGCATTACCCCAAGGAAGGACTCAAGTTTTGCGGCAATCTGCCGGTCCCATCTCAATTTGCTGCGGGCCGCGGGATGGGCTGCCGTTCGCGTTTATGTGAACTGTTTCCCTGTTTGGACGGTCAATGCTAGGATCACTGCGGTCAGATCCAGGCGAAGCATTGAAGCAAATCCCCTACACCACCCCGTTCGCCCTCGCCGTCATTGCCGCCTTGGTGTTGGTCTTGGCGCAGCTCGGCGCCATGAATCATGCCTACTCGCATGTGCCCCTCGCGGCTGCCGCGGTGCAGGATTCGAACCCGGCCATTCACACGATTTGTGACGACTGTCTAAGTTTTGCGCCGGTGCTGTCGGCCGCTGGTTCCCCCACGGTGCTGGCATTTGTCGCGCCCCCCGCTCGGGCGCTTGCGCTGCGCGCCGTCATCGCATCGCTGATCAGTCACCGCCTCGACCTCGCCTTTCGCTCCAGGGCGCCGCCCGTCTCCGCGTAAGTCTTGCAGATGGGTCCTGCCGCTTCGGCGGCAACGCGTGTTTTGACGAGGAGTTTTCCATTCATGGTTTTATTTTCTAATCCCGCGGCGCCCTGCGCCCTCGCGGCCGCCGCTTTGGTGCTGTTGCCGCTCACCTCGATGGCTGATCCGCAGCCCACTGATTCTGGCCCCGCGCCGATCGACGAAATCGTGGTCATTGCCCAGCATTTGAACGAAGCCCGTAACGGCATTCAGACTCAAACCGGCGCTTCGACCTATGTCATCAACGAAGCGGCCATCAACAATGCACCCGGCGGCGACAACAGCTTGCTGAACCAGGTGGTCATGCAGGCGCCGGATGTGGCGCAGGACTCCTTCGGCCAATTTCACGTGCGCGGTGAGCACAATGGGCTGCAGTACCGTCTGAATGGCATCATCCTGCCCGAGGGCATCAGCGTATTTGGCCAGTCACTCGATCCGAAACTCATCTCCTCGTTGACTTTGGTCACCGGCGCCCTGCCCGCCGAATACGGCCTGCGCACCGCCGGTATCATCGACTTGAAGACCAAAAGCGGCGTCATCGATCCAGGCGGCACGGTGTCGTTGTATGGTGGCAGCCATGGCACCTTCCAACCGAGCTTCAATTACGGCGGCAGCTCGGGGAATCTCAATTACTTCGTGTCCGCAGACTTTTTGCGCAATGACCTAGGGATCGAGTCCCCCGACGGCAGCGCCAACCCGTTGCACGATCACACCAATCAGTACCATGGATTTGGCTATTTCGAATACATCCTGGATGAAGACAATCGATTGAGCGCGGTGCTCAGCACCTCCACCGGGAAATTTCAAATCCCCAACCGTGAAGGCCTGACCCCGGCCATTACCAACGCGGATGGCTCGCCGCTCACCGTCAATGGCCAGACCACCTATCCGAGCGCCGCTCTCGATGAGACCCAGCGCGAAATCAATCATTTTGCAGTATTGAGTTGGCAGCACGCGCAAGGCGACTTCAACGTGCAAACCTCCGTGACTGCACGCTATTCCAGTCTGACCTTCGATCCTGATGACACCGGCGACATTTTGTTCGATGGCATTGCCCAAGACGCCTATAAGCAAAATGTCGCCTATGCCTTGCAGTCCGATGCGGCCTACAAGCTGAATGATTCCCACACCTTGCGCGGCGGATTGTTTTTGCAATCGGATCATTCCAAGAGCAGCACTGATTCCTTGGTCATTGCACTGAACGCCACCGGCAATCAGTTGAGCGATGTGCCGGTGTTGATCGCCGACAGTGGTGCCAAGACCGAATGGATCGAGAGCCTGTATCTGCAGGATGAATGGAAGATATTGTCGGATGTGACGCTCAATTACGGTTTGCGGTTCGACAAATTCAACGCCTTTGCCTCGGCTCATCAGGTGAGTCCGCGCTTCAATGCGGTTTGGCAGGCGCTGCCGGGCACCGTGGTGCACGCCGGTTACTCACGCTATTTGTCGCCGCCGCCGTTCGAGTTGGTGGGCAATGAAACGGTCAGCAAATTTGCCAACACCACAGCGGCCGCCGCAGTGGGGGCCAACGACACGCCGCAGGCCGAGCAGGCCAATTACTACGACATCGGCGTGCAGCAAACCATCAGCCACGCGATCACCGTGGGATTGGATACCTACTACAAACAATCTCACAACCTGATCGATGAGGGCCAATTCGGCGCGCCCATCATTCTCACGCCCTTCAACTATGCACAGGGCAAGCAGTACGGCGCGGAGCTGACGGGTAATTACACCCAGGACGCCTTCACGGCTTATTTAAACCTGGCCTATCAAAGCGCCAAAGGCAAAGACATCGACTCGGCGCAATTCAATTTCTCGCAAGCAGATTTGAATTACATTGCGACGCATTACATCCACTTGGATCACGAACAGCAGGTCACCGCCTCGGGCGGCCTGTCTTACCTGTGGCTCCATACCCGCTATAGCGCGGATTTTTTGCTGGGATCGGGGTTGCGCGCGGATGAAGAATTACCGGACGGCGCCTCCATCCCCAACGGCGAGCATCTGCCCTACTACACGCAGGTCAATTTAGGCGTGAGCCATATCTTTCACATCACCGAATCGAGCACCTTTACGGCGCGTCTCGATGTGATCAACGCCTTTGATCGGAAGTATGAAATCCGCGACGGAACCGGCGTCGGCGTGGGTGCGCCGCAGTTCGGCCCGCGCCGCGGATTTTTCGTAGGTCTGTCGAAATCGATCTGAACTAGACCGCCTCGAGGGCGGCTGACAAATCGGCGATCAGATCATCGGGGTGCTCGATGCCCACTGATATGCGTATCAGCGCATCGGTCACCCCGAGTCGATCGCGAGTTTGTTTGGCGACGCCGGAATGCGTGGTACTGGCCGGGTGCGACATCAACGTTTCGGTGCCTCCCAGGCTCACTGCCAACTTGATCACCTGCAAGGCATCCAGCAAGCGGAACGCCTCCGCCTCGCCGCCTTTCACCGCGAAACCAAAGGTCGAGCCGGGACTTTGACACTGGCTGCGAAACACCGCCGTGCGCGGATCATCCTCAGCCAGGAATCCGAGATAGTTGACCGACGCCACTTTGGGATGTCCGGCTAAGAACTTCGCCACCAACGCGGCGTTCTGTGCTGACCGCTCCATGCGTAGCGCCAAAGTCTCCATGGAACGCATGATCATCCACGAAGTATGCGGATCCAATTGCGTTCCGAGCGCACCGCGCAACTTTTTGATAGGCCCCACCGCCTCGCGCGAGCCCACGACGCCGCCGGCCACCAAGTCGGAATGACCGCCCACGTACTTCGTCAGCGAGTACATCACCAAATCCACACCGAGGCTCAAGGGCCGTTGAAACACCGGTCCCAAAAAGGTGTTATCCACCGCCACTGGCGGACGGCCGCCCTTTTGACGCGCGCCAATCATCTCGGAGACTTCGCGCATCAAGCGCAGGTCCACCAGGCTGTTGGTCGGATTGGCCGGAGTCTCCACCAGGATGAGACAGACCCGTCCGCCACTGGCAGCCGCCTTGGCCATGGCCTGTTCCGCCGCTTCAAGCACGGCGGCTCGATCGTAGCCTTGGTTGAAGCCCACTGCGCTCACGCCAAAACCCGGCAAGGTCTTCTCGATCAAGGTTTCGGTGCCGCCATATAGGGGCTGGCTGATGAGCATCACATCCCCTGGCCGCACATGATTCCAAATCACCGTTGAGATAGCGGACATGCCGCTCGAGAATACTGCGGCGGCCTCGCCTTCTTCCCACAGCGCGAGACGATCTTCCAAGACCTCTGAATTGGGATTGTTGAACCGCGAGTACACCAGGCCGGAAGATTGCCCCGCCTTCAGTTCACGGCGACCGGAGGTATAGTCGAAAAAATCCTTGCCGTCTTGTGCTGTCTTGAACACGAACGTCGAGGTGAGAAAAATCGGCGGCTTCAATGAGCCTTCCGACAGACTCGGATCAAACCCATAACCCATCATCTGGGTTTCAGGCTTGAGCACGTGTTTGCCGATTTTACGTTTATGATAGGTGTCGTAACTCACGTCGCCCCCAGAAATAGAAATGAACCCCAATCTTACACCGTGTTACTGGTAGCCATTGCCGTTGCCGCTTTCCTGAGCACCCTGTGCGGGGGCCTGCTTGCGCTGCGCTTGCGCGACAAATTGCATTTGATCTTGGGATTCAGCGCCGGCGCGGTCATCGGCGTGGCCTTTTTCGATCTGCTGCCGGAGGCGATTAATTTTGGGGCGCAGATTCACGACGCCGCCGCGGTTTTGTCGTTTTCGGCGGTGGGGTTTTTGTTCTATTTGGTGATGGACCGAATCTTGCTATTTCACGGCGAAGGTGCGTCGGGCGCCGCCGCGTCGCGGGGCGGGTTCGCGGCCAGCATCTTGTGCGTGCACAGTTTGCTCGACGGCGTCGCCATTGGATTGGCATTCCAAGCCTCGCATCAGATCGGTGTGGTCGTCGCCATCGCGGTGTTGACGCATGATTTTTCCGACGGCATCAACACCATGAACATTATTTTGAAAAATGGCGGTGGCCGTCGGCAGGCATTTCGCTGGCTATTGGCGGACGCGGCGGCACCGGTGGTGGGCGTCGCATCGACGTGTTTTTTTACACTCCCCGGCAGCGCATTCGGCACCGCGTTGGCATTGTTCGCCGGTTTCTTTTTATACATCGGCGCCAGCGATTTGATTCCCGAAAGCTACCACGCACACCCGAAGTTTCTCACCACGGCGATGACATTGGCGGGCGCCGGCGTTCTTTATCTGGCCATCGCGCTGATCGGCGCCTAGCTACTCGGGCAGCGGCAGAGGCCCGGGGCGCGCACCCGAGGTGGCGGCGCTGCCGCCCGAGGCGATCATGATGCAAACCACGGCGGTCCATTGAATCCACGTCAAACGCTCGTGCAAGAACAACAAGCCTGACAGTGCCGCCAACGCGGGATCGAGGCTCATGAGCACCCCGAAGGTCTTGGTCGCAATGCGCGGCATGGCAAACATTTCCAACGAGTAGGGAATGGCGCTCGACAGCAGTGCGACCGCACAGGCCACTGGCAACAACGCCGGCGCAAATAAAGCCAGGCCGTTTTGCTGCAGGCCAATGGGAACGATCAAGATGGCGCCGATGACAGTGCCCAACGCCGTGGTCTGTCCGCCATGCGCGGCGCCGGCACGGCGGCCAAATACGATGTACAGCGCCCAGCACACGCCGGCCAGCAACGCACAAAGAGCGGGCGGAAGGCAATCTTTTCGCGCACC
>CAZZWE010000122.1:0-13992 GCA_964657675.1 uncultured Steroidobacteraceae bacterium
CATTGGATGGGGGCAGCTATCTGCTCGGTGAGTCGGCCTTGACGGCCGGAATCGATTTTCCGCGCATCGCCCGCTACTTCGATTTCACCTATGAGTTCTCCGAATGGCAGAACGCCTGGTACACGAACAGCACATTCCTCGACGGCATGACCAACGATCATTTGGTGCTCGGGCAATGGGGCGCGGATCAGCGGGTATTCAACGATCCCGTGGGCGCGCGCTTGCAGACCGTACGGGTGGGTTGGGAGCCGCCGTTCGGCGGTTACCTCGAAGAACGAGTGCGGTATTTGGTCAACCAGGCCTACGGGGTCTTTCCGTATCGCCACTATGAGGACGTCACGCTGCGCTATTCCCGTCCCTGGAACGATTTGACGGTCGGCGGTGAGGCCCTTGCCGGCCGCGACGTTTTCGGCAAGTCGTTCGTGAGATTGTCCGCGTTCGTACGTTATGGCGCGGATCAGCATACACGCAGCTATCAGGTGAGCGATGATGAGCCGGCGCCGGAGTCGCCGCATGGCAACGAACTGTTCGTCGATGCGGGTATGAACGTCAATCAAGTGAAAGCCAATCTGCAGCAAACGCTTCCCGTCGTCACCTCGAAGGTTGGGTTCGGTCCGCATTTCGGGATCGGCGCCCGCCGCGCTGTGTCGGATAACAACGACCTAGGCGTGCGCGTCGAAGTCGACCAGGTCGATGGGCATAATCTTCTGGGCGTAAGGCCCTTGGACTACCGACACAGATTTCGCGACTGGCTCGGAGTGGGGGTCTTCGCCGGCGTGGCGCGCTACGATCTGTCAACACCGGCGTATTCGCTGTACGCGGGTCTGGGCTTGCAATGGCGCAACGTGATTCCCAAGTGGGATATTGGACTGGACGCCCGCTATGCGCAGAACGTTGCGCGTAATCATGTGTTGGCTAGCGACGCTCCGGTTGCTGGCCCGCGACCCGATAGTTTCTACAAGATTTCGACCGGACTTTTCTACCTCTCGCGGCATTTTTAAGCGGATATTGTAGCGGGGCTAGCCAACCGCTCGCGCCTCGCGTAGACTTCCGCGCCTCTTCCAGGGGGTGCTTAGCTCAGCTGGTAGAGCATCGCCTTTACACGGCGAGGGTCGGGGGTTCGATCCCCTCAGCACCCACCAACAGCGGAGTGGTAGTTCAGCTGGTTAGAATACCGGCCTGTCACGCCGGGGGTCGCGGGTTCGAGTCCCGTCCACTCCGCCATTTCCTGATGTGACCGACGCGCGAGCCATAAGGCCGCGCTGCGGGAAAGGTCAGAAGAGTTAGGAAATAGGGGTTGGGTTCATGCTGCAAAGTATTCACGACAAACTCAAAGGCTGGGTTGCGGGCCTTATCTTAGGCGCCGTCGGGTTAGTGTTTGTTTTCTGGGGCATCAACTGGACCCTGACACCCCCCACCTACGCTGCCAAGGTCAACGGCACCGAAATCTCCGCAAACGATGTGCGTCAACGCTATCAGCAACAGTTGGCGCAGTTCGAAAAGCAGACCGGCATGCCCTTGAGCGACACCATGCGCGGCGAAATTAAGAAGCGCGTGCTCGAGGATGCCGTCACCAACGAAGCGCTGCTGACCCGCACCGATGACTTAGGCTATCGCGTCAGCGATCAGGAATTACTGGCGGCGATGAGCCAGGTGCCGGCATTCCAGGTGGATGGCAAGTTCGACATGGACCACGCGATCGCGATGATGCGGATGCAGGGTCGGTCCATGAATGATATCGAGGCGCTGTTCCGCCGTGACATCAAGTTGCGGCAGTTGGACGTCGCCTTGACCACCTCCAGTTTCGCGACGCCGACCGAAGTGAAAGAATTGCGGGCGCTCACTCATCAACAACGCGAAGTCGCCTGGGTGACCTTGTCCGGCGCGAAGTATGCAGCTACTGCGAACCCCGATGATGCGGCGATCAAGAGCTACTACGATGCGCACAAATCGCAATACATGACGCCTGAGACCGTCGATCTTAAATACATCGAGGTGAGTCTCGCGCAGCTGGCCTCGAAGGTCACGGTCGATGATGCGCAGCTGAAAGCCTACTACGATGAGCAGAAAGCCAAGACTCCGGAGCGCTTCGCCCAGGCAGAACAGCGCCGCATTCGTCACATCTTGTTAGCGGTCAACGATCCCAAGGATGACGCCGCGGTTAAGACCAAGGCGGAGAGCGTGCTCAAGCGTGCCCAGGGCGGCGAAGATTTCTCCAAGCTCGCCAAAGAGTTCTCGCAAGACCCGGGCTCTGCCGCGCAGGGCGGAGATTTGGGTTGGTCCGAGAGCAAAGTGTTCGTCGGCCCGTTTGCGGATGCGGCCTTCAGCATGAAGGAAGGCGAGATACGCGGTCCGGTCAAGACGCAGTTCGGTTACCACATCTTGAAGCTCGATGGGATTCGTGCGCCGAGTGTGAAGACTTTCGAGGAGAGCAAAGCCGAGCTCGAACCTGAATTCAAACGCAATGAAGCCGAGAAGTTATTCAACAGCGCGCAGGATCAATTGGCCGACGCGGCACTGCAGAGCACCAGCGACATCGACGTGGTCGCACGCAAAGCCGGCCTCACGGTGCAAGACATCCCCAATTACAGCCGTACCAGCGGCGGCGGCGCCTTGGGTAATGTCCGCGCCGTTACCGATGCCGCGTTCAGTCAGGATGTGCTCGACGGCCATCTGAGCGGCACCATCGAGGTGGAGCCGGGCCGCGGCGTGGTGGTGCAGGCGAGCAATCGCAAGCTGGCGCAGCAGAAGCCGCTGGACGCGGTGCGCAACGAGGTTATCGCGGGTTGGAAGCGGGAGCGAGGGGTTGAGTTGGCGAATCTCGCGGCTGCGGATGCCGTCAAGAAGCTCAATGCCGGCGAGTCTTGGGACAGCGTGGTTAAAGGGTTGGGCGGCACGCTGCAGGCGGCGAAGTTCGTGTCGCGCTCCGACCAGACCGTGCCGATGGAAATTCGCCAGGAGGCCTTCAAAGCCCCCAAGCCGGGCGCAAAGCCGGTGTATGCCAATGTGGGTATCGCCCCCGGTGACGCGGCCGTGGTTGCATTAACGGCGGTGCGTGAAGACCCAAGTGATGCCACCCTGAAGGATGCGGATTTGCGGCGCCAATACGCGGCTCGCATGGCCTCCGATGAAGCCCAGGCGTATACCGCCGCGGTGCGCGCCGATGCCAAGGTCAGTTTGAATCCTCAGGCCATCGACTAGTTGTCAGGGCTGCTGCACCAGTTTTCAGATTGGTATCTCGCTGCCCTGGCCCAAGGCGGCTACTGGCTGATCGCCGGGCTCATGGCCTTGGAGAGCACGTTCGTACCGATTCCCAGCGAAGTCATCATCCCGCCGGCCGCGTATCTCGCCCATACCCAGGGCCAGCTGTCGGCGGTGGGCATCGTACTGGCCGGGACCGCCGGATCTTGGGTTGGCGCGGTGATCATGTACTGGGGTTCCCGCTGGCTGGGACGGCCGGTGGTCATGCGCCTGGCGCCCTACGTGGCTTTAAGCGCAGCGAAAATCGAGATGGCGGAACAATGGTCATCGCGCTACGGCTGGGGCGGCGTGTTCTTTGCGCGCCTGCTGCCCGTCATTCGCCACTTGATTGGGATCCCGGTGGGAATCCTGCGCATGGATTTTCGCTGGTATGCGCTCGCCACCTTGGCGGGCGCCTTGTTGTGGTGCTCGGTGCTCGCATGGCTGGGTGTCAGCCTCGGCCGCCATCCCGAGCTGTTGGCGGGTTCATTGCACCGTTTCTTTGCCCTGGTGCTGCTCGCCGCAGTGGCCTTAGGAGCGCTGTACTATTTCTTCGTACAGCGCCCCACAAGGGTGGCTAAACCTTAGGTTGTCGTGCTGCCCGCGACCGGCGGCAGCTTGCTGAAGATGGCCGCGGTCGCCGCATTGATCTTCGTTTCCGCATTCGGGCCGCTCAACTCATAGGTATTTTGACTCGCGCTGGCGTGCCAGATCGGCTTGTGCGACTTGGCATCGAATAGATCGATGGCAATGCGCACTTCGTTCTGTACCCAGGGGCCATCGTAGTAGCCGCCCACACCCCAACGGCCGCGACGATATCCGCCGCCCCAGCCGAAGCCGCCATACAGGCCGCCGTAGTAATCATCGAATACCTGCCTCGATCCCAAGGCGTAGCCGACGACGCAGTCGGCGCTGTCGCGGTTGGCAGCCAGCTGGATTCCCTTGGCGGCCATGTTGTTCTGCACGGCGACTTTGAGGCGCTGGGCATTGATCGGGTTGCCGTAGGCAGCAGGCTGATCGGCGTTGGCCACGTGCTCCATGGCGAAAGCATAGGTATGGCAGATGCTGACCGACATCTCGGGGGCCATATCTGTCTTGACCGTGACTGTATTGCAGGCCGCCAGCGCCGTCAGGGCACCTAACGCAACCGCAGACCGAATGACCGCTCGCTTACTCATAAAAACCACCTGTTGGATCAAAGTGACCGATAACGAATCTGAAAAGCACCTATTACAACGAAGCACGCTCACTTGCGTTGACAGCTTTTACGCGCCGTCGTTCTCGGCAGGAAAACTCATGCCCACGGTATGAAATCCGCCGTCCACATACAGCACCTCGCCGCTGATACCCGCGGCCAGATCCGAACACAGGAAGGCAGCGGTATTTCCGACATCCTCGATGGTGACGTTGCGTTTGATGGGTGCCGTCGCGGCCACATGCGCCAGCATTTTGCGCAAGCCCGGGATACCGGCGGCGGACAGGGTTTTAATTGGTCCGGCCGAGATGGCATTGACGCGCACCCCCAAGGGGCCCAAATCCGCGGCCAGGAAGCGCACATTCGCCTCTAGGCTGGCTTTGGCCAGTCCCATGACGTTATAGGCGGGGATCGACCTCACGGCGCCCAGATAGCTCAAGGCAACGATGGCGCCCGACCGGCCCTTCATGAAGGGCGCGGACGCACGGGAGAGTGCGGTCAGGCTATAGCTCGAAATATCGTGTGCGATGCGGAAGTTATCGCGCGAGGTGGCATTGATGAAGTCGCCGGTCATGGCTTCGCGGGTGGCGAAGGCCACCGCGTGCACCAGGATGTCGAAGGAATCCCACTTGGACTTCAAGAACTCGAAGCCTTTCTCGATGTCTCCGTCGGAGGCGACATCCATGACAAAGGTGATGTCCGATCCTACCTGCTTGGCGAGGGGAACCACCCGGTCGGTCATCCGATCGATATGCGAGAACGCCAATTCCGCCCCTTCACGATGCATGGCTTGGGCAATCCCCCAAGCGATAGACCGATCCGTCGCGAGCCCGACGATCAGCGCGCGCTTACCACTCAAAAATCCCATGAAGGCTCCTATCCTTGCTGCCGATTGGACTCGACATACATGACCAATCTTTGGCCGGCTTTGATTTGATGATGCTGATTCAAACCGTTCCAACTCTTCAGCTGCGTCACCGAGACTTGAAATTGCTTGGAAATGCTAAAAACGGTATCGCCATTTTTGACAGTATAAGTGAGACGGCGCCCCGAGCCTGCCCCCTCATCGCGCAGACGCCGGGTACTGGCCTTGATGATGAGGCGCTGGCCTTTGACCAGGGTGTCGCTCGCCCCCATGTTGTTCAGGCGCGCCAGTGTGCTCACCGGCATGCCGTGGCGGCGCGCGATCGAATTTAAAGTTTCACCCGCGCGTACCCGGTAGACGATTTGCCGTTGCTTGCGGCCACCGACATCGGTCTCGGGGCGATCGACGCGCGAGGCGGCCAGCAACACTTTGTCGGTGAGCTGTCCGCTCATTTCGGGGATTTTCAAGGATTGCCCCGGGGTCACGCTGGTGCCTTTGAGGTCATTGATTTTCGCGATAACCGTGGCCGAAGCGCCATACTCTTTGGCGATGCTGGCGAGAGTGTCTTTGCGCGTGACTTCATGAACGGCGAATCGCACCCGGTCATCCGGACCCAAGGTCTTCAGCGCCGCCTCGAATGCATCCGCATTGTCGATCGGCACCAGCATGCGGTGCGGACCGTCCGGGTCGCTGGCCCAGCGGTTGAAACCGGGATTCAAGGCCGCGATTTCATCGTAGCTGGTGCCGGCCAATTGCGCGGCAATTTTCAAATCGATCTGCGAGTCGGTGTCGATGACCGCAAAGTAGGGCTCATTCGGGATGGCGGCGAACTCCAGGCCGTAGCGTTCCGGCTCCGCCATCAGGCGTTTGAGCGCCAATAATTTCGGCACGTAGGCCCGGGTCTCGGCCGGAAGGCGCAAATGCCAGAAATCGGCTGGCTTGCCGTTGGCGCGATTAAAATCCATTTCGCGCTGCACGGAATTCTCGCCGACATTGTAGGCCGCGATGGCGAGCAACCAGTCGCCGTCGAATTGATCGTGCAAGGCCTGCAGATAGTCGAGCGCCGCGCGCGTCGATTCGATCACATCGCGCCGACCGTCGTACCACCAATCCCGCTTCAAGCCAAAACGCGTGCCGGTGCCCGGAATAAACTGCCACATACCGGCGGCGCGGCTGGATGAATAGGCGAAGGGCTCATAGGCGCTTTCGACCACCGGCAGCAGGGCAAACTCCAGTGGCATGCCGCGCGCTTCGACTTCGGTGATGATGTGGTACATGTAGCGCTGACCGCGCTGAAAGACTCGTTCCAGATAATCTGGATTGTGTTCGAACCAAGCAAGTTGAATATCGATGGCCGGTTCTTGAACTTCATCAAGCGCGAACCCGGCGCGCATCCGATCGAACAAATCGTCGTAATCCTCGCCGTTGTGATGCTGCCACTCGCGCGGCATGGCAAGGCTCGGCGTGGCGCCGGCTGCGGCCGCCGCATCGGCTTGCGTCACCGGGGTGGCGGGCGAACTCGTCGAGGCGGACACCTCGATGTGTTCGCGGGGCGGGGCCGCCACCGGCTTGTGCGCACAGCCCCATAGCAGCAACAGGGCGCCGGCCATCAGCGCGCGTTTCACCGAAATCCATCCTTCCAAGCGCGCAGCACTGCAAACACTTCCGCAGGCTCGCGCAGGGTCAGATCGGCGTGCTGCTCGGCGGCGGCATGAACTGCCGGTTGGTCGCAGCGCAAAAACGGATTGATGCGAGTCTCAAGCGCCAGTGCGGAGGGCAGACTTGGCTGACCATCGGCACGCAGGCGCTCGACATCTTGCTGGTAGGCAATGGCGGCTGGATTCGCAGGCTCCACCGCCAACGCAAATTTGAGATTGGCAGCGGTATATTCATGGCCGCAGTACACCGAGGTCCCTGGCGGCAGCGCGCGAAGTTTATTCAAAGACGCATTCATTTGGGTCGGTGTACCTTCAAACATTCGGCCGCACCCGGCGCTAAACAACGTGTCGCCGCAAAACAGCGCCTCGTGCCCCCAAAAAGCAATGTGGCTGACAGTATGCCCAGGCACCTGCAAAATCTCGAAGCTAAGTCCCAAGTCCGGTAATTCACAGCGGCCGGCCGATAGGCGCTGTGCCGGCGGTGCAATGCGGGAATCGTCAGGCCCAAACACCGGCACATCCCCATGGCGCAGTAGTTCCGGAACCCCGCCCACGTGATCGGGATGATGGTGAGTGAGTAGAATGGCGGCTAAGCTTGCGCCGCTGCGTTGCAGTTCGGCGATCACGGGACCCGCTTCCCCCGGGTCGACTGCAACCACGCGCTTGTTGGCTTGACCGGCGTCGGCCGGCGCCTCGATCAGCCAGATATAGTTATCGGAGAAGGCGCGGACCGGACGGACCTTGATGGGCGAAGCATTGAATGACATTTTGCGGCGTATTTAACCTGTAACATCAGAATTTCGCTAGTAATTTCACGAAGGAGTTTTGGTTGGAATTTAACTCCGCCACGGCAGTCAATAACTGGTTCGAAGGACCTCTGGGCGCCCGCGTTTTGCGCGAGGAGGCCGCATTGGCTCCGCTGGCACTCGACAATGTGTTCGGCTTCGAACTGCTCCAGGTGGGGGCCTGGGGCCCTGCGCGGCATTTGCTCGATGGCGCGAGGACCCAGCACACCACGCTGCTGGCGCCTGAACTTGCGCCGGGCGTGACCCTGTGTGCGCCGCTCGACACGTTGCCGTTCCGCTCCGACTCCATTGATGCGATTTTCTTGCCGCATACGCTGGAATTGGTGGAAGACCCGTACGCGGTTTTGCGTGAGGCTGAGCGGGTGCTGACTGGCGAAGGCTGTTTGATGATTTGCGGCTTCAACCCCTTTAGCGGTTGGGGCGTACGCCGTTCATTCGGGCGCTATTTCCGGCGCCCGGCGTTTCCGCCGGGAACGCAGCGAATGCTGACCGAGCGGCGTCTGCGCGACTGGGTGGCGCTGCTCGGCTTCGATGTCGACAGCGTGTACGGGTATTTGAGCATGTTGCCCGTGGCGGGCAGTCCCGATGTCGAGTTTCGTCCGCGGGCGGCGTTGACAGCGGGGGCCTATCTGCTCAAGGCACGCAAGCGCGTGCCCACACTGACCATGGTGCGCCCGCGGCGCCGCGCGCGTGCACGTGTGCTGGTGGCCGCCGCTGAGCCGACTCACAAAGTGGGTCCATGACCTCAGTCGAGATTTATACCGATGGGGCTTGCCGCGGCAATCCCGGTCCCGGCGGCTGGGCGGCATTGCTCGTCGCGGGCACCGAGCGCAAAGAGGTGATGGGGGCGGAAGCGGCCACCACCAATAACCGCATGGAACTGAGTGCCGCCATCGGCGGCCTGAACGCATTGAAGCGGCGATGCGCGGTTAAGCTATACACCGATTCGAAGTATGTGCTGCAGGGGGTCACCGAATGGATGCCCAACTGGAAAGCCCGGGGTTGGCGCACCGCCGCGCGCGCACCGGTCAAGAATCAGGATTTATGGCAGTTGTTGGATCTCGCTGTGGCCACGCAGGACATCGAGTGGATTTGGGTCAAGGGGCATTCGGGACATGAAGGCAATGAATATGTGGATCAACTGGCCAACATCGCGATCGATCGCATGCTGGCCGGGCGGGCGTAATTGATGCGTCAAGTGGTATTGGACACGGAGACCACGGGTCTTGAGGTGGAGCAGCAGCATCGCATCATCGAAATCGGTTGCGTTGAACTGGTGAATCGGCGGCTCACCGGGCGCAAGTTTCATCAGTACTTAAATCCCGAACGCGATATCGACGAAGGCGCGCAACAGGTACATGGCCTGACCCGCGAGCGGCTGGCCAAGGAGCCGACCTTCACGCAAATTCACGGCGACTTTCTGGAGTTTGTGCAAGACGCGGAACTGATCATCCACAATGCGCCTTTCGACGTGGCGTTCTTGAACGCGGAACTGGCGCGCGCGGCCTTCGAGCGCCGGGTCCACGAGCTGTGCCAGGTGCTTGACACCCTGGCGTTGGCGCGCCAAATGCACCCGGGACAGCGCAACAGCTTGGATGCCTTGTGCAAGCGTTACTCGGTGGACAACTCGCATCGCGAATATCACGGCGCATTGTTGGACGCGCGCATTCTTGCCGAGGTTTATTTAGCCATGACCGGCGGTCAGGGCAGCCTGACGCTGAGCGCCGAGTCGGAGGCGGTGCGTGCACGCGCGCGGCAAGTGAATCCCGCGCGCTCCTTGGGCGCGGTGCGCATCCGGGTGATTGATGCCAACCCTGAGGAGATGGCGGCGCATGAGCATGTGCTGGCTTTACTCGACAAGGCGTCTGCCGGCAGCACGGTGTGGCGAAAACTGTGAGGCTGCTCGTAACCGGCGCTGCCGGTTTCATAGGTTTTCATACTTCTCGATTGCTGCTGGAACGCGGCGATGATGTCGTGGGATTGGATAATCTCAATGCCTATTACGATCCGGCGCTGAAAAGTGCGCGTCTCGACATTCTGAAAAGTTATCCGCAGTTTCGATTCGTCAAAGCGGATTTGGCCGATCGTGATGCGATGGAGCAGGTATTTGCCGACGGCCGATTCGACCGGGTGGTGCACTTGGGTGCCCAGGCAGGCGTGCGTTATTCACTTGAGAATCCGCATGCCTATGTGCAAAGCAATGTCGTCGGCTTCATGAACGTATTGGAAGGTTGTCGTCACCACGCCATCGAGCATTTGGTGTACGCATCGACCAGTTCGGTGTATGGCGCGAACACGCATATGCCGTACTCGGAATTAGATGGCGTCGATCATCCGCTCACCTTGTATGCCGCCACCAAGCGGGCCAATGAGTTGATGGCCCACAGCTACTCCTCGCTGTACAAGCTCCCGACTACGGGCTTGAGATTCTTTACCGTCTACGGGCCCTGGGGCCGGCCGGACATGGCGCTGTTTCTCTTTACCCGAAAAATTCTGGCCGGCGAAACCATTGATGTATTCAACAATGGCAATCACCAACGCGATTTCACCTACGTCGATGACATCGTCAAGGGCGTGGCGGCGGCCGTGGATAAAGTTGCCGAGCCGGACCCTGAGTGGAGTTCCGCTGCGCCCAATCCCAATAGCAGCAATGCGCCTTTTAAAATTTACAACATCGGCAATCAACAGCCCGTCACATTGTCGCGGTATATAGAGGTGCTTGAGACCTGCCTGGGCCGCAAAGCGCAGAGGAATCTAATGCCCGCGCAACCGGGGGATTTGGCTGATACTTGGGCCGACGTCACAGCCCTGGCCCGCGACGTAGGCTATCGTCCGTCGACGCAATTGGAACAGGGTGTTAAGCATTTTGTACAGTGGTATCTTGCTTATTATCACCCGCGAACCCTATGAGTAAGAACACATGTCCCAATTGAATTCTTCGCGTGCCGAGTGGGGCGCCGTCGCGGCGCATGCCAAGGAGTTATCCAGCACGCATCTACGCGACCTGACCGCCAAAGATTCGAATCGCTGGCAAAATTTTCACTTCGAACACGATGGCTGGCTGCTCGATTACTCGCGCCAACGCGTGACTCAGCAAACGATGTCGCTGCTGTTCGACTTGGTGCGCGCCGTGGATCTGCCGGCCCGGATCACGGCGATGTTTCGCGGCGATAAAATCAATAGCACTGAACAACGCTCCGTGCTGCACGCCGCATTGCGTTCCAGCTTCGCGGGCGATGCGTCGATCCAGGCAGAGGTCAAGGCGTCGCGGCAAAAACTATCGGCGTTCGCGGAAGCAGTGCGCAGCGGCAAAAAACTGGGCGTCACCGGCAAGAAATTCAAGAACGTGGTGAACATCGGCATCGGCGGTTCGGACTTAGGCCCACTGCTGGTGTGCGATGCCCTCAAAGCGCAGTGGAATGGGGGCCTGACTCCGTACTTCGTGTCGAACGTCGATCGCACCCAGCTGGAGGATTTGACTCGCAGCCTGGATCCCGCCGAGACCTTGGTGATCATTTGCTCCAAGACTTTCATCACTCAAGAAACGCAGACCAACGCCAATGCGGCGCGCGCTTGGATCGTTGGCGCCTTGGGCGAGAAATCGCCGGCCAATCATTTCGCCGCCGTATCGACCAATGCCGAGGCCATGGATAAATTCGGTATCGCATCCGATCACCGCTTCACGATGTGGGATTGGGTGGGTGGACGCTATTCGGTCTGGTCGGCCATTGGGTTGATCGCCGAGATCGTGCTCGGCACCGCGGTGTTCGAGCAATTCTTGGGCGGCGCCAGCGATATCGACAAGCACTTCACCACGGCGCCGTTGGAGAAGAATCTCCCCGTGCTTATGGGGCTATTGGGGGTTTGGAACCGGACCTTCTTGAATCTACCGACTTTGGCGGTATTGCCCTACGACCAGCGCTTGGCGCGGTTGCCAGCCTATCTGCAGCAGCTGGAGATGGAAAGCAACGGCAAGTCGGTGAGCTTGGAAGGGCAGCACGTGAACTTCGCCACGGCACCCATCGTTTGGGGCGAGCCGGGTTCCAATGCGCAGCATTCGTTTTTTCAGATGCTGCACCAGGGCACCTTGACGCAGGCGTTGGATTTCATTGCACCCTTGCGCGGTTCTTGGGGCGGCACCGAGGGCCAGGATTTGGCACTCAAAAACTGCTTCGCGCAGTCGCAGGCATTCGCCTTCGGCTATCCCTTGGCGGATGTCGAAGCGGACTTGCGCAAGGCCGGCGCCAGCGCTGCCGAGATCACGCGCCTCGCGGTGCACAAAGTGCACGAAGGCAACCGGCCGAGCTCGCTGCTGATGTATCCGCAGACCACGGCACGCACCTTGGGTGGCTTGCTAGCGATTTACGAGCACAGCGTGTTCGTACAAGGAACGGTGTGGGGCATTAATTCTTTCGATCAATTTGGCGTGGAATTGGGCAAGAAGCTGGCCGTGGGCATCGACATGACAGGCGGGACGCCGCCGCAAGGCCAAGGCGCCGCGGGACTGGCTGCGCTGATCGACTATGTAAGGAAGCATCGCTAAATGTCGATTCGACGTAAGGGCATCATTTTAGCGGGTGGGGCCGGAACACGGTTGCATCCCATCACCATGTGCCAGTCGAAGCAGCTGTTGCCGGTGTATGACAAACCCATGATCTATTACCCGCTGGCGGCCCTGATGCTCGCCGGTATTCGCGAGTTTCTGGTGATCACCACGCCACGCGATCAGGTGGCCTTTCGTGATTTATTAGGCAGCGGTGAGCAGTGGGGCTTAACGTTTGAATACGCCGTGCAGGCGGAACCCAATGGCATCGCGCAGGCACTGATTCTGGGTGAGAAGTTTTTGAACGGTGCGCCCTCGGCCCTGATCTTGGGCGATAACATTTTCTATGGCGCGAATCTGACCGGGCTGCTGATGAGTGCGTCGCAGCGTGAAACCGGAGCGACGGTGTTCGGCTACTACGTGCAGGATCCGGAGCGCTATGGTGTGGTGCAGTTCGACGCCGGCGGCAAGGTGACTGATCTGTTGGAGAAGCCTGAAAAGCCGCCGTCAAACTACGCGGTCACCGGGATTTACTTCTACGACGGCCGCGCCCCGGCCTTGGCGAAAGCGCTGCAGCCTTCGCCTCGTGGCGAGCTGGAAATCACGGACCTTAATCGGGCGTATCTAAAACTCGGCGATTTACATGTCGAACGTTTGGGACGCGGCACCGCCTGGCTCGATACCGGCACGCACAATTCGCTGCTCGACGCAGGCGTGTTCGTGCGAATCATCGAGGAGCGGCAAGGGCTCAAGGTCGCTTGCGTCGAGGAAATTGCCTGGCGCGCAGGTTTCATCGATGCTGAGCAGCTGGTGAAGTTGGCCAAGCCGCTGGCGAAAAGCGGCTATGGTGAATATCTGATGCGGATCCTCAAAGAATCCGATCACCCTTGAAGGCGCCTCAATGAAGTTCAACAACACGCCGTTGCAGGATGTGGTGCTGATCGAACCGCAGGTGTTCGGCGATGCGCGCGGGTTTTTTCTCGAAACCTGGCAAAGCGAAAAATTCAAAGCGGCCGGCATCGACGCCAGCTTCGTGCAGGACAATCACAGCCGCTCCACGCAATGGACCTTGCGGGGACTGCATTTCCAGGTCAAACACACCCAGGGCAAATTGGTGCGCGTGACCAGCGGCAGCGTGTTCGATGTAATGGTGGATCTGCGGCGCAGCTCGCCCACGTTTGGACAATGGTATGGCGTCGAGTTGTCAGCGGATAATCACCGCATGCTATGGGTGCCTCCGGGACTTGCGCACGGAATCTTGATCACCTCCGAAACGGCGGACTTTTTGTACAAGTGCACCGATTACTACAGCCCTCCGGATGAGAGAACTTTGGCGTGGAATGACCCGAAGATCAGGGTGCAGTGGCCACTGCCTGCAGGCGTGAGCCCAAAGTTGTCGGCCAAAGATGCAGTCGGCCAAGCCTTGGCTGAGATCGAGACCTTTCCGTGAAGATTTTGGTGTTGGGCGCTGGACAGGTCGCGCATGCGGTGTGCGTGGCGTCTCCGCTGCAGCATCAAATCATTGCCAAGGGTCGCGCTGAACTCGACATCACCGATTCGAAAGCGGTCCATTCGGTGGTGATTGCCACAAAACCCGATTGGATTGTCAACGCGGCCGCTTACACGGCCGTCGACCTTGCAGAGACGCATTCTGAGCAGGCCGCCGCTGTCAACGAGATCGCCGT
>CAZZWE010000123.1:0-13633 GCA_964657675.1 uncultured Steroidobacteraceae bacterium
TCGACCACAAAAATGTCCCTGGAAGAAACGCCGCTGCCGCCGCGAGTCCGACCAACAGCCGCACCGTCGTCAATTGATTCGGCGTAACCCGGGTGTCTTTGAGCGGCGCCACCAAACGGCGCGCCAGCCGAGCATCCCAGGGACGCTGCACGGGAGTGATCGGATAATCGAGTTCTTGCTGGTTTAGCATAATTGCAGGCGTTTCAGGGCTTAAGCGACTCAATCGCGTATTATCCTATTTTACGCCTGTTTGTGGTGCGTCATCAAAGTGAAATAGCCTCTAATGAATCCGCGGTTTTTGAAAATAGGCACCTGGGTAGCGGTGCATCCCCTACAAGTTCTCGGCGCCTGGGTCATCTGCATTGCCCTAGGAGCATGGGGTGCGCATCGTCTTTCTCAAGTGGCCGTCGGGGGTGCCGGCGGTATCGAGGACAGCCCCTCGGCCGTTGCCAGCGAACTGCTACGCACGGAATTTCAAAATCCTTATATCGACCCGTTGGTCTTGGCCGTGTCATCGCCACGCTTAAAAGTCGACTCGGGAGCCTATTTTGACTGGGTTAAGCGTGCGGCCAGCGAACTTGGGGCGCTGAAGGAAGTGCGCCGTGTGGCGAGCTTCGCGGATAGTCGCGACGCGCGCATGCGCTCATCGGATGGTCACGTCACCATGCTGCTGGTGGGACTGAGAGCCACCGATAACGAGGCGGTCCAAAAGGCGGTGGCGGTGGTGCGCGAAGCCGTCGAGCCGTTGCGCAATGACTTGTTGAAGCTCGATCCGACGGCACAGGTCGCGGTCACCGGGGGACCCGCGGCCGATTATGACGTCAATGCCTGGAGCGCTTCCGGCGGCGATCATGCTGAAAAGCGCGCTCTGCCGCTGACGTTGGTGATATTGATGGTGGCGTTCGGCACGCTGGTCGCGGCGGGATTGCCGTTTGTGATGGGGCTTGCCACCACGACGGTGTCGCTCGGACTGGCCTTCATTTTGGCTGAACTGGTGCCGGTCTCAAATTTGCTGAGCAATGTGGTCACGATGGTCGGTCTGGCGATCGGCATCGACTACTCACTGCTGATGGTGACGCATTTTCGCGAGCATCCACCGCACGAGACGGTGGCGCAAACGGTGGCCTCCACGGTTGCTCAGGCGGGACAAACCATTGCCTGGTCCGGCGTCACCGTCATGGTCGGTTTCCTAGGGCTGCTGTTCAGTCCCATTCTGGAAACTCGTTGCGCAGGCATCGGCGGCGCCATGGTGGTATGCGTATCAGTGCTCGCCGCGCTGACTTTATTGCCGGCGTGCCTTGTATTGTTAGCGCCTTATTTGGATCGTTGGCCGGTGGTGCCGCGGCGATTACGCAGTGCCAATACCCACGCGCTTTGGCTGCAGCTAGGCGGGTGGATTACGAGACATCCCTTACCCACGTTGATCGTCTCGGCGACTTGCGTGTTGGCAATGGCCTCGCCGCTGCTTAAAGCCAATACCGGCATCACGAACGAGCGTTGGTTCCTGCCGCGCGCCACCGAATCGCGTATGGGCGCAGAAATATTGACCGCCGTGCGCAACGACAATGCCTCGATACCGGTGTACGCCATCGTGACCACCCGCGATGCTTCGCCAATATTGGCGGCCGCCAACATCAAGCCTTTGTTTGATTATTCCACCAAACTGGCCGCCGATAAACGCGTGGCAGCCGTGTCATCGCCATTTTCGCTGCGCAAGGACTTGGGCGAGTTCGAATATTCGATGCTCTATGAGGACGTGGACAAAGCCCTACACGACCATCCGTCCATCGGCGAACTGTATGTCAGCAACGATCGGCACGCGGCCTTGTTCGAAATCACACCGGCCAATGGACTGGCGGTGAAGGACATTGAGCGCTTGACTCGCGACGTCGCGCTGATTTCTCCGGGCGCCGGTTTCGATGTCAAAATCGGCGGCAGCCCTGCTGAGCACAACGACTTCAACACTTACATGTTCAAGAGCTTGCCGCGGATTTTTGCCTTCGTCGTCGGCGCAACGCTGCTGTTTCTGTTCATCGCATTCCGATCGTTTCTTTTGCCCATCAAAGCCGTGATCACCAATCTACTGGCGGTCGCAGCCGGCATCGGCGCGGTGGTTGCCGTGTTTCAGTTGGGGTGGCTCAACGGAGTGGTGGGACTGGAAAAGCCATTCACCGCGATTCCCCTGGAAGTGCCCATGATGGTGTTCTGCTTGAGCTTCGGCTTATCGATGGACTACGAACTGTTTTTGTTGTTTAGGATCCGTCGCGAGTACTTGGTCGATCACAACAATAACCGGGCCACCATCGATGGCCTCGCCGCGGTGGCGCCCGTCATCACAGGCGCTGGCTTGATCATGGCGGTGGTCTTCGGCGCCTTTGTCGGCGCCGATCTACCCGTACTTAAGATGATGGGCGTGGGTCTATGCGTATCGGTGCTGATCGACGCGACCGTGATCCGAGCGTTCGTCGTGCCGGCGGTGATGACTCTCGCCGGTCGCTGGAATTGGTATCCGGGAGAACGTTAACCGGATTTCATCGGCACGCCGCAACGCGCCAACACGCCGCGCAAATCCCGAATCGGCGGAAAAACCTCGTTATTCCAGTCGCAGCCCTGCGCGTCGTAGGCCCGCTGTTCGTGCTCCACGATGTCCTTGTCCTCGCGGAAAATGTTCTCGGTGAACCAGGTGACAAAGGGCCACACCGCGTGAATGATTCCCGGAAACGCCGGCTTCTTGACCGATAAATAGCCGAAAGTACGATTCGTGCGCTGCTGCGCATCCAGCGGCGTGTAGCCTAGCCACACATCCAGCACCGGATCGTCCGACTGCTTGATGTCGCGGCCTACCCAAACTTTGAGGCTTTGAGTGGGATAGTCGGTACGAATGCGCATGTGATCGGAGAAGTCTTTTTTCGCCTCGCCGCGCTTGCGCATCAGGTCGACAATCACTGCCTCGCCCACCGATGACTTGCCCTCCGTGCGGCTGAAGCTGTACTCAACCTCGGCCCAATTCTCGCCGTGGTTACGGCCCAAACACCGCGCACGGATCGAACCCATCTGCTTGCGGTGCATGAACTGATGATTCATGTCGAACAAATTTTCATGCATGAAGGTGTAGTGACAAGCCACTTCGCGATTCAAGCGGCGGGTCTTGTAATCCTTGCGCGAGGCGGAGCCCAACGAGGCCGGCGCGCGACTCTCGGCCAGGCTCGGATCACCGGGAAACACGAAAATTAAGCCGTCGATTTCACGGGCGGGATAGCTTTTGACCCCATTCGGTAAACGCTCTGGTCCCATGTAGGGGACGTTGACGCATTTGCCGCTGCAGTTGTAAACCCAACCGTGATAGTGGCATTTCAGATCATTGCCGCTCACGACGCCCAAATGCAGCGGCACTTGCCGGTGCGCACAGCGATCCTCCAGAGCGAAGACTTTGCCGCTGCTGCCGCGATACAAAACAATGGGTTCACCCGCGAACCTGCGCCCCAGGGTCTTGCCGGCTTTGAGTTCATAGGACCAAGCCAATGGGTACCAGTAATCGGGATTGGCGCCCACGAGGCGAAGATCCGTACTACTCGGCGAGTTGGCCGGACGCAAGGCAACGAGATTGGAGATTTCCTCTGACATCCACTCATTCTAACGGTTGGAGGCTAGGAGCGGAATCGAACCGCTATACGCGGCTTTGCAGGCCGCTGCATGACCATTCTGCCACCTAGCCGAGGGTCTCGATCCAAATTTGAGGCGCGATTGTGCCACAGATCGTTCGACGGATTGGCCAAACGTGTCGAGGAGCGCGCTTACCGCGCTTAACTCGTTGTGTGAGTTCATAAAAGCGCACGGATGAAGGCCGACGGGACAACCCCATCCTAGCGTCTTACGGACAGCGTCCCGCCGCGATTGAGTACTATTTTCAACTGAAATCGTGTAGTAAAGCCGCTCGCGCAGGCGCTCGAAGGGGATACGGCAATGGGGACTTCACGTTGGATGGTAGGAGCGCTGTTATTGGGCGCAACATGCGCCACGGCTCATACCTTGGCGGAGTGGGCGGATTCCACGACCGAGATCGCGATCGATGCTCCGAACACCGTGCGCACCATGGCCTTGTCGCAAAGCGCTGTGTACGAGGCAGTCAATGCCATCACTCGGCGTTACCCGCACGACTGGGTCGATCTTGGCGCCACCCAAGGCGCGTCAATCGATGCAGCCATTGCGGCAGCGAGCATGACGGTGCTGCAGCATGAGGCACCGACTCAGCGGCAGTTAGTCGAGTCTGCGTATGACCGCGCACTGAAGGCCTTGCCGGATGACGCGGCTCGGGCACGCGGAGTGGACGTAGGCGTCAGAGCGGCCAACAATGTGTTGGCCAAACACACCGATGATTTGGGAAACCCGGAACCCTATCGCCCCATCACCGACCCCGGGGTTTATGTGGTTACCACCTTCCCGCTCGGTGTCGCGGTATCGCAGCACAAACCCTGGTTCCTCAAAAGCCCGTCGCAATTCCGGCCAGGGCCTCCGCCGCTGCTCACCAGTGAAATTTGGGCGAGGGACTACAAGGAAACAATGACCTATGGCGCAGCGGAGAGCACGCTGCGCACTCCAGAACAAACGTTGATCGCGCGTTTTTGGGCCACTGCCCTGCCCGACGTTCATTTGGGAGTCGTGCGTGCGTTGGCGACGGATGCCAAGCGGGAAGTGACCCGCAACGCGCGGCTCTATGCGGCGGTGACCGCTGCGATGAGCGACACCGAAATAGCGGTATTCGACGCCAAATATTTCTACAACTTCTGGCGGCCCGTCACCGCCATTCGAAATGGCGACCGCGATGGCAATCCGGCGACCGAAAGAGATGCCGGCTGGCTGCCGCTGATCGTCACCCCCATTCAGCCAGAGTATCCCTGCGCGCACTGCATGATTGCCTCCACTATTGCGACCGTCATTCGTCGGGACGTGGGCAAAGAAGCGTTGCCGATCTTAAGTTCGGTGAGCAATACCCTTCCAGGTCAGCGACGTTATTGGGAACGCACCGAGGAAGTCGTTCAAGAAGTCGTCAACGCGCGCATCTGGGACGGCGTGCACTACCGCAATTCGGGGGAAGTCGGTGTACGGATGGGTGAGCAGGTGGGCAACACGGTGGCCGACGCCTACGGAATGCATTAGCAAAAAACACGCAAGCCCCAGTGCTTCACCAGCGAGCACTCTCCCGGTCGCGCCCGCACTTTCGTCGTGCACCAAAATTTTTGTCAAGAACATTGCTCTCAGGCCGTTGCAAAGTTCCGTAAAGAACTGTTAAGTTCGACATATAAGCTTGACACTGTGCAGACGGGGCAGTGAACGGGCCGGGATGATCTTCAAGTTGTCATGAGTACGGGTAGTTCCGGGCTGCGGTGTTGCAGCGCGATAGACCTGTTGCGGCAGCGTTTTGCAAAAAATTCGGGAGAGATATGGACAACGCATCACGTACGAACCAAACGGTGCGGCAGGCCGTTCGAATGGCGCTGCTCGGCGCCGGAAGTCTAGCCGCAAGCCTCATTCAATCACCCACCGCTCAGGCCCAAACTGCACCGAAAGTCGCCAATGACTCCAGCACTGACCTTACAGAAGTCGTCGTCACCGGTTCGCGCATTGCCACCCCCAACCTGGACGCGATCAGTCCGGTCACGGTCGTCAGCGCCGAGGAAATCAAACAGACCGGCGTGACCCGAATCGAAGATTTGGTCAACAGCCTGCCGCAAGTGGTTGCCGATCAGGGTTCGGGCCTGTCGATGGGATCTAACGGAACCGCCACCGTCAACCTGCGTGGACTCGGCGCGCAGCGAACACTGGTCCTCATAAACGGACGGCGTTTGCAAGGCGGCGACCCGGGTGCCATTCAGGGTACCGCTCCGGCATTCGCGTCCGCCGCCGATCTGAACCAGATTCCCGTAGCACTGATTGAGCGCGTCGATGTGCTCACGGGCGGCGCGTCCTCCACTTACGGCGCAGATGCCGTCGCGGGTGTCGTCAACTTCGTCATGAACGATCACTTCGAGGGCGTGCGACTGGATGCCAACGCAGGCATTTACAACCATAGCAACCATGAAGGCTGGATTGACCCTCTGCTGCAGAACGGAGGGTTCGCACCCGTCACAGGCACGAACTGGGACGGCGGGAACAAGGATCTGACCTTGATCATGGGCCACAGTTTCGCGGAGGGCGCAGGCAACTTCGAGGGCTACTTGGGATACCGACGTGCCTCGGCTGCCACCGCCGATCACCGCGACCACTCGGCCTGTCAGTTGAGCCGCAATTCCACCGCATCCTCTCCGTTCGCTTGCGGTGGCTCAAGCACATCTGCGCCGGCGGTGTTCGAGAATCCCACTGACAATCATTTTGCGCAGCAGGTCAGTCCGGACGGCAGTCTCGTCGACCGATATGCGCGCTACAACTACGCGGCATCGCATTACTTGCAGCGTAACGATGAGCGCTATACCGCAGGGTTTTTCGGCAAGTTGAAGTTCAATGATCATGTCGAGGCGTACACCGAGTTCTCGTTCATGGACGACAAGACCACCGGCAACTACGCGGCGGCAGGGTCGTTCTTGGGAAGCGGTAAAGCTATCGACGCCGACTCAGGGATCTCGGACGGTGCGCTGAGTTATAACTGCGGCGTCGGCGGTTACGGCAACTCGGGCATGAATCCGTACATTACGGCGGCGGAATTTCCCGTGCTGTGTCCCGGAGTCACCTACACCAACTCACAGAATGCTGCAGCAGCAAACAAGCTCGCGCCGTACCAGTTCAACGCCGCCACCGGCGTCGGCCAGATTCTGATCGGTCGCCGCAACGTGGAAGGCGGCCCGCGCGAGGACAGCTACGATCACACCTCTTACCGCGGAGTGTTCGGCGCACGCGGCGAGATCGTTTCCGACTGGACCTACGATGCGTACGGTTTGTTCTCACAAACGCACTCATCCGACTTCCACAACAACGACACCTCGACCGAGCGCATGCAAAACGCACTGCTCGCCGTCACCGGCCCGGGCGGCACGCCCGTGTGCCAAGGCGGACAGTCGGGCTGCGTGCCTTGGAACATCTTCAATCCGGCTATTCCTGTCAGCGCTGCGGCTTTGTCGTACTTCACCGTCCCCGGTTTGTTCGAAGCCTCCTCGGAAGAAGACATTGCTGAAGCGTTCGTCACCGGCGATTTGACCAAGAACGGCATCAAGTCGCCTTTGGCGGACACGGGCCTGAAGGTCGTGTTCGGCGGCGAGTACCGACGCGACCGATTGACCGTGAATCCTGATGCCGAGTATCAGAGCGGCGATTTGTCGGGCATTGGCTCGCCGACGCCGCCGGTCAGCGCTGGACAACACGTCTGGGAGGGATACACGGAAGCCCGCATGCCAGTGATGCGTGACATATTTCTGGCCAAGGCGCTCGATTTCGAAGCGGGCTATCGCTACTCGAATTACAGCGAAGGCTATTCGACCAGCACATTCAAGGTTGGCTTGGAATGGGCGCCGGTGAGCGATGTGCGAATGCGCGCCAGCTACAACCGTGCAGTGCGCGCGCCGAACCTGCAGGAACTCTACCAGCCGCAACACGTCGCACTCGATACGGGCGGCGATATCTGCGTCGGCACAAATTTGACTCAAGCGCAGTGCGCCCTCCTCGGCGTCACGGCCGCTCAGTACGCCAACGGCGGCGCAGCGGCCTCGCCCGCACAGCAATACAACGGCTTGATCGGCGGCAACCCCAACGTTAAACCCGAAGTGGGCAAGACTGCGGACATCGGTTTCGTCTTCACGCCTTCTTTTGTGCCGAACTTCGCCGCGACGGTTGACTACACCGACATCAAGATCACTAATCTGATCAACTCGTATGGACCGGCCACCATCCAGGCGAACTGCGTATTGACCTCTTCACCGGTGTGGTGCGATTTGATTCATCGTGATGCGGCTGGCACGCTGTGGGCGAGTCAGAGTGCGTACACCGTCGATCCGATCCTGAACGAAGGCGGTCTTGAAAATAAGAGCGTCGATGTGGGGCTCGCCTATAAGTTCGACATGGGCGATGCGGGACGCATCCGCACCCGGCTCGATGGCACCTACCTGCTAAATCTGATTTACAGGCCTGGGCTGGGAACCGCGCTTCCAGGCAAGGAATATGATTGCGCCGGCAAATTCGGTCCGTCGTGCGCCCCGGTCACACCCAAGTGGCGCCATCGCTTCACGGCCGATTACGATACGCCCATCACGGGCTTGTCGGCCGGCATGACGTGGCGATTCTTTGGCTCGGCGAAGAATACGACCATCGACCCGAGCTCGCCGGATTACAACGCGGCCTTGACCGGCGGCTTGCCGCTGGCCGATGGACACATTCCGACGATCAGCTATCTGGATCTGCGGGTGTCCTACACCTGGAATCGGATCACCGGCCGGGTGGGTGTGAACAACCTGTTGGACAAGGATCCTCCGATCATCGACACGGGCAACTCGGGCGGCAATTCGATTTACGCCGAGAGCAACACGTATCCCTCGGTTTACGACACCCTGGGTCGATACCTATTCGTGAACGTGACGGTCGACTTCTAAAAGTATTTTGTTTCGATAGACTTTACGGCGGGCTTAGTGCCCGCCGTTTCTTTTTGAGGAGACCCTTTGGCCGAACTCACGCGCGACCGGCTCGCTCGGGCGGTCCGCTACCATCAGGCGGGTCAGCTGCGCGACGCTGTGGCGATGTACCAAGATCTGCTGCGGTCCTCGCCGAGCGACCCCGACTTGATGCAGAGGCTGGGCGTGGCGCTGGCGCAGAGCGGCTTGCATGAGGAGGGCGCGCGATGGCTCGCACGGTCGTTGGAATTGAAGCCGGATCGGCCGAGCGTATGGCTAAACCTGGCGCGCGCGAGGCTGGCACTGGGGCAGCCTGTGGATGCGCTTCACTGCTGCGAGCAAGCCAACGCCCTCGCCGCTTTAACGGCCGATGGACACCGCTTGCAGGGATCGGCACTCGCCGCGCTGGAGCAAAACGAGCAGGCGCTTGCCCATTTGGGCGAAGCGGTGCGATTGGCCCCCGCGGATGCAGGCGCGTTGATTGACTTAGGCGTGCTGCTGGCATCGCTCGAACGGGTACCGGATGCACTGGCGTGTTTCGAGCGGGCCATCGAGATCGATGCTCGCCAGGCGCCTGCGCACCACAACCTGGCGATCCTGGCCGCGAGAATGGGCGATCACGAGCGCGCGCTCGGAAGTTTCAACGCGGCCGCGGCATTGCAGCCCAACAACGCAAGCGTGCACAACAACCGCGGCGCCAGCCTCAGAGAACTAGGGCGCTTCGCCGAAGCGCTGCAAAGCTTTTCGACCGCCCTGACGCTCGAACCGTCCAACGCCCAGATCTTGCGCAACCGCGCAGTGGTCAACGTGCTCCTCGAGCGCTTCCCAGCCGCAGTCCGAGATTACACGGACGCCATCGCCCGCCACGGCGACAAGCCGCTGGATCTCATCGGACTGGGCGCTGCGTTGTTGGCGCTCGACCGGCACACCGACGCTTTAGCGCCGTTACAGAAGGCAGCCGCCTTGCTGCCGACGGAAATCGAAGCGCACATACAGCTGGGCGTCGCCCTGTTGCGCATGGAGCGCCACGCCGAGGCGGTCGCAAGCTTCGATCGCGCCCTCGCACTCGAGCGGCGCACCACGGTGCTCAACAACCGCGGCGTCGCTCTGGCGGCAATGGGTCGCCCAGACGAAGCCCTGCAAAGCTTCATCGAATCCGCAGCGCACGCCAGTGGCGTGGCTGACACGCACACCAACATGGGCGTGGTGTTCAAAAGTATTGGCGAATATCGACAAGCCGAACTGCAGTTCGATCGCGCACTCTCGATAAAGCACGATGACCCCGCAGCAACATTCGAGTCCGGATTCCTGCATTTGACGCTGGGTAACTTTCGGCGCGGCTGGCCGCTATACGAAGCGCGCTTTCGGATACCGGCGCTGCGCGTGCCAAGGCGAGAGTGGCCAATGCCGCGCTGGGATGGCCAGGATTCGCTCGAAGGAAAAACACTGTTGGTCCATGCGGAACAAGGGTTGGGCGATACCATTCAATTCGCGCGCTATGTACCGCTGCTGAGCCAATACGGCGCTGAAGCCGTTTTTGAGGTCATGCCGCAGCTCAAGGCATTGATGGGCACCCTGCCGTCAAACCCTAAGGTTGTCATTGCGGGCGCCCTGCCGCACAAGGCGGACTTTCATTGCCCGCTGTTGAGCCTGCCGCTGGCATTTGGCACGCAGTTGGCGACCATCCCTGACGCAACGCCTTACCTCAGTGCCGAGCCGGCGCGCTGCGCGCACTGGGCATCGCGATTGCAGGAATTGCGCGGGTTGCGGGTGGGAATCGCGTGGCAAGGCAACGTGAATGTCGAACGATTGATCTGGGCGCGCGGCCGATCGATGCCGCTCAGCGCGCTGGCGCCTCTCGCCGAAATCCCAGGCGTGCAGCTCGTCTCGTTGCAAAAAGGGCCTGGCAGCGAACAGTTGCGCGAGGTCGCCTTTCAAGATCGAGTGATCGATCTCGGCGAGAGCTTCGACCAAGGCCCCGATGCGTTCCTCGATGCGGCCGCGGTGATGCAGAATCTGGATCTGGTGATCACCACCGATACATCAATTGCACACCTTGCGGGCGCGTTGGCGCGCCCGGTCTGGGTGGCACTCAACGTCTCTGCGGACTGGCGCTGGCTTTTGGAGCGGACCGACAGTCCGTGGTATCCCAGCATGCGGTTATTCAGACAGCCCGATCGATCTCAAGGCTGGGACCCCGTGATCGCAGCACTTGCCAAAGCGCTGCATGCATTGGCGCTGTCCCGATGATGGGCGCTCAAGGTCCTGAGTCGTTGCTGCAAGCGGCCCGAGCCGATTTGGCACGCGAGCACTTCGACGCAGCGCAGGCGAAGTGCATGCAAGTCTTGAGTAGCAACGACCGTCATCCTGGTGCACTCAGCTTGTTGGGAACCGTGCTGTATTCGCAGGACCGACACGAGGAGGCGGTGCGAATCTTCAATGCGCTCACCCTGATGGAGCCCGCAGTGGTCGAGCATTGGCGCAACCTCGCCACCGCACTTCGTCCCACGAAACGTTACGATCAAGCCATCGCGGCCTTTGACCGCGCGCTGCGGCTCGCGCCGCCGACCGCCGCCTTGTTATATAACTTGGGCGTGCTGCAAATGGAGCGTTGCGACTACAACGCAGCCTACCTGGCGCTGCGAGACGCGGTGCGCTTAGCGCCGACGGATGCCACGACCCGCTGGGCGTTTGCGCAGTGTTGCTACGATCTGGTCAACGTCGAAGAGTCCTTACTGGCGCTCAAGGACTGGCAAGCGCTGCAGAACTTAAGCGTCGATATCACCGTGCGGATCGTATATCTGTTGGTGATGATGGGAGAACTTCCTTTAGCCCTACCGGCGATTGATCGACTGCTTGCTCAGCCGCCACAGAAAAGCCGTGCTGCCCTGGGACTCGCGTCCATTTTAGAGCGATTGCATCGGCTCACCGAAGCGCGCGCAATCCTGGATCGCGTTGCCGCCAATGACCCGAGCCTGAATGGCGACCCAGACGCCTTGTTGGTATCGGCCACCCTGGCGGAGCGCGCTGGACAGTACGAGGCGGCGGCGCGCGATCTGGCACGGGCGCTCGACAATCACCGCGAATTCCTCCACCGGCATCACCTCCTGTTTCGGCTCGCCAAGGTCTTCGACTCAATGGGGCGCTACGTGGACGCCTTCGCAGCCGCCGAGGAAGCTCACCGATCGCAGTTGGCATTTATCGAAGCGGCCATTGGCAAGTCTCCTGCGCAAGAGTCGCGCATCTTGGCGCGCGCCGCGGTCAGCTGCGATGCTGCCGACGTCGCCACCTGGGGCAGCGTCGGACCCGATGTTCAAGACAGCCCGATTTTCGTGGTCGGCTTTCCCCGCTCAGGGACCACGCTACTTGAACAGGTCCTCGATGCGCACCCAACCCTGCAATCGATGGATGAACAGCCTTTTCTGCTCAGGGCGCACGACGATGTGCTGACTCGCGGCATCGCCTATCCCCAAAGTCTCGGTGCGCTCACCGGTCAGGATCTTGAGGAGATTCGTGCGCGTTACTGGACCCGTGTGCGCGAAAAGATCACTTTGGCACCCGGCCAGCGGCTGGTCGATAAGAATCCGTTGAACATGCTGGTCCTGCCGCTGATGCGACGGTTGTTCCCGAACGCGCGAATCATCCTGCTTGTTCGCCACCCTTGCGATGTATTGCTGAGCTGCTTTTTGCAGAATTTTCGGGCACCCGAACTTGCGCTGCTGTGCCGTGACTTGCCCACCCTGGCGAATGCCTACATGCAGAGTTTCGGCTATTGGTACTCGCAGTGGCCGCTGCTTCAGCCTCACAGCTATGAGCTATATTACGAGCGGCTCACGCGTGAATTTGAGCCCGAAGTGCGCAAACTCGCAGAGTTCCTGCAACTGCCGTGGAACGAGGCCATGCTTGACCCGGGCAAGAGTGCCCGCGCCAAAGGGTTTGTGAGTACGCCCAGTTATGCTCAAGTGCTCGAGCCCATCAACAGCCGGTCAGTGGGCCGCTGGCGGCACTATGCCCCGCAGTTCAGTTCTGTACTGCCGACGTTGATGCCCTGGTTAGAACGGTGGGGCTACGCGGCTAGCTGATGCGCTTGACCTTGGTCTTACGGGCCTTATCGGCGGCAAGCCACCATGATCCCATGGCGCCGTGTTCGATGTGCACCACGTCGCCGACGACAAACCGCTTGCTAGGCTCCGCTTGCGCCTGAATCCAAACCTGTTGATTGTCTAACGTGAAAATGAATTCGCCCTTGGGCGTTTGCGACAGCGCGACGATCTTTCCAGGCAGCACCGCCGAGTCGGGCTCATGGTCAAACACCGGGTCGCGCTTGCGAACGATGTCGGCCGTCATTCCGAAAGAGTCTGCCTGCACCTTCGGCAGCGTGGTCACCAGCGCATCGAAACACGCCAGGCGCTTGTCTTGATCTTCCTCCGCCGCGCATTTTTTTAAGCCGGCCGCCAAAGGATCGGGCAGCGCCCAAGCCGGCGCGCCCACAAAGAATAACAATCCCAACAGCAAGCCAAGGCGGTTCATCGCGACCCCATGGTGGGAGCATCCGCACCATAGTAGCGTCCACGGGCGACGGTGGTGGCTCGAATCAGATCGCGTTCAGCCGGCGTCAAAAATGGATTCCAGATATCGAAGATCAACACAATCCTGATCTCGTCGCTGTCATTGCGGGCATCGTGCTCGATGGTATCGTCGAACACCCACGCCTGCCCCTTGATCCACGAGCGCTCCTGCGATCCCACCCGGAAGCGGCAGCCCTCGGGTATCACCAACGGAAGGTGGACGATGGAACGCGTGTTGGTCGTTCCCGTATGGGCCGGCAGCCGGGTATGTGGCTTCAGCACAGAAAAGTACGCACCCGGTGCATAGCCCGGCACATCACACAGCGGCAGTTGTGCCAGCACGGCGGCCGTCTTGGGACAGGCTACCTGATGCGCGGTCACAGGCTCACCGTCATGCCGCAGGGAGTAAACGCTCCAGTCCAAGGAATGATTGAGCGGCGCCCACTCATCGAGCGGCGCTCCGGGAGGAAAATC
>CAZZWE010000124.1:0-13265 GCA_964657675.1 uncultured Steroidobacteraceae bacterium
TCAGCAGCTCAACACCAATCCGAATTCTCGCCGCATTTTGGTCAGTGCTTGGAACGTGGGGGAGTTGGACCAAATGGCGCTCTTGCCCTGTCACGCGCTGTTTCAATTCTACGTGGCGGATGGCCGCCTCTCCTGTCAGTTGTATCAGCGCAGCGCTGATGCGCTGCTCGGCGTTCCTTTCAATATCGCCTCCTATGCACTGCTGACGCACATGCTGGCTCAGCAGTGCGACTTGAAGGTGGGTGATTTCGTGTGGACCGGCGGGGATTGCCATTTGTATTTGAATCACTTGGCGCAGGCGGATCTGCAGCTGACGCGAACGCCCTATCCTTTGCCGCAACTGCAGTTACGGCGCCGACCGCCGACGCTATTTGACTACGAGTACGAGGATTTCGAAATCTCCAACTATCAGTTCCACGCTGCCATCAAGGCGCCCATCGCCGTATGAAAAAGCGTTCCGCCGGCAAAAAGACACCGCTATTCAAAGTCAGGCATTCGCCCATCCACGGCTATGGAGTATTCGCTGCGCGGCGTATCCGCAAAGGCACCACCATCATCGAGTACTTGGGCGATCGCATTAGCCATGATGAGGCGGACACGCGTTACGAGGACAAGGATCCGAAGGACAACCACACTTTTTTGTTCACAGTGGATTCCAAGACCGTCATCGATGCGGGCGTGGGCGGCAATGAGGCGCGCTACGTGAATCACGGCTGCGACCCGAACTGCCAGAGCACCACGGAAAAGAAGCGGATTTTCATCGAAGCGATCCGTACCATCCAGCCCGGCGAAGAACTGTCGTATGACTACCAGATTCAGCGCGACGACGACGATCCCGCCGATGTCGATCAGATCTTCGCCTGCCGCTGCGGCGCCAAGAATTGCCGCGGTGTGATGCTCGAGCCGCGCAAGAAACCCAAAAAGCCGAAGAAGAAAGCGGCCGAGAAAAAAGTCGCAAAAAAGAAAGCCGCGAAGAACCCGGTTCGCAAGAAGTCGCAGCGCACGCGGTGATTTCGAGCGTTGAGCTCATCGAACTCGGTTTCGCGATTCAGGATGGATTCCGGTCGATGGACGAGGTGGCGGATCTGGCCGAATGTGCCCAAGCCCGTCGCAGCCGCGGCGAGTTTGCCGCAGCACATATCGGCACCGGACAGACCCTGCAGCACCGCAAGGACATTCGCGGCGATATAACCTGTTGGTTGAGCGAGCCGCTGTATGCCCCCGAAGCGCGCCTGCTCGAATCCTTCGAACAGTTGCGGCTGACCCTGAATCGCGACGCATTCTTGGGGTTGCTGGACCTAGAGCTGCATTATGCGTTCTACCCGCCCGGTGCGGGCTACGCGCGCCATGTCGATCAACCTCGCGGCCGGACGCGGCGCAAGTTGTCCGTGGTGTTGTACCTCAACACAGATTGGGAAGCCGATGCCGGTGGCGAGCTGCGTCTGTTCATGGGCACCCAGGAGCCGGTGGATGTGCAGCCATTGGGCGGGCGGTTGGTGAGCTTCCTGACCGAAGGGCGCGAGCACTGCGTCCTACCCGCGTATCGGGAACGCCTCAGCGTGACCGGCTGGTTCGGGACCCGTGTATGACAGAATATTGGGGTGGATGAATTGGACGTATCGGACGATGAATTGCGGGCCTGCATACGCGTACTGCGTGCCATCGAGGCGGATCGCGCGCACCTGACGCGGCTGACCCAAGAAGAGCGGCGCGAATTCCTGACCTTGGCTGGCGTCGTCGCGAAGCCGGACGGCCACGATTTGCGCCGCATGACCAAAGCCTTTCGCCGCGCCAAACGTCAGGCCCAACAAGCCCACGACCGCAGCGTCATCGAGCAGTCCGGCCTGCGCATCCAACGCCGGGCCACGGTCTATTCCCCGCTATGGCTGGAGCGGCCCAAGCCGGAAACACTGGAGCAGCGGCCGGATTTGCAGCGCGAGCGGGCCTGCTACGTCTGTAAACAGCCCTTTGCGGCAATGCACCGCTACTACGATTCCATGTGCGAGGCGTGCGGTGAGTTCAACTACGCCAAACGCGAGCAGACTGCAGACCTCAGCGGCCGCTACGCACTGGTCACCGGCGCGCGCGTCAAAATCGGCTTTCAAGCGTCGCTCAAGCTGTTGCGGGCCGGCGCATCCGTCATTGTCACCACGCGCTTTCCGATCGATGCCGCCGAGCGCTATTCGAAGGAAGCAGACTTCGAGAGTTTCCGCGCCCGACTGCAAATTCATGGCCTGGATCTGCGGCACGCGCCGAGCGTCGAGCTGTTCACGCGTTTCTTAAGCGATAGTCTGCCGCGGCTCGACTACCTATTGAACAACGCCTGTCAGACCGTGCGCCGGCCGGCTGGTTTCTTTGAACACTTGTTGGCGCGCGAGTCTGAGCCCATCGAGACGCTGCCCGCCCATTTGCGCTCCACGCTGTCGGGCCACCATGAGCTGCGGCGCGCCTTGCAGGCCTCCGCGAATCCCGATGCCAGCAGCTTGATGGCGCTGACCTCCACGCAGCAGCAGGGCGAGGGATTACTGCACAGCGCAGCGTTGTCGCAGCGACGCTACCTCGATGAGGACTTTCGCGGCGGCGACCATGTCTTCCCGAGCGGACGTTATGATGAGGACCTGCAGCAGGTAGATCTGCGCGAGGTCAATAGCTGGCGCTTGCGTCTGCATGAGGTGGAGACTGCTGAATTGCTGGAAGTGCAATTGGTCAACGCCATCGCGCCTTATATTCTGAACGCCCGCCTAAAGCCCATCATGCTTCGAACCGGCGGCGCGCATAAACATGTGGTGAACGTGAGTGCCATGGAAGGGCAGTTCTATCGCACCACGAAGACCGACAAACACCCGCATACCAATATGGCCAAGGCCGCGCTGAACATGATGACGCGCACCAGTGCGCCTGACTTCGTGAAGGACGGCATCCATATGAATGCGGTGGACACCGGCTGGGTGACCGATGAGGATCCGGCGGCGCATGCGGCACGCAAAGTGGAACTCGGATTTGCGCCGCCCTTAGACATTATCGATGGCGCGGCCCGCATCGTGGATCCGATTTTCGATGGGCAGCTGACGGGTACCCATTTTTGGGGGCAGTTTCTGAAGGACTACAAGCCGGCGCCTTGGTGAGAGGGAGCTTCCGATCAAGGTAATTGGCGCGCTACTCAGCTGAGTGTTCCCGCGCCGAAGATCGCGGGATTGCCGACAACGCTGGCAAAAAACCTGACGACAATTCGTTCTCCTACTTCCAGAAAACCAGTCGTCCAGCGTTACCCGCGAGATAGAGGTCCGCATTGCCGAGTTGGATCTTTCGCTTGGGAACGGTGCGACGCAGTGTAAATTCAACTTGCTGGATGCCGGCGCGGGCGCGCGCCCGGAATGCGCGTATTTTTATCTCAGGCCCAACGGCCAAGAAGCCGGTCGCGGTGCTATGTACTGACCAGCCGAACTGCCTGAGCTCCGCGGCGAGTTCGAACTTGTCTTTCTGGCCGAGCGCCAGGGTGAGACCCACGACGTTGTCGAGTGTCTGATCAGGACGGTAATCCCATGAGTTGTATTGCTCGCGGCTGAGCGGGCCGTTGATCTGGGATTCGGGGTGTCTGGCTGCAAGATATCCGGGGTCAACCTCCATGACCCACATCGCTGTGGACCGTGGTTCCTTCAAGTGAGTTGCGGTGTACCAGGGGATGTCACCGGATTCCGCTGTTCTTACTTGTTGCTCAATCTCGACCTGATCGCCGAATACCGAACGCAAGCGCCCGGCTATCGCGGCAACGCCGCCCTGAGCTTCTACCGCCAAGCCAAGACCGCAATCTCCTAGCTTCGTTTCTTCCGGAAGTGCGTCGGCGCCAAAGAACTCCATACCCGTTTGCCGCGCCGTCCAATAGAAGCCGGACCAATTCTGGCTCCCTGCCACGACTTTCCGCTCATTGACCGAACCTAAAGCTGCGACCTCCCGCGATGTTCTAAGGGCGTCGTACGTCGCTTGGTCAAGCGCAATCCAAAAATGACTAAAGAAAACCTGAGGCGGACCATCGGCCGAGATGGCTGGCGCATACGGCAAGAGCAGAAAAAGAATCCACAGCAGCGGTTTGAATGCACTAACTCCCTGCGATTCGCAAGCCAAAGGCGACCTGAACTGGCGCATCCTCTTAAGCCATCTCGATATCCTGATCGCTCGGTGGTCAATACCGCCGCCGTTCATATGCCTCGTTGGACCAAGTGCGTCAGATCTGGCCATCCATATGCAAGTTCGATCAGCACGGCATCATCACGCCGATCGACCCGCTCATCAATGACAGAACCACCCTGTCGTTCGTAGAATCGCCGAGCAGCGGGATTGTCCTTTAAAACCCACAGGCTCGCGGCTGCGAAAGCGCAATTGACCAAATCCGACGCCATTGTGCGCAACAACCGCACTCCAACACCCTTCCCTTGAAAGGACCGCAATACATAAATAGCGCTGATCTCCCCGCCAAAGCCTCTCAGGCTCAAATATTCTGTGCGTTGCGGTCCACATGACCCAAAGCCAGCGAGTTCGCCGTTGATTTCAGCCAGGCGCACGCGAGTAGACGCAGATGATGAGGGTTCGCGGAGTATCCGATCCCACACTATCGCCCGAGATTCGACAGAGAGTTTCGCCAACATAGCATCTGGCAAAACGCCGGCGTAGGTCTCTCGCCAAGCAGTAACATGCATGCGCGCAAGCATCGGGACATCATCGACGCTGGCCGCCCGGGTTGTAATTTCGCTGAGTGCCAATGGTCTCTGCTACATCCCAATAACGAACCGATCAGGCGCATGCATGCGTCAAGTGGGATTCTCGGGTTCCCGCAACGTGTCGGCATAAAGTGTCCACAATGATGCGACTGTCGGAGTGCTGATCTCGGTAAATTTGTTCAAGGCGGCTCGCGCGCCCATGGCGTCGCCTTGACGAGCCAACACTCGTGCTACGTACAAATCCAGCTCGCCCGGCTGGTCAGACTGTTTGCTGGAGAGAGACCGTTCGATGTCGGTTGGTGCACCGAACCTGCCGCGTTCGCGCTCGCTGGCGTTCGCAAGTAGTAGTTGTCTCGCAGCATCAATATTCACTGTCTCGGGTTCAGTGCTCAGTCTTTGAGCCAGCTGCGCGCGCATTCGGGCGATAAGTCCTGAACGATCGCTTGGCACGGCAGAGTCCTTCACGTTGTTTAGGACCATCAATGCTTCTTGTGTATAGCCAACATCGCTCAGAAGCCGCGCGAGCTCAATAAAATCAGTATCTGAGTTCATCGCTCCCGTGTCGTACATCAGCCGTTCGATCATCATGAGGCTCTTGTCATCGTGCACATCGCCTCTTTCGACTCGGAGCAATGCATTCCAATCTTTCGTCCTTTCATAGAGCCGAATCAGGTCAAACAAAACCGTGCGCATAAGCGCCCGGTCTCCCTGCTGGACCGCGAACTGAAGTTTGTAGCGCAGTACGTTTTCCGTAGGCTCAAGTCCTATTTCTCGAGAGGCGGCGATGGCCTTGTCGCACCAGATCATGCCATTCGACGCGTCGTGAAGTGCCGCAAACGACAACGCCACGGTCTCATAACTCTTTGGCGTGAGACTTGAAAAGGCCGCCAATTTACGCGAATAGTCCACGCTCTTCTGTCGGTCATAATTGGTTGCAGCCAACCTCATCAAAGTCTCCAAAACGGCAACAACCTGTGAAGCCGGAACTGCGCCGTTGGCCAGCGCCTTCTCATAAGCGTCCTGGGCTGGACGTGAATACTGCAGCTTTAACCATGCGAATCCGCGCAAATACGCAATGGAACCCGTGTCATAGGGCGTTAGTGGCGAGCCGTCTGAGCTGTTGTTTTCTGCCGCGTCCAGAATTTGAAGCGCGAACGACCATTGTTCGGCCTTTAAGGCCCGTCGCGCTGAGATCAGTTGCGGTTGGACTACAGCGCTGACACCTACACGCGGTGTAGTGGATTCTTCATGGTTTTGGTCATTGGACCACGCAGAATTAGCGCGTTGAGAATCGTTGCCAGCGGGCGTCTCGTGACTCATCGACAGATGCGAAAAAATATCGATGCGATGGCTGAGAGTCAGTGCGCTGACCGACAACCCAATGGCGAGCAAGCCCCAGATCCAGAAGCTGATCGCCCTCAGCAGGTTAGTCATCATGCGAACCTCCCATCGCTGGTAAAGCAGGCACCCAATTAGCTAAAAAGAGAAGGCTTCCTCATAGGCAAAGCGGAACGACTCGTCACTGCGTTAAAACAGACCCACAATCTCGCCGTTTTCATTCACATCAATGTTCACGGAAGCCGGCACGCGCGGCAAACCCGGCATGGTCATGACGTCGCCGCAAATCATTACGATGAACTCCGCGCCCGCGGCCAGACGTACTTCTCGAACGTTGATGGTGTGATTGCTTGGAGCCCCCTTCAGCGCGGGGTCGGTGGAAAAGGAGTATTGCGTCTTGGCAACGCACACCGGGAATTTGCCGTAGCCGGCCTCTTGCAGCTTTTTGATCTGCGTGTGCACGCTCCTGTCCGCCGTCACTTCCGAGGCGTGATAGATCTTGGTTGCGATGGCGACCATTTTTTCCCAAAGCGTGGCGGAATCGTCGTAAGTGAATTTAAGCTCGCGCTTTTCATTGCCCTGGCACAGCTCGACCACTTCGCGTGCCAAATCGGCGGCGCCCTTGCCGCCTTCGGCAAAATGTCGGGCGAGTATCACCTTGACCCCTTTCCGCGCACCGAGCTGCGATAACGTCTCGACTTCCGAGTCGCTGTCTTCCGCCCGGTGATTGATGGCCACCACGCAGGGAAGGTTGAACACGTTCTGCATGTTGTCGATGTGGCGTTCCAGATTCACCAAGCCGGCACGCAAGGCTCCGACGTTCTCTTTGCCAACGTCCGGCAAAGCGACGCCGCCATGAAATTTGAGGGCGCGAATGGTGGCTACGATAACCGCGGCCGCCGGCTTTAGACCGGATTTGCGGCACTTGATGTCGATGAATTTCTCGGCGCCCAGATCCGCGCCGAATCCGGCTTCCGTGACCACGTAGTCCGCAAGTTTCAACGCCGCTCGCGTGGCGACGACGGAGTTGCAACCATGCGCGATGTTGGCGAAGGGGCCGCCATGAATAAAGGCCGGGTTGTTCTCCAACGTTTGCACCAGGTTGGGTGCAAACGCTTCCTTCATGAGCGCCGTCATGGCGCCGTGCGCTTTGAGTTGACCTGCCGTGATGGGATCGCCGTCGGTCGAATAACCAATCACGATATTGGAAAGTTTCTGCCGCAGTTCCTTCAGGGTTCTGCTCAAGCAGAAGATAGCCATCACCTCCGAGGCGACCACGATGTCGAAGCCATCCTCGCGCGGGACGCCGTTGCCACGACCGCCTAGGCCGACGATGATTTGGCGCAGCGAGCGATCGTTGATATCGACCACGCGCCGCCAGGCAATGCGTCGCACATCGATCTTCAATTCGTTGCCGAAATGAAGGTGATTGTCGATCAACGCTGCCAAGAGATTGTTGGCATGGGCAATGGCGGAAAAGTCACCGGTGAAGTGCAAGTTGATGTCTTCCATGGGGGCGACCTGCGCATAGCCGCCGCCGGTGGCGCCGCCCTTGACGCCGAACACCGGCCCCAAGGCGGGCTCTCGCAGGCAAACCATGGCGCGTTTGCCGATGTAGTTGAGCGCATCCCCGAGACCGATGGTGGTCGTGGTCTTGCCCTCGCCTGCCGGGGTGGGCGAGACCGCCGTGACCAAGACTAATTTGCCGTCAGGCTTGCCATCGAGGCCCGCGAGGTAGCTATTGGCGATCTTGGCCTTGTAATGGCCGAAATTCTCGATCGACTCGGCCGGAATGTTGAGTTTTTCGGCCGCAATTTTTACGATCGGCTCCAGCTTGGCGAGCCGAGAGATTTCAAGATTATTCATACCAGCCTAGCCCCCTTTTTCTAGTGATGGCCAATATTATCTCAGGGATTCACGGCATCTCGCAGCAACTGACGCCATTCGTTCAAGAAGCTCTCCGTCGGGGCGGCGGTCAACACGATTTCCAGGCGGCTGTCGCGCCGGTAGGCGGTGTCCTCACCGGACAGGCCGCGGCCATGGCTCTGAACCAGCCAAGAGGGCCCGCGCCCGGTGTGAAATACCGCTTTCATGCGCCGTAGCCAGCCTCGGTAGGTTTCCAGCAGCCACTGCAGCCGAGGTTCCAGCACTACCCGGGCGAATACCAGTTCGACGGGGAGGGTCCATTGAACACCCCAGTGATCGAGCTGGGCCAGCTGTGTTTCGATGCCCCCAAGAGAGCCGATTTCGAACTTCGTAGTCACCGGCGCCCGGGATGGCGGCGCGGCGCCCAAAGTGGGTACTTCTAAGAGCGAGAAGCGGGGTCCCCGCTCGAAAGATCCCAGGGCGGCGGGTGGCAGCTGCCCATGGTCGCACTCGCCTACCAGGGCTTTTGCGGGGTATTGCGCCGCTGCGATGGCCTCAAATCCGGCGCGTTCAGCCGGCGAGGCAAGGTCTGGTTTCGACAATAGCAGCACGTCGGCGGACTGAATTTGCGACCAGTCGTTGGCAGGGCGCTGGTCGAGAATCCGCGGCACATCTTGCGCATCGACCAAACAAATGACGCTGTCGAGCTTGAGCGCTCCTTGCCGCTCATACAGGCTCAAGGCATCGACGATGTCGGCAGCGTGCCCGGCGCCCGAGGGTTCGATCAGCAACCGCGCGGGTTTGAAATTGCGCAAGATATCGCGCAATTGCTGCGCAAATTCGAGTTCGCCGACACAGCATAAACAGCCGCCGGCAACGAGTCGCACATCGTAGTGGCCCCGCGCGGCCTGGGCCACGCTTAAAGCGTCGATTCCGGCTTCCGTGAACTCGTTAAGCACCACAATCCATAATTCGTCTTGCGGCTTGTTCGCCATCAACCAGCGGATGGCGGTGGTTTTGCCCGAGCCGAAACTGCCAGTAATGACATGGGCCCGTGTCATGTTAATGCAGCACCTGCGCGCCACTATCGTGCGGCCAACGGGGATGAACGCCCGCGAACATGGCAGCCATAGGGCTTATGTCAGATTATCCACGGCAAATTCAGCGTTGATCTAAGTGGCACGAATGTTGCTGCGGACAGATGGTGTATCATCGCACGCAGTATGCCGTGAGGGGATTCAGCGGTCACTACACCCCTTGGCCTTAAGACTGGTTTAACTATGCGCTTGCCGTCGCTAAAATTTCTGAAGACCTTTCAGGTCGCGGCCAGGCTTCAAAGCTTCAAAGCCGCCGCCGAAGAACTGTTTGTCACCCCTTCGGCGGTAAGCCACCAGATCAAAGCGCTCGAAGAGCATTTGGGCGTGAGCTTGTTTCAACGCGGCGTGCGCACCCTGACGCTGACTGATGCCGGCGCCAACTACCTCGAACATATCAACGATATCTTCGCCAAGTTGGAATCGGTAACCGAACAGCTGCAGGTGCGGTATGGCCGCAGCATCATCCGGCTCAACGTGCCGCCATTCTTCGCCAATGAACTGCTGTTGCCGCGCCTGGCATCCTTCTCCCAAGCGCGGGAAGAAACCGATATTCGCATCGAAACCACTTTCTCTGCGCCCAAGACTCATCCTCCGGAGGCCGATCTGTCCATTGTCGTCGGCGTCGGGCCGTGGGAAGGCCTGACGGTTCACGAGCTGTTTCCGCAGAATTTTATCGCGGCTTGCTCACCGTCGTTTCTGCTGGAAAATCCCATCGATAGCTATTCGGATTTAAACGGCAAGACGCTGCTGCTGCACGAAGAGCGGCGCGAGGCGTGGGAGCGATGGACCGTGGGTTTGGGAATTGAGCCGATCAAGCCCAGCCGCTTGGTGCGGCTGGACACGATGTCGGCCTTGGTGCGCGCCGCCGAGCAGGGCGTGGGGGTGGCGTTGGTGCCCTCGCGTTTGAGTGCGGATCGCTTCAGTGCGGGCGGCTTGGTGAAGTTGTTCGACGCGGAGCTCACCACCAATGAGCACTATGTGCTGCTGCATCGTCCCGAAGATCGGGCGCGTGAGGACTTGCAGGAGCTCACACAGTGGATCTTGAGCAAATGCCGCGTTGCGTGATGTGCGATGGTCGATAGATGAGAGAAAACGACTAAGAGCCCGATAAATTCTCGTTTGTGTGTGCAATGAACGCTGCCTATCGTGCAACTGGGGCGTTGGTATTTTTGGTTCATCAAGGAATACCGCAATGCACATTCGCACGCTTCTCATCGCCGCCGCAACACTCGCTGCTCTGACACCTGCCGTGTCCAATGCCGGCCCGGAAAGCGCCGCATTGAAAACCTGCACCGCCGCCTTTGCCTCCAGTTTGAAAACCGCCAAGGGGGCAGATTCACCTGCGGTGAAACTGAATTATCACTCCGGTGCACCGAGCAGTGAGATCGCCGAATATTACACGCGCGATTACACCTTCTTCCTCAAGGCCAACGATCCGAAGACCGGATTGCCGATGGCGCGCGCCACTTGCTCGGCAACCACGGCCGGCACCTTGTTGTCGCTGTCCGCGATTCCGATTGACGCTGCCGGCACGGTGCTCGAGGCGAAACTGTAGAACTGTCGACGCCGTACGGAGAGCGGCTAGCGGCTGAGGCGGGTCGAGCGTATAAGGCGCTATGGCTAACGCTGCAGTGCAATTGGTGGTCGCGGTTTCCGAGAACGATGTCATTGGTCGGGGCAATCAATTGCCCTGGCGATTGCCGGCCGATCTTCGCCACTTCAAGCTGCTGACGATGGGGCGGCCCATTCTAATGGGCCGTAAGACCTACGAATCCATTGGTAAGGCGCTTCCGGGCCGCACCAATCTGGTGTTGAGCCGCTCAGCAGCGTTCGCGCCCAGCGATGCCACGGTTGTGAAGTCGCTCGAGGAAGCGCACGGCGCGGCAGGCGGCGAGCCGCTGATGGTCATCGGCGGCGCGGAGATCTACCGGCTGTGCATGCCCCAGACTGAGCGCATTCATCTCACGCTGGTACACACCCGCGTGGATGACGGCGATGCTTTTTTCAGTGACTGGCGTGCGCTCAAGTGGCGCGAGTCGAGCCGCGATCGATTCGAGGCCGATGAGAAGAATCCTCACCCCTACAGCTTCATTACGCTCGATAGGAACGAAGGTCGTCGCAGCTAGGCGATTGCGTACTCCGGTAACTTTCGCACGACACTAACGCCTTTTGGGGGCGCGGTTATGTGTATCGAGTACTTCTTCGACGGCGTGGAGAAGCGATACAACCCTATCGAATTCTTTTGTAGGCAGCTCAGCCCCCAATTTTGCGCGGACAGTTTTCAGAGCGTGTGCGAGTTCGTCGAATTCGCCAGAGAAGCCATTGTAGATTGGATAGTGTGGCAGAACCATTCGCAGCGGCTCGAATGCTCGGCGGTCGCACCAAGTATTCAACAGCTCCAACATCTCTTCGTGAAATTCAGGGTATGTCACAGATGATGGCGTTTTATCAAGATCGAGACGATTAGCTCATGTCGCTCGAATCGACCACGGGGTGGGCAATCGTAGTGCGAGTTGAAATTGAGAGCCTGCCTTTGTGTCGAGCAACATGCTTCCTGGGTAAACTAAATAGTAAATGTTTGCCGCGGAAGTCGCCTCACCAATTGGACTTCCGCACGACACACACCTCGGAGGATTGGAGAACAGCCATTTGTCACCACACGGAGAGGGAGCAAGCACCGATTCCACGCGGCGTTGCAGTTCTGTCGATAGCATCCATGGATGCACGCTTCCGACAACCTCGCTACACGTGACGTGCGTTTTCAAAGTCTATGCTTGTGGTCGGGGATTGTCATAAACGCAGCGGCATTTGCGCCAGCCGCACGATGGTAATCGGCGTGCATTTTCCGTCGAGTTCTCCAACCGATAATCAGGCTGCCCCATCCAATATGCGCACATCCGCGATCCAGTTCCTTTGTCTGCGTGCAAGACGTGAGACTTGATCCTCTCCCTCAAAGTCTGCGGATTGTCGATGTAACCGCGACGAGTCAAATTCCTCGAATGTGTTTACGTTGACAACTGCGTACAGTCGATTGTCGATCTCACTCGTGACAAATGGGACCACTCCACAGCAGGTACAAACGTAAAATGTGGCGGTCGCGGTTCCGAACATATATCGGGAGATGTCCGCCGCTTTTCGAAATGTAACCACGAGCTTTGCCACAGGGTTTGCAGTCCAGCAGCCACCGTGCTTTACGCAAAACGTGCAATTGCATTCGCGAGCCACTATCTCTTTCAATGCCTCTGGCCATTCGAGCACGAAGACCATATTGCCGCAGTGGCACTTACCGTGGATGAGCATTGGACCTTCTTGCTTTCGATTGCCTAGCGGTGCATTGGGGCCAAACGGCCGGCATTCCCGCTCAAGCCTTGATTGCCTTCTGGCGGCCTTATTTGTCTAATGGTATCGCACACCACGAATGTCTGCAGCTCGAGCCGGTCTTTTCACCCGACCGACCGCGTGTTGGCAAATCGCATAGCCAGTGACCCGTGGGTTTTCGCATCTTGCCCATGCGCATTTGGCCAGCCTATGAGCAGATTCAGAATTTCCTGCTGACGATGGTCAGTGAGCATCTCGCCATCCGGAGCTTTCCATCTGCAGGGAATAGAACCGATGAGGACGCCTTTCGCGCCCAGCTCCCAATAAATTTCTAAACTATGATTTCCGTCCGCGAAAGTTAATTGACCGCTCCGTCCAGTGAAATTACCGCTGAACCGTTCGCCAGCGAACGGAAAAGCGCTGACAGAAAAAGACTCTATGCTCAACCTGAACGCGCTGCCACGAACGGTGGCACGTTAGAAGCGCGCCGCGCCGGTACTAATGCAGCGGCCTGCCCTAGTACGAGCATCGCAGCAACGCTCATCGCTACGTAGAACGGGGGGAGAGGCATCATCTCGTAATGTCTCATCAGCCAATTGCTGAGGCTAAAGGCAAACAGCGACCCAACCACCGAGCCGCCGCCGGCGATAAGCAGGTTCTCTGTCTGGAAGTAACGCAGTATGTCGATCTTTCTTGCACCTATGGCGCGCCTCACTCCGATTTGTCGGGTTCGCTGACTTACCCACAAACTGCTCAAACCGACAATGCCCGCGCCGGTCACGCTTAGCAGAATGACGCAAATGACGCTCATCAGCACCGCAATGCCGCGCTCTTGGCCAAAATGTTGCGCTCTCTTCTCGGAAAGCGAATGGATGCCGGCGGGCTCGGGCATATGGCGCATCGGGTTCACTGCAAAAAGCGCCTTGTGGAT
>CAZZWE010000125.1:0-13253 GCA_964657675.1 uncultured Steroidobacteraceae bacterium
GCCAGCATGAAACGCGACATGTCGGCGACCGTCGAGGTGCCACTGCCTGCCGGTCGCGTCGTCAACAGTTCATAGGGCCCCGGAGGGGCCGACGCCGCCCGGTATCCTTGCGACACCATCGCATCGAATCGTTCAGGCAAAGGTTGATCGAAATTGGTGTGGGACATCCCCAGGGGCAAGAGGATGTGGCGCTCGATGTATCGCTCGTAAGGTTCCTTTGAAATACGCTCCACGATGTAGCCGGCCAATGCCGCGCCATAATTGGAATAGGCGGGCACCTCGCCGGGCGCGAACAGCATGGGCCGTTGGTGCTCTTTCAGGTAAGCCTCGTTGGACGGCAGCCCTCGCGGATCGGTTCGTAAGATATCTTTCAAGCCCTCCTCGAACCCGCCTCGGTGATTCATCAAGTCGCGAAGCGTCACCGGCTTGCCGAAGTCGTGGGGGATGGTGAAGTCCAGGTAGTCATTGACGTCGCGGTCCAGATCAAGCTTACCTTGCTCGACCAGCTGCATGACTGCCGTCCAGGTGAAAAGCTTGGATGTCGATCCAATGCGGATCATGGTTCGTTCAGGGTCCATCGGCAGCTTCTTCGCGACGTCGGCGTAGCCGTAGCCTTTCTCCAGCAGGATGGATCCGTTCTTGACCACCACCACGACAGCCCCGGCAATGTCGCCGGCCTTCAAGGCATAAGGCACCATGCCATCGAGCCACGCCTCGAGATCGGCACGGGCCAGCGGATGTTCCGAGGGCGCCGCTTCCGCGTTCGGCGTTTGCGCGTTCGCGGGAGAATGTGCGAATGCCATCCATGACAGAAGCCATAGGGTTAGAAGCGCGACGCGATTGGCCATGTTTTCCTCCATAGTGATTGCGGTCAATGGAGAGGAAATATACGCAGCATCGGCGAGGCTCACTCGCCGCTCCGTCGAACGGTTGAAAACGCGGGTTGAGCGGTAGAATTACAGCTGTGAGCGAATCGGAATCAGAATGCGTTCGGCCAACTTTTGCGTCCACGGCCGATGCTGCCACTGTTCGAGTGAATAACGGTTCGCGGCGGAGAGGTCTTTTTCAAACACCTGGGTCATGTTGGCGGCGAAGGAATCGTCATACACGTTCAAGCTCGCCTCGTCGTTGAGCTCAAAGGATCGCATGTCAAAGTTAGTCGACCCTACTGACACCATGGTTCCGTCGAAGATCAGCATTTTGCAATGGAGCATGGTCGGATCGTATTCGTAAATTTCCACGCCGCTCTCGAGCAAGGGCCCCCAGGCCCGCTTGCTGGCGATCCGAACCGTCTCTGAGTCGATATGCTTGTCCGGCACGAGAATTCGGATGCGCACGCCACGGCGCCGCGCCTTGATGAGCTCGCCCGTCATGAGCGGGTCTGGCACAAAGTAAGCCGCCTCGATGTCGATTGAGGTCTCAGCCGCGGTGATCGCTGTCAAATACATCAGCCGCATGCTCGCGCTGCCGCCCGAGGGAGAGCTCATGAACATTTGCATATCCATGCTGCCCTTAGTCTCGAGCAGCGGGAAGTAGTCATCGCCGTGCAGCACTCGGCCGGTGGTCTTGATCCAGTTGTCCATAAAGGCGGCCTGGATTTGTCCGACCACGGGTCCTTCGACGCGGAAGTAACAGTCCCGCCAGTGATCCGGGTCCTGCGCGTGTCCGCCCCATTGGTCGGCGATCCCGACACCGCCGGTAAAGCCGACCAATCCGTCGACGATCAACACTTTGCGGTGGGTGCGGTTGTTGAGCTTCCCCAAGGCGTACCAGCGTACCGCGTGATAGCGCTCGACCTCCACGCCGCCGGCTTGCATGAGCCGCAGCAGCGACTGATCCATTTTGACGCTGCCCAACCAGTCCAGCATGACGTGCACCTTCACACCCGCGAGTGCCCGTTCCGTGAGGGCTCCCGCGAATTCCGTGCCGGCGGTTCCGGACCAATAAATATAAGTTTCGAAATCGATGCTGTGCTTGGCGCCGCGGATGGCCTCGAGCATGGCAGGGAAGATTTCATCGCCGTTTTGCAGCGGCTGAATACGGTTGCCGCCGACGATGGCGGGGCCTAGTAGCGCACTCATTTCCCGCTTGAACTGAGGATCGCGGATGCCGTACATGTGCGCGACGCGATGCTCGACCTTCGCTTCCGGTGTCTGGAGATTCGAGGCAAAGAAAACAATGAGCAAGGTAACGGCAGCGGTGATGACGCTAGCCCAAATCGCACTGGTCAAGGGCCGCGTGGTTTTTATTCTGAGCATGGTATTTTAGTCCGATCGGGTACCCGAGGGCCCGCGTCGCATTAGACACCATGCGCATGGGCTCGTGTGTGCTCGTATGGCTGACTCGGGCGTCAGAGGATTCCCGCCCGAGAAACGGTCGAGCGACCTTGTCCGGGGATCGGGCGGGAACTCGATCGGCGCCTGGCGGATGAGTGCTAGGACATCGACCTGACGCATGCGCTAGTCTATCTCCATGGGCATCAAGGAATTCTTCGAAGCGCCGCTTCAAGGCAAGGTATCGGTTTCCCGCGTTTTCTGGCTTTACGGCGTGGTCGGGTCGCTCGTTTACGGGCTGCTTGAGTTTTTGATCGATCCGGGCAATGTCGTTGTGACGCGCTTGTATAGCATCGGCGGTCTCCTCCTGACCGTTTATGTCATCGTTGCCACCTATCGCTGCGCAATCAATTGCAAGACGGCGTGGATGGCGAAGCTGGTGCGTATCTCCTGCATCGCATCGTTGGTCTTATTGCCGTTCTTCGCGTATTTGGATATGAGCGGGGCGCTCAGTCTCGATCGCGCGCTGCAACAGTTGGGCGACCCCACCCGCTAATTGCTGGCCGCAAGTGATCCCTTTCGCCCCGCCTCTGCGATATAGAGGTTGAGAAAGCCCGCCATGCCCACCGACATTAAAGCCATCGAATGCCCCAATTGCGGCAGTCCACAGAAAGTGGAGATCCGACCGGGCGATTACCGTTGCCAGAGCTGCGGCACGGAATATTTCATTGACGACGGCACTGTCAAATTCGGCCAATCGTCCAAGCCCGCAGTTCCGATCAAGCCAGCCCGGTCAAGTCACGTGGGGGCATGGATCTTCGTGGCCCTTATCATCGGGGTCGGCGCTCTGATCGCGGTGCTCTCGACATCGACGCGCACCACCAGTACCAGCGCCCGTAACAATCCGGGATACAACTGGCATACGGGGTATGACTCGGTGCTGTATTTGTCGGCGGACCAGCGACCGGTGTTATTGACGCTGGGCACGAAAGTGATCTGGGACAACTCGCAAAAGAACACGGACACCATCGCTTTCAACGACGTACGAGATGGGTCGGTGATTGCCATGCTGCCTGTTCCGGACGCGGCGTCCCTCCCTAACGATTCGCGCAGCACCGACTTCGATGCGCGGCAATTTTCCGATGGCAGCATCTTCGTCATCATCGAGAAAACGCAGTTGTTTCAGGTGAGCAGAACGAGCTTCACCGTCTCGGACGTGAGCCGCTCGATGTTCGAAGGGCAGGCGGAGCTGACAAAAGGCGTTGCCAAGATCGAGTTCATGTATCCATCGCAAGGCGAAGGTTTCAAGCTGATCACGAACGAAGGCAAGAAATATTACTACTACCCGGTGCGGCATGAACTTCGGGCCAACATGGTAGCCACCGGCTATGGCTATTTTGAGAATGCCCGGTCGGCGAATGCTGCGCAGAAATCGGCGGTCAATTTTACGGGGCCGTGGAATTCTGACTATCCCGATATCCCGGCTCAGCTCATTGCATTCCGCTACAAAGTGCACCCCTACGTGAATCTGGTGCCTGAGCTGGGTCATGTCGAAGGAAAAACCTGGGACGATGCGGAATATCTTCAGTCAGAAGGCGTAGTAAGCCATCGTGATTTCACGCCTGGCAAGATCTACTTCGATTATGGCGTCTTGTACTTTGACGAGGACTACGTCCTTATTTCCTATCGGCCAACGCCGGGCAAGAACGCGCCGCGCTATCTACAGCTGTTAAATGCAAGGACGGCAGCCGTGATTTTCACCACCCCGTTCGACGTGCTGTATGCTCCGACTCACTGCATCCGTTACGCCGACGGCTTCGCCATCGAGAGCAGTCCCGACATGTATGCCTTGAGCTTTTCAGGCAAGCTGCAGCAGCACACGCCGGTCATGTACAGAAGAGACCACTAAGCCTGCGATGCGTGGCGTCGAATCACATCGATAAATTTCTCGCCATAGCGCGACAGCTTGGCCTCTCCGACTCCGCGCATGCGCGAAAAATCGTTGAGCGTGGCGGGGCGCTGCTGCGCCATCTCCCGCAAAGTCGCATCATGGAAGATGACGTAGGGCGGCAGACCGTGCTCGTCGGCCAGCTGCTTGCGCAGCGTTCGCAACACCTCGAACAGCGTTTTGGCCTCGCCGGCGAGTGAAACATCGGCGGTCGCCGCGCGTTCCCGCCGGGCGGATGAAGAGGCGCGTGCCGTGCGGGCTACATGAACCTGGCGCTCTCCCTTCAGCACCTGCCAGCTCTGGGCGTTAAGGCTCAGTACCGGGTAGCCGTCCTGGGTCTCGGCGATCAGACCCTGATGCAGCAGGGTGCGCACCAGTGCGCGCCATTGCTCCAAGGAATAGTTCTTGCCGATACCGTGGACGCTCAACTCATCATGATTGCGGGACATCACGCGCTCGGAACGGCTGCCGCGCAGGATCTCAATGACATGAGCGGCACCGAATCGCTCGCTACGCTGCGCCAGCCGCGCCACGCAGGAGAGCAACTGTTGGGCTTGCAGCGTGCCGTCTTCCTGCTCCTTGGGCTCACAGCAGTTATCGCAGGCGCCGCAGGGCGGCGTGTAGGTCTCATCGAAGTAGCGTAGCTGGATGGCGCGGCGGCACTCGGTCGACTCCGCGTAGCTCAACACCTGGCGCAGCTGCTGCCGTGCGACCCGTTGCTCTTCTTGCAGCGGTTCGCCACTGTTGGGGTCGACCTTTTGTTGGATGAGAAAATCGGCGGTACGGATGTCGGCCGGCCCAAAGAACAGCGTGCAGCGGGCCGGATCGCCATCGCGTCCGGCACGTCCGGATTCCTGATAATAGCCCTCGAGCGTGCGTGGTAAGTCATAGTGCACCACCCACCTGACGTCCGGCTTGTTGATGCCCATTCCGAAAGCCACGGTGGCGATCATGACCTGAACATCGTCGCGGATGAAAGCGTCCTGATTGGCGCGGCGCGTATCGGCATCCAGTCCGGCGTGATACGGCCGCGCGGCGATGCCGTCGCCCTTCAGCTGCTCACAGAGTTCCTCGACGCGCTTGCGTGACAGGCAGTAGACGATGCCGGAACCGCCCGCATTCGCGATTCGCAGCAGCTCATCATAGGTCCCGGCACTTTTCTGACGAACCTCGTAGAACAGATTGGGCCGATTGAAGCTCGACAAATGCACCGCAGGATCCCGCAACCCGAGTTGCGCAATGACGTCCAAGCGAACCCGCGAGGTGGCCGTCGCGGTGAAGGCGAGCATGGGCACGCGCGGGTGGCGCCTGCGCAGCGTCGATAGTTGGCGGTATTCGGGTCGAAAGTCATGGCCCCACTCGGACACGCAATGGGCCTCGTCGATCACAAAAGCGTTGATCCCGGGTCCCATCGCCAACTGGTGCAAGGGGCCGGCGACGAACTCGGACATCAGCAGCCGTTCAGGGGCGAGATAGACCAGCTTATAGGTTCCGCTCAGCATGGCCGCAACCCGCCGCTGAAATTCATCGCTGCGCAGCGATGAATTGATGAAAGTCGCGGCGATGCCGTTGTCCTCGAGCAGCCTCACCTGATCCTGCATCAGCGCGATTAAGGGCGAAACGACCAGGGTGACGCCGGGCTGCAGCAGGGCCGGCAGCTGAAAGCACAGCGACTTTCCTCCCCCCGTCGGCATCAATGCCAGCAGGTCCTTGCCGGCGAGCGCATCACGGACCACCGCTTCCTGTCCGGCGCGAAAGCTGGGGAATCCAAAGATACGGTGCAGAGAGCCAGCCAGATCGGTCATACGGTGCCATTGTACTCAGCAAGGCTGAGAATGCCCGACTTGAAAAGCGTCACTTCACCCGTTTATTGTTTTGACTCTTCGATTCCTGCTCGGTGACCGCTTTGACGTCGGTGGCGGCGTGCAGGGTGACCAACCGCGCCAGCAGCGTGGCGGGAAACAACTGACCGATGACCGATTCGAGATTCGCGAGGCTGCGTACCAGCGGGTGCAGCGGCGCGATGTCGCCGAACCCGGTCGTCGTCAGTGTCGATAAGCTGAAGTACAGGGTGTTGCCGGCGAAGTGTCCCTTGCCCGCCTCGAGCCCCGAAAACGCGCCATGCAGCAACAACGCACACACTCGGTAGGCGTTCGCGAACACCAGGGCAATGGTGAGGTAAAGAATGACCGCTCCCATGATGCGGTGTGCGCTGACTTTGCCACCGCCAAAGGCAACCGTGGCTACCGCCCAGGCAATGGCCAAATCGAAGGCCGTCAGCGCGACGAAGCGCTCCAACTCGACCACGATGGTTCCCGCCTCAGAGCGAAGGGTGATGGTCAGCGCGACGGACACAATGAACGTGACGCTGATGGCGATGGACACCCATCGGCTGTGGGATAGCAACAGCACCGCGGCCCCCGCCAACGCGAGTCGGCAAATATCTCCAACCAACGGGGGTACCACCCCGGCCGACGCCAGCGGCGCCAGCACGAACATGAGCGTGACTTGAATGGCCAGCACGACGCTGAGACCGCCCTCCCGGGTTTTCCAGGACGGATTGCTCAACCACGAAAGGGCGGACATACGCGGGGGCGCGATCTACTTGCCCTTGCGGGGCCGGGGCGGCGCTTGTTTCACGGGCGAATTATCCGCGCCCGAGGTGTCCTCTTGCGCATCGCCGAGAACCGCCACGCAGTTCTTATCTTTGGCCAGACCCGGATCGACGAAGGCCAGGACGGAAGCGACCGGTGTCAACAGAACTCCTAAAGCCACCGCCGCTCCGGCCTGGATTGCGAGCGGCTCAGGCTTGATTCCGAAGGTGGGGTCAGCCAGGGTACCGGTGATGCTGACCGGCGCGCGAAGTCTCACGAAGCGTATCTTTTTGGGGTCACCTTGCATGGACAGGTTCATACCCTCGCTGCCCAGGTCGATGGTGCCCCGACCGGTGATCAATACATTGGTCGTGTCGACGAAAAAGGTCTTGCCGGTCATTTGGCCCTTGTTGGCCTCGAAGTCAATGACGCCGCAGCGAATCTCAGTCTTGGTATTGTCCTTGGTGAACAGCAATCCCAGACCTTTGAGCACATTGATGCCGGTGAGTTCGGCGAGCACGCTGCTGACCTCACCATGGGGAATTGCTATCCCCAAATTACCGTCGGCGGTGGAAGCCATTTTGGCCACCGAAGAACCAAAGCCGTGCACCCTGAGGCGGCCGTGTAGTTCACCGGTGAGCGGCGCCGTCGTGGCTTTCGCCGATTTGAACTGACTCAAATCGATGTGCTCGACGTGCATATCAATCGAGGTCTCGGGAATGTTGCGTCGCGCGTTGATATCAACCGCGCCCGAAATGGTGCCCTGATCCAACACGAACGACAGCGGATCGATCTTCAAATCGCCGTCGACGAGCAGAATGTGAAATGCCACCTCTTTCATCGGCAGCTTTGGGGCTGTCACTGTTTGAGCGTGATAGGTGAAGTCGGCATCCATGCCGCGGACGCGATTCAATTGCAGATCGGCATCCGGCAACAGCTTCTCGTCCTTCTTGTCAGCCTTGGCGGCCTTGGCTGCGGCTTTGGCCTCCTTGGGGTTGCCGGCAGGCGCCACCGGCGCGGTCGGAGCCGGCTGCACGCCCAACGAGGGCGCGAGATCCTTGATGTCGAGATTTTTGGAAACCAACTTCGCCGTCAACACGAGCCGCGGCTTATCGGAGTTCACGCCCAAGGTTCCGGAGATATCGCTGCCGCCGATGCGCCCTTGAAGTTGATCGATCTGGAAATCGCTGCCACTGCGGTGCACGTTTCCGGAGATGTCGTACGGCGCGGTGTTGGGCAGCGCCAAACCGGTCAGGTAATAGGCATCGGCCAAATCGTGGCCTTCCAAGTGCAGTTTCGCGGTGAACGCACCCAGGTCGAATGGCTTGGTGATCGAAACCGTTGCGTCGACATGAATGGTCGAGGCGACGATACCGACCGTGAAATCATACGGGGTGCTTGGATTGAGATTGAGCAGCGGTCCGCCATCGAACTGCACTTTGAGCGGCTTGGCGTTCAATAATCCGGTCAGGCGCAACTGAAAAGCACTTCTGTCGCCTTTGCCAGCCTGCTCACCCGCGTTGAGCGTACCCGCCAGGGTCAATTTCTTGACCAGATCGACCACATCGACCTTGCCGTCCTTGATCACCAGCAAGCGCACCGATGGTATTTTCGTCGGCTTGCCTCCGGTGTCCGGCGGAGTGCCTTTGGGGTCCGTGAATTCCCAACTCGCGCGTCCCTTGGCGTCGCGCTCCAAGTTCACGACCGGACTGATGATCTCGACTTTCGGAAGAACGATTTGGCCGCGCAGCAATCGCCCCAGGCTGACACTGACATCAATGTGCTGCGCGCCAAACATGAGCGGTTGCTTGGCCCAATCCGGATTACCAATATGCAGTCCTTCAACATCGGCACTGGGTGTCCACGAAAACAAATGGACCTTCAAATTGCCGTCGATAGAGGCAGGGCGGCCCGTCTTGGCCGTGATCATGCGAGCAATGGGGCCGCGCGCCCAATTCCAGTCGAACAACGCAAGAAAAATGATCAATGCCAGCAAGAGGGTAGCGACTGAACCCAGGGTCCAACTTAAGCCTTTATGCCGCATGTAAAAGTCACGCACGGATGGACCCAGTGATGACTCTGCCGGTTGAAAATTCGGCGCTAACCCGGATGCCTCTCATCGTTTTAACTCATCAGTATCCAGCAAGCAGGCTGCCTGATTACAAAGAACTGCGAAACAGGTTTCTAGCGCGCGGAGCGGTATCAGAGGCGCAATGCCGTGTCGGTCATTGCTGACGCAGGGAGCCGCATCCGTGCGGCTGCCGGCGGGATTTAAGCGTGCTGTTGTTGGCTCATGTGCGACATCACGGCCCCGAGTGCGGCGACGCCTAGGGTTTTAACCAGTGTCGGATGCTGAGCGTAAAAATTCCCCAAACGGTCAACGATGGAACCGTCCTGCTGTTGTGCCTTGGCGGCCAAGGTACTCAGGTCCGTCGGCGATACTTGAGCGGCTTGCGTTGGCGTAATCGGCGCGGCCGCCGCGCCACCGCCTCCCAAAATGCGGCCCAAGATCCCTCCACCCGCGGTGGCGGCTACGGTTGGCCCCAGTGCTTGAACAATTTCATTGAGCAGCCCGGCTTTCTGTTCCGGATTGGACTGGCCGAATAGATTTCCAATAGTCTGGCCGAAGGCGGGTGTAGCGTCGGAGCGCAATGCCGCCGCGATGCCGCCGCCGAGGTGCGATGGGCTCGCCTGTTGTGCGACCGAGTCGAAATGACCAAACACATCGCCGCTGGGTTGCGATCCCGGCTGCGAGTATTGTTTCAAGACATCCATGAGTCCCATAAATAGTTCCTTTATGTTTTCGGAGGAATACGCAGTTGCTGCCCGGGATAAATTTTATTCGGATCCTTGAGCATGGGTTTGTTCGCGTCGAAAATCTTCTGATAGCTGTTTGCATCCCCATACACCGTCTTGGCGATCTTCGACAGCGTATCGCCGGACTTCACCTCGTACAAGGTCGCCGGCGGCGAGGCGCTTTGAGCCACGGTCAGTTGATCGTCCACCTTTGCTACCGAGTGAACGTTACCGCAGCACAGGACGATTTTTTCCTTGGTGGCTTGATCGGGCGCGATGCCCGACACGGTGACGGTCTTGGAGGCGCCGTCATAGGACACCTTAAGGTTCTGCGCGGTTAGATTCTGCGACGTGATGTAGTTGGCGATCGCAGTGCCGGCGGTGGCATTCAATTGCTCGACCGTTGGTTGAGGCGCGCTGGGGGCGGAAGCGGCAGCAGGTTTTGCACCGCCGAGCAGCTTCTCACCGGCATCTTCAAGAAAGCTAATCAAACTCATGTCATCGTCCTTCTGATTAATTTGGCGCTACCGTAAGTCTGGCGCCGTAGTGGCTTTGTAGGTCAAGGGAGCGCTTTTTTGTAGGGGTCAGTCGCGAAACTACGCGTAAGCGCTGTTCCCAATGGGGAATATCGGGGCAAATGATGACAGCCGGATGTCAGCTAGTCTTACTTTCAATTGCGATCAAGCGTGTTTTGAGATGGGTAAGCGCGCGTTACAGTGGCGAATCCCCTTCAGGAAGCCAGCCATGCCGATCAACATTAATGGATCTGCTATCGAGACACCTCGTGACCCGAGGGTTTCGCTCTTGGACTTGTTGCGCGAGCAATTGTCACTACACGGCACGAAAAAGGGCTGCAACCAAGGCGCGTGTGGTGCTTGTACCGTCCTCGTGGATGGCGAACGGGTGCTCGGTTGTATGGCTCTCGCCGTGCAGTACGAAGGCCGCTCCGTCACGACGATCGAGGGGCTTGCGGCTGACGACGACCTGCATCCGCTGCAGCAACTGTTCATCGATCACGACGGGTTTCAATGCGGATATTGCACGCCGGGTCAAATATGTTCGGCCATCGGAATGCTCAAGGAGCTCAAACGAGGGGTACCCAGTCACGTGACGTCCAACTTGGCCGATACCCATCTGGCCCTCACCCACGACGAACTGCGCGAGCGCATGAGCGGCAACCTCTGCCGGTGCGGTGCCTATAACGGCATCGTCGATGCAATTACCTCCTACAGCCAACGCGGTGCGCAATGACGCCGTTCACCTACGTTCGTGCCACGACGGTGGCCGATGCTCTCGTCACTGGTGGCCACGAAAGCGCAAAGTATCTAGGCGGCGGCACCAACCTCGTGGATCTGATGCGAGAGACGCTGGAACGACCCGCGGTGCTGGTGGACATTACCGGGCTTTCCAATACCATCACCCAACAAGAAAACGGCACTCTGCTGATTGGCGCGGGGGCCCGCAATACCGCGGTCGCTGAACACCTGGCCGTCCGAACCGGTTTTCCCGTGCTGGCGCGTGCCATCTTGGCCGGCGCATCGGCTCAGATCCGCAACATGGCGACGGTGGGCGGCAACCTATTGCAGCGGACGCGCTGCACGTATTTCTATGATGACGATGGCTCCCGATGCAACAAACGCAACCCCGGACAGGGGTGCGACGCAATCGGGGGATTCAATCGTAACCACGCCATTCTGGGAGCCTCCTCCGCCTGCGTCGCCACTCATCCGTCCGACCTGTGTGTTGCACTGGCAGCACTCGAGGCCATCGTGCACGTCACGAGTGCCAAGGGAGATCGGACCGTCCGTTTGACGGATCTGCATCGATTGCCGGGAGAAGATCCGCAACTGGATACCACGCTGGCCCGCGGCGAACTCATCACCGCGGTGGAGATCCCGGCCTCACCCGCCGCGAGATTATCCACGTATCGAAAGGTGCGGGATCGCTCAAGTTATGCCTTCGCGTTGGTGTCTGTGGCCGGCGCCCTGCAGGTGGAAGGCGGCATTATCAAAGACATTCGAGTGGCACTGGGCGGCGTCGCTCATAAACCCTGGCGTGCCAGCAAACTCGAAGCGATGCTGCGCGGGCAGCCTGCATCACAGGAAAATTTTCGTGCCGCGGTTACGGAAGAACTCGCGGCGGCTCAGCCCTTGAGCCACAACGCTTTCAAAGTAGAGCTGACCAAACGCACGGTGGTCGCCGTTCTCGGCGAACTTGCGGGAGAACGCGCATGAGCATTATCAGCACCGCTGTGCAGACTGTGGTGAAAAAAGCCGTGGAGCTTGCCCCTGAATCGTGGTTGCCCGGCGGCAAACCGGATCCGCTGATTGGCCGGGAAGGCGGATTGATCGGCACTGCGGTATCGCGCATCGACGGACCGCTCAAGGTGACCGGGACCGCGCCGTTCGCGGCCGAAGTTGCGATGCAGGGCATGCTGTACGCCGCGATCGCCTACAGTACCGTGGCGCGCGGACGAATTTCGTCGATCGAGACGGCTGCAGCGCAGGCGAGTGCCGGGGTACGACTGGTGATGACCCATCACAATGCGCCGCGGCTCAAGCCGCCCCCTGCGTTCATGACCGCCTCTAAAGCGGCCGCGGGCGACAGCCTGCCTGTGATGCAGGACGATGAGATCCATTGGAACGGTCAGCCCATTGCTGTCGTACTTGCGGACACGCAAGAGCAGGCCGACCACGCGAAATCGCTGATCCGATGCACGTACGACAGTGAGGTTGCGCAAACGGTATTCGCCAGCGCTAGACAGCAAACGAAGCCGGGTAACTTTCAAGGCCAGCCGCTGTTGCTCGAGATTGGCGATGCGGAAGCGCGCCTCGCCGCGGCGCCGTTCAAGATCGACTCGCTCTATCACACGCCGCGGCACAACCATAACGCCATCGAACTGCATGCGGTGACGGTGGGTTGGGAAAACGACACTCTGCGAGTGCACGATGCGTCCCAGTGCGTGACTCATGTTGCCTGGACGCTCGCGCAGGTGTTTGAGATTGACGAGAAGCAGGTGTATGTCACTTCGCCGTTCGTCGGCGGTGGATTCGGCGGAAAAACTTTGTGGCAACACCACGTTCTGGCCGCCGCCGCCTCCAAGCTTGCCGGACGACCTGTCCGCATGGTGCTGTCGAGGGAAGGCGTCTATCGCTTGGTCGGTGGCCGGACACTGACCGAGCAGCGCGTTGCCATCGGTGCGGATCGGGAGGGCCGCTTCGAAGCGCTCATTCAGACAGGCGTGGTGCCGATGGGAAGACACAACAATATGCCTGAGCCGTTTATTCTCCCGGCCAAATCGGCCTACGCCTCGCGCAGTTTCAGATTGGACGTGGAAACCGCGGCGATGGACATGCTGGCCAACACCTTCATGCGGGCACCGGGGGAATCCGTGGGTACCTTCGCATTGGAATGTGCGGTGGATGAATTGGCGCATCTCTTGAAGATGGATCCCATCGAGCTGCGGTTGCGCAACGAGCCTGATAAAGATCCCACCTCGGGCGCACCATTCTCTTCCCGTCACATCGAGGAGGCGTATCGCGCCGGCGCACAGCGCTTCGGCTGGAGTGCGCGCAAGGCCGAGCCGCGCGCGCGTCGGGAGGGCGACTGGCTGATCGGCATGGGATGTGCGACGGCTACCTA